>NZ_JBLQGP010000010.1:0-152153 GCF_047806685.1 Thauera sp. WH-1
AGCATGACGATTTCGCGTAAAAGAAGGCCCTTTCGGCTCTGAAATGCCGATTATTTTTCACATCATGAAAACCCGCCGGCCGGTACGCCGTCCGCCCGCTTCAAGTCCGACAGGCTGCTAGGCGGCGCCGACGATAAAATCCAGCGTGGTGCGCTTGCCCGCGTCGAGCGAGCGCCGCGACCGCGCGATACAGCCAGCCCGAAGCCATGAAGAACCAGACCTTTGCCAGAAAACTCCGCAACGCCTTCACCGGCATCCATTGGGCGTGGGCGGCCGAGCGCAACTTTCGCATCGAGGTCGGGCTCGGCATCCTCACCCTGGTCGTGTTCGCCATCGTCCAGCCCGCGGCGCTGTGGTGGGGCCTGATCGCGCTGTGCGTGGCCCTGGTGCTCGCCGCCGAGCTGGCGAACTCGGCCATCGAGGCGCTGGCCGACCACCTGCATCCGGAGATCCACCCCACCATCGGCAAGGTCAAGGACATGCTCGCCGGCATGGTGCTGGTGATGAGCGCCGGCGCGGCCGTCGTCGCCGTGCTGGCCCTGTACGCGACGCTCGCGGCCTAGCCGGCCAGGCCGTCGCTGAACTGCCTGAGCATCCAGATCACTTCGCCTGCCTTCTCCCGGTGCGGCACATGGCGTGTGTCAGCCATGAGCTCGAGCTGCGCCGGTCCTCCGCTCAGCGCTGCGATCATCTCGGGATGGCGTGACGACCCGTACTCGTCATCGATGCCGTGAATGACCAGGGTCGGGCATTGCACCTGGGGAAGGACCGGCCGCAGCGACCAGTCCGCAAAGGCCGGATGCAGCCAGGAATTGACCCAGGCATCCAGCACCCATTGCGCCTTCTCGCCGTGGTACTTCTTGAGGCGATCGACGGCGCCCGGTTCCTTGAAGAGCTGGCGTGCGTCCTCGATCCCCTGCACGGTGCGGTCCTCGACAAAGCCCTGGGCGGACTCGGTGACCAGTGCGACGCAGGCATCGGGGAAGCGCGCGGCACAGTGCACCGCCATGCCGCCACCCACGCTGTGGCCGAAGACGATGAAGCGTTCGAGCCCGAGCTGGCGCGTGAGCGCGGCAAAGTCGCCTTCGGCCTCGGCGGCGACAAAGTCCAGCGCCAACGCGCCGGGATAGGCCTCCGAGCGCCCGAAGCCGAGGCGGTCGTAGGCGATCACCTGGCGGCCGGTGGCCTCGCACAGCGCGGCGGGAAAATCGCGCCACAGCTCGACGCAGCCCAGCGAGTCGTGCAGCAGCACGATCGGCGCCAGGCTGGAGGGGGACGCGGGCGACCAGGTGCGAACGAACAGGCGGCCACGGCGGCCTGCAATCCAGTCGTCGCGCACGGTGGTAGGTTGAATGGCTGTGCTCATGCGTGGGCTTTGACAGTTCGGGGCTTTGGCGGGGTCAGCCCTGCATTCAACAGGTCGTTGACGTTAACGTCAACACCTTGTCGCACATCTTGCGCGACTGCACCGCCGATCCGCCGCCCCGTCTTCATTGCCCGTCGCGGAGCGGCGCCCCCGGCTCGGCGCGATTGCCTTCGTCCATGCGGCGAATCGCCTGCTCGCCCTGGCTGGCCAATGCGGCGAGGCGATCGATCTGGGCGTCGAGCCTGGGCAAGGCCTCGCGGCGGTAGCGCGACAGGTCGTCGATGGCGCCGATCACGTCGGCGAAGGCCTGCTCGAGCTGGCCCATGTCGAGCATGGCCGACGCGGCGCGGGTCTGGATGTCAACGCCCTGGGTGCGCAGCGCCTGGGCGGTGCCGGCGATCAGCGCCGAGGTGGTCTCATTGAGCGCGGCGACACGGTCGAGCACCAGGCGCTGGTTGGCCAGGCCGAGCGCCACCGTGACGGCGACGTTGAGCGCCGACACGGTGACGTTGATCGCGCGATCCACGCCGCGCACCAGCTCGCGATTGTTGCGAATGACGACCTCGAGCGCGAGCACGCCCTGCTGGCTCACCGCCACCTGCTGCTGCAGGTCGACGATGCGCTGGCGCAGCGGAAACAGCAGCTCTTCCTCGACGAAGGCGCGGCGCGGCGCGGGCAGGCTCGCCGAGGCGGCCTCGCGGGCCAGCCGTCGGTCGATCATGCGGCCGAGTTCGACCTGGCGTTCGAGCTGGGCGAGGATGGCGCGCAAGGACTGCTGGTCGTCGGCCAGGGTGAGGTTGTCGCGGCGCAGCATGTCGGCGCCGCCCTGCAGGTCGCGGATGATGGCGTCGAGCGCGTCTTGCGCCTTCTCGTACTTCTGGAAGTAGCGCTGCATGGGCTTGCCGACACCGGGGATGAAGGACAGCGCGCGCGACAGACCTTCGCCGCTCAGCTTCTGGCGGGCGGGGTCGAGCTCCTGCATCTTGTCGCGCAGCGCGATCAGGGCCTGGGCGACCGGGCCGCCCTCGTCGCCCTGGTGGGCGAGCTTGCGGATCGGCGCCTGCAGCATCTCGCTGCGCCAGGCCGCCTGACGCTGCAGCTCGACGCCCATGCTGTCGACCGCCTCGCGCTGGCGGTGCAGCGCCGCCTCGTCGGCGGCGAGGGCATCACGCACGAAGGCGTCGGCGGTGACGGCGAGCTCGGGGTCTTCGGGCGCGTCCGCGGGCTGGGGCGGAACCGCTTGGCGCGCGATCTCCTCGATCGGGGGCAGGGACAAAGTCATTGCAGCACTCCTCGGGTTACGGCTTTCGGTCGTACAGGCCGGCGCGCTCGGCAAAGCGGCGCAGTTCCTGCAGCGCCTGCTCCATGTTGCCGGCCGCGGCGCCCTGGCTGCGGCCGGTATCGATACGGGCGACCGCAACCGCGACGTCGTCGAGCGCAGTCAGCGCGGCCTCGTTGCCGGCGGCGATCTCGGCCAGGCGGCGCTCGGTCTCGTCGGCGATCGCCAGCCGGCGGCGCAGGGCCTCGCGCTCGGTGGGGTTGAGCCGTGCGGCCTCGCGCTCCAACCGTTCGCGGACGAAGTCGGCATCCAGGCCGGCGCTGCCCTGCACTAGCTCGACCATCGCGCCCAGCCCGGCGGCGGCCTCGCGGCTGACCTCGCCGACCAGGCCGCGGGCGCGCTCGTAGGTGACTTCGCGCGCGTCGAACTTGTCGTCGAGCACGTCGAGCGCGCGGTGGTAGCGGGTGAACAGGCGGTCGGCCTGCACCGCGAGGTCGGGCCGGCGCAGGTCCACCAGCTCGCGCTTGACCTCCCACAGTTGCAGCACGACCGCGTCAGCATCGGTGGGCGCGAGCGCCGGGTCCAGGCTCAGCAGGTCGCGCTCGCGCCGCGCCTGGGCCAGCTCGTGGCGCTGCCGCTCACGGGCGGCGGCGCGATCGCGCCCGGCGCGCGCGGCACGCCAGCGCCGCCAGCGCCGCTCGATGAACAGCTCCACCGGCACCGCCGCCAGCCCGGCCAGCCAGCCGCCGAGGCTGGCGCCAAAGCCGCCCCACAGCGAGGTCAGGAACAGCAGCATCGCCACCGCGGGCATCGCCACCGCGTAGCGCAGGATCACCTGCCAGCGCGAGGCCAGCTCCTCGGGCACGACCAGCCGCGGGTCGTACAGCCCGGTCACGAACCAGGGCACGAAGGACAACAGCAGGCCAAAGGCGAAGCCCTGCAGGAAATCGAACATCAGGATCTCCGTTCGCCTGGACTAAGGCCCGACAGCAGCCGCCATCGGCTCAAGCCCGCAGGGCCGGGTTGAGCGTGTAGGTGCCGGTGAGCTTGGCCTCGGCGAGCACATGACCGGCGATCGCGGCGCGCACGTCCTGCCCGGTGAAGCGCCCCTCCAGCGCGCAGCGCGGCACGTCCAGCGCATACAGCGTGAACACGTAGTGGTGCACGATCTCGTCGTTCCACGGCGGGCAGGGGCCGTCGTAGCCGTGGTAGTCGCCCTTCATCGCCTCGTCGCCGGCGAACCAGGCGGTGTAGTCGTTGACCCCGTGGCGCGCGCCGAGCGCCGTCTCGGGGCCGGGCTTGCCGCCGGGCGTGACCTCGCCCGAGAAGTGGCCGGCATCGATCGCACGCAGCTCGGCGGGCAGGTCCACCACCACCCAGTGGAAGAAATCGACCCGTGGCAGGCTGGCGGGCACGCTGCGCCCTTCCTGGTTCACGTCGTCGCCCTTGCTCGGCACGTCGGGGTCGTGGCAGATCAGCACGAAGGACTTGGTGCCCGCAGGTACGTCCGACCACGCAAGCTGCGGGTTGCGATTGGCGCCGAGGCAGACGTGGCCTTCCTCGGCCGGGATGCAGAAGGCGAACTCGCCGGGAATGGCGGCGCCGTCGGTAAAGCTCTGGCTGGTCAGTTTCAAGGCGGTCTCCTCGCGGGTTGAAGGCAGGCTGGGGTCAGGGGCCGAGGTCAGGGACGCGTGTCAGGGCGTATCACACAGGCAGTGCAGATACAGGTGTTGCGGGTCGTTCCAGCGCAGCAGCTCGGCCGCCGAGCGCTGCACCTCGCCGACCAGGCTGGCGAGCGCGCCGGTGTGCGCAGCGGCGCCACGCCAGCCGGCGAGATCGAGGCCCAGGTCCTCGCCTGCGCGCAGCAGGCGGCGCACCAGGCGTTGCTCGAAGGACTCGCGCGCCTCGGGCCACACCACCTCGTAGTCGACCACGCCGGCGCGCTGGGCGGCGGCAGCGACGGCCTCGCGCAAGCCGCCGAGGTGGTCCACCAGGCCCAGTTCGGCCGCCGCGGCGCCGGTCCACACGCGGCCGCGCGCGACCTCGTCGACCTCGTCGATCGACATGTTGCGCGCGCTCGCCACCGTCTGCAGGAAGCGGCGATAGCCGTGCTCGATGCTCAATTGCATCGCCTCGGCCGCCACCGGGTCGAGCGGGCGGCGCGGGTCGAGCGCGCCCGCCAGCGGCGCGGTGGCCACGCCATCGACGCCGATGCCCATCCGGCGCAGCGGCTCGGAGAACTCGGGGAACATGCCGAAGATGCCGATCGAGCCGGTCACGGTGGCCGGCGCAGCCCAGATCTCGTCGGCGCCGGCAGCGATCCAGTAGCCGCCCGAGGCGGCCACCGAGCTCATCGAGGCGATGACCGGCTTGCCCGCCTGGCGGGTGAGCTCGAGCTCGTGGCGGATCAGCTCGGAGGCCCAGGCGCTGCCGCCGGGGCTGTCGATGCGCATCACCACGGCCTTCACGCTGTCGTCCTCGCGCACCGAGCGGATCAGGCGCGCGAAGGTGTCGCCGGCCACCACGCCGGTCGGCTCCATGCCATCGACAATGGTGCCCTGAGCCACGATCACCGCCACGCGCGCACCCGCCGCGTCCGCTTCCTGGCCGATGAGGGCGAGGTAGCGGTCGACGGCGATGCGGCGCACCTCGTCATCGCCGGCGGCGGTGCCGACCGCCTCGATCAGGCGCGCACGCCACTCGTCGCGCGTGCTCAGGCGATCGATGAGCCCGGCCTCGAGCGCGGCCCGGGCGGCATCACCAGCGCTGGCGGCGAGCGCGTCGCGGATGCCGTTCACGTGCGCATCGACCGCTTCCGGCGTCAGCTTGCGCCCGGCGGCGATATCGTCGCGCATCACCCGCCACAGGCCGTCGAGCAGGTCGCGAGAGGACTCGCGGTCCTCTTCCGACATGTCGCTGCGGGTGAAGGGCTCGGAAAAGGACTTGTACTGGCCGACCCGGAACACATGCACCTTGATCCCCAGGTGGTCGAGCGCGCCCTTGAAGTAGGTGCCGTAGCGCGCCAGCCCGCGCAGCAGCACGAAGCCGTCGGCCGACAGGTGCACTTCGTCGGCCACCGAGGCGAGGTAGTACTGCGACTGCGTGAAGCGCTCGCCACGCGCCAGCACCGGCTTGCCCGAGGTCTTGAAGTCGGCGATCGCGGCACGCAGCTCGGCGAGCTTGGACAGGCCACCGCCGATCAGCTCGTCAGTCTCGATCACCAGCGCGCCGATGCGGCTGTCGTCGCGCGCGGCATGCACCGCCTCGACCAGGTCGGCCAGCCTGACCTGCCCGGCCGGCGCGCCACCGGCACGCAGCAGCGCCAGCGGCGGCTCGAGCGCGGGCTGCTCGACGATCGCGCCCACCGGCCGCAGCACCAGCGCCGAACCGGGCTGCACCTCGGGCTCGGGGCTGAAGAAGAAGGCGACGAGGACGCCGATGCCGAAGATCATCAGCGCATAGAAGGCGCCGCGCACGATGAGATCGAGCAGGCGCACGAACATGCGCAGCACGTTGAAGAGAAAACGGAACAGGCCTCGAATCACGCCTTCAGGTCCTTGGTCGGGTCCACATCGAACGGCTCAGGGTCAGGCCGCGCGGCGGCGGAACACCAGGTCCCACACGCCGTGACCCAGCCTCAGACCACGGTTTTCGAATTTCGTCAGCGGCCGGTAGTCGGGGCGCGGCGCAAAGCCGTCGGCGGTGTTCTGCAGCAGGGGCTCGGCGGACAGGATCTCGAGCATCCAGTGGGCGTAGTCCTCCCAGTCGGTGGCGCAGTGGAAGTAGCCGCCGGGGGCCAACTTCTGCGCCACCAGGGCGACGAAGTCGGCCTGCACGATGCGACGCTTGAAGTGGCGCTTCTTGCGCCACGGGTCGGGGAAGAACAGATGCACGCCGGCGAGGGCACCGTCGGCGATCATGTCGCGCATCACCTCGACCGCGTCGTGCTGCATGATGCGCAGGTTGGTGAGATTGCCCTCGGCGATCAGCTTGCACAGCGCGCCCACACCGGGCGTGTGCACCTCGATGCCGAGGAAGTCGTGGTCGGGCATCGCGGCGGCGATCTTCGCCGTGGTCTCGCCCATGCCGAAACCGATCTCGAGGATCTTCGGCGCCTGGCGGCCGAAGGCGGCGTCGAGGTCGAGCGGGGCGACGCGGTAGTCGATGCCGATCTTCGGCAGCATGTCATCAAGATAGCGCTGCTGCGCTTCCGACATGCGCCCCTGGCGCAGCACGAAGCTGCGGATGCTGCGGCTGGAGAAGCGATGCTCGGGGCTGTCGCGGCCGATGATCTCGACGCCGGCCACGGCTTCGTCGCGTACTTCGCTCATGAACCGATCAGCCCCTGCGTCGGCGAGCTCGGGTCGGCCGAATAGAACTTGCGCGGCATGCGCCCGGCGAGGAAGGCTTCGCGCCCGGCCTCGACCGCCTTACGCATCGCACTCGCCATCAGCACCGGACGGCCGGCGGCGGCGATCGCGGTGTTCATCAACACGCCGTCGCAGCCCAGCTCCATCGCGATCGCGGCGTCCGACGCCGTGCCCACGCCGGCATCGACCAGCACCGGCACCTTGGCGTTGTCGATGATCAGGCGCAGGTTCCACGGGTTGAGGATGCCCATGCCGGAGCCGATCAGCGAGGCCAGCGGCATGATCGCGCAGCAGCCGATGTCTTCCAGCATCTTCGCCTGGATCGGGTCGTCGGCGCAGTACACCATGACGTCGAAACCGTCCTTGACCAGGGTCTCGGCGGCCTTGAGCGTCTCGGGCATGTTGGGGAAAAGGCTCTTGGGGTCGCCGAGCACCTCGAGCTTGACCAGCGCGTGGCCGTCGAGCAGTTCGCGCGCCAGGCGCAGCGTGCGCACCGCGTCGTCAGCGTTATAACAGCCGGCGGTGTTGGGCAGGATGGTGAATCTCTCCGGCGGCAGCACCTCGAGCAGGTTGGGCTCGTCCGGGTTCTGGCCGATGTTGGTGCGGCGGATGGCGACGGTGACGATCTCGGCGCCACTGGCGTCGATCGCCGCGCGGGTCTCGGCGAAGTCCTTGTACTTGCCGGTGCCGACGAGGAGGCGGGAGTTGTAGGCCTTGCCGGCAATGACCAGGGGGTCGTTCATGATGGAAGCCTGTTCTGTGCTGATGGGGTGGAAAACTAAGGGACGGGGGCGCAGCGGCCGGCGGCCGGTGCTCAGCCGCCGCCGACGGCGACGACGATCTCGAGCCGATCGCCGTCGGCGAGCTTGACCTCGGCATGGCGCGCCTTGGGCACGATCTCGCCGTTGCGTTCGACCGCCAGACGCTTGCCTGCGAGCCCACGGGCTTCGAGCAGGGCGAGGACGGAAAGATCGGGCGGCAGCGATTCGGACTGGCCGTTGAGAATGACCTGGATCATGGCCTTGATGGAAGAGGATCGGGCGAAAATCTTATCACGCCCGCGGGTTTGACTTTTCCGCGAGCGGGCGCTAAGTTCCGCACACCTAGCGCCGATTTGACCAACAGCTTGCGGGCGCTCAACAAATACGGCTAAAGCGAGGGCACCCAGTCCGCGTTTCCAGCCGGCTGGGTTTTTTGTTTTGTACATGACGAAAATGATCCAACCCCAATCGGTCGGCATGGTCACGCCGCAGCGGGCCGAGTTTGCGCAGCCACTCGCGCTGCGCAGCGGCGGCACGCTGGACAACTACCACCTGGTGTACGAGACCTACGGCACCCTCAACGCCGCGCGCAGCAATGCGGTGCTGGTGTGCCATGCGCTGTCGGGCTCGCATCACGTCGCCGGCACCTACGCCGACGCGCCGCATAACGTCGGCTGGTGGGACAACCTGATCGGCCCGGGCAAGCCGCTCGACACGCGCAAGTTCTTCGTCATCGGCGTCAACAACCTCGGCGGCTGCTACGGCTCGTCCGGTCCCAACCAGATGAATCCCGCGACCGGCAGGCTGTGGGGGGCGGACTTCCCCTTCGTCACCGTCGAGGACTGGGTCGAGTCGCACGCGCGCCTCGCCGACCGGCTCGGCATCGACAGCTTCGCCGCCATCGTCGGCGGCAGCCTGGGCGGTATGCAGGCGATGTCGTGGGCGCTGCAGTATCCCGAGCGCGTGCGCAACGTCGCGGTGATCGCCGCCGCGCCCAAGCTCACCGCACAGAACATCGCCTTCAACGAGGTCGCACGCCAGGCCATCCTCACCGACCCCGACTTTCACGGCGGCCACTTCTACGAGCATGGCGTGGTGCCGGCACGCGGCCTCAAGCTGGCGCGCATGGTGGGCCACATCACCTACCTGTCCGACGACTCGATGGCGGAGAAATTCGGCCGCAGCCTGCGCCACGGCCGCAACACCTACAGCTACGACGTCGAGTTCGAGATCGAGTCCTACCTGCGCTACCAGGGCGACAAGTTCGCCGGCTACTTCGACGCCAACACCTACCTGCTGACGACCAAGGCGCTCGACTACTTCGACCCCGCCTTCGAGTACGGCGGCAATCTGTCCGCCGCGCTGGCGCGCGCCACGGCCGACTTCCTGGTGGTGTCCTTCACCACCGACTGGCGCTTCTCGCCCGAACGTTCGCGCGAGATCGTCTATGCGCTGCTGCACAACAAGCGCAACGTCAGCTACGCCGAGATCGACTGCCCGGCCGGCCACGACTCCTTCCTGCTCGACGAGACGCGCTATCACAAGCTGCTGTCGGCCTGGTTCGACCGCATCGAGGTATGAGATGAGTGCCTACCGCTACGACTATGAAGTGATCACCCAGTGGATCGAGCCCGGCGAGAAGGTGCTCGACCTCGGCTGCGGCGACGGCGACCTGCTACGCCACCTGATGGAGGTGCGCCAGGTCCAGGGCTACGGCGTCGAGAACGACCCCGACAAGCTGCTGGCGAGCGTCAGGAACGGCGTCAACGTGATCCAGATGGACCTGGAGAAAGGTCTGGTGGGGCTGGAAGACGGCTTCTTCGACCACGTCATCATGAGCCTGTCGCTGCAGGCCATGCACAACACCCAGGGCATCCTGCACGAGATGCTGCGCGTGGGCCGCGAGGCGGTGGTGAGCTTCCCCAACTTCGGCTACTGGCGCCACCGCCAGAGCATCCTCAACGGCCGCATGCCGGTGTCCGAGAGCCTGCCACACCAGTGGTACAACACGCCCAACGTGCGCTTCTTCACCATCGCCGACTTCGACGCCTTGTGCGAGATGAACGGCATCGCGGTGCGCGAGCGGCTGGCTTTCGACGAAGGCAAGCTGATGCTCGAGGAACCCAACTTCCTCGCCAGCGTGGCGGTGTATCGGCTGGGACGCAGCGCCTGAACCACACCGCGGCCCCGGATGGCCGCGCAGTGCTCGAACCGGCAGCCTCTATACCGACCCGAGGCGTGCTGGCGCCGCCGGCACGCCGCATCACCGGCTGGAGGCGGAGCGGCATGGAAGACGGCGGACAAGCGGTACTCATCGGCACCGGTGCGCTGCCCTTCCTGATCCTGCTCGGCGCGGTCCTCACGTTGCCGGTTTCGTGGCTGTCGCTGGCGCTCTATCGGCGCGCCGTGCTGCGCTCGATGGCGCGCACCAGCGGCGCGGCGCCGATCGCCGCCGGCATGCGCCGATCCCTGTGGGCGCTGCGCACCGTGCACATCGTCGCCGGGCTGCTCCATGCACTGACCTTGAGCGGCGCCTGGATGCACTTCGCCGGGGCCGAAGGCGGTTTCGCGCTGGCGCGCCTGCTGTGGCTGCTGTCCTGTTGCGCATGGCCGACCGCGCTCACCATCGGCCTCCTCGTCGCCGTCACGCCAGCCCAGCGCCTCGCCGTGGGCATGGCCTCCCTCATCCTGCTGCTGGCTTTCGCCGCCTGGGCACTGACGCGCAAGGCCGACGCCATCCTGATGGACCTGCGCAGCTTCTCACCGCAGCACCAGGGCTGCCGCTACGAACGGCAGCAGCTGCTCGATTTCGTGCCGGCGAGGAAGCGGGTCCTGCTGATCGACACTCGCACCAACCGCACCTTCATGGAAGCCACGCTCGAGACGCTGTGGCGACAGACGCGCACCGACTCGCCCAACCGTCGTACCGGCGCGCTGCGGCTGCAGGTCATCGAGGACGCGGGCTCGCACACCCTACCGGCCCTGCTCGGGGCCCTGGTGCGTGCCGCTGGGTGAGCGCCCGGCCGTGCGACCCGGGCGCAGCAGGAGAAAGAACTCAGCCGACCACGAAGGCGGCGACGTCGACACGAATGGCGGGACGGTCGAGCGCCGCGGCGGTGACCGCGGCAAACTTCTTCGCCCAGTCGGTCCCCTGCTCGAAGCGGCCTTCTCCACCGTACTTGGCGACATTGAGGATCATGTCGAGCACCAGCACCTTGCCCATCGGGTTCGACGGCGTGCATTCGAGTTCCTCGAATTCGCGCGCCAGCCAACTACGCGCCTGATCCTTGGTCAGGGAGGCCACCTCGCTGTCGTGCAGCGAAAACTCGTACTCGCGATCGACACCGAAAACGACGGTCACCGTGTAGGACATAAAAAACGAGCTCCTGGAAGGGGAAATTTGCTTTTCACGCATTGTTGGCGCAGTTGGCGCCGGACGCAAGCAACGTAGCGAATTGTGTAAACCAGCGGGGCGCCGATGATCTGCGATAATGCGCCTCCACGCAACGCCGCCCCAACCGACTTGTCCACGAGCCTTTCCCCCCCCCGGACACCCGCCTGGCTCGCCGCCCTGCTCAACCGCCGGATGCTGATCTGCATCTTCACCGGTTTCGCTTCCGGCCTGCCGCTCTACCTGCTGCTCAACCTGGTGCCGGCCTGGCTCAAGACAGAGGGCCTGTCGCTGAAGGCGATCGGCGCCTTCGCGCTGATCCAGTTCCCCTACACCTGGAAGTTCCTGTGGGCGCCGCTGCTCGACCGCTACGGCATCCTGCCCTGGCTGGGGCGACGGCGCAGCTGGATGTTCGTCTCCCAGCTCGGCCTGCTCGCGTCCATCGCCTGGCTCGGCCAGCTCTCCCCGGTCGACCATCTGGCGCTGGTGGTCGGCCTCACCGCCGCGCTGGCCCTGCTGTCGGCGACCCAGGACATCGCGCTCGACGCCTTCCGCCGCGAGATCCTGCCTGATGCCGAACTCGGTCTGGGCAACGCGATCCACGTCAACGCCTACCGCATCGCCGGCCTGGTGCCCGGCTCGCTGTCGCTGATCCTGGCCGACCACCTGCCGTGGAGCCAGGTGTTCGTGATCACCGCGGCGTTCATGCTCCCCGGCCTGGCAATGACGCTGCGGGTGAAGGAGCCGCTCGCCGCCGCCGGCACGCCGCGCACCCTGCGCGACGCGGTGGTCGAGCCCTTCCGCGAGTTCTTCGGCCGCCACGGCGTGCAGTCGGCGCTGCTGGTGCTGGCCTTCCTGTTCTTCTACAAGCTCGGCGACTCGCTGTGCACCGCGCTCGCCACGCCCTTCTACCTCGACATGGGCTACAGCAAGACCGAGATCGGCGTCATCGCCAAGAACGCCGGGCTGTGGCCGATGGTGATCGGCGGCATCCTCGGCGGCATCTGGATGCTCAAGCTCGGCATCAACCGTGCGCTGTGGATCTTCGGCGTGGTGCAGTTCGTCACCATCCTCGGCTTCGTCTGGATGGCCTGGCTGGGCCCCGGCGAGTCCACCCCGGCACGGCTGGTGGTGCTCGCCACCGTGATCGCTGGCGAGGCGATCGGCGCCGGCCTGGGCACCACCGCCTTCGTCGCCTTCATGGCGCGCAGCACCCACCCGGCCTACACCGCCACCCAGCTCGCGCTATTCACCAGCCTGATGGCGGTGCCGCGCACCTTCATCAACGCCACCGCCGGCTGGCTGGTCGAAGCGCTCGGCTGGACCAATTTCTTCTGGCTGTGCTTCGCGCTCGCGGTGCCGGGCATGCTGCTGTTGTTCAAGGTCGCGCCCTGGCACGGCGATCGCACCCCGCGCACGGAAGCCGCCACTGCCTGAAGCCGCCGTGACGTCCGTACGCCTCCCCTCCCGTCGCGGCGAGTTCCTCGCCGGCTGTCGTGACGAATCGCCGCTGCTGCTGGGCGTGGCGCCCTTCGGCATGATCTACGGCATCGCCGCGCTCGCCGCCGGCGTGCCGGCCTGGATCGCGCAGCTGGCCTCGGCGGTGGTCTTCGCCGGCGCCGCGCAACTGGTCATCGTGCAGATGCTGGCCGCCGGCGCGGGCTTCATGCCGATCGCGCTTACCTCCGGCCTGCTCAATCTGCGCCATGTGCTCTACAGCGCGTCGATGGCGGCCTACGTGCGCCACCTGCCGCGGCGCTGGCGCCTGCTGCTGGCCTATGTGCTGACCGACGAGGCCTACGCGGTGGCGGTGCTGCGCTACCAGCGCCGCCACGAGGCCGAAGCCGGCAGCGCACCACCGACCGACTCCGGCGCCACCGAGGCCGCAGAAGCGCCCGACCATCGCCACTGGTACTTCCTCGGCGCCGGCTTCACGCTGTGGGCAGGCTGGCAGCTGTCCACCGCGGCCGGCCTGCTGTTCGGCGCCACCATCCCGGCCGAGTGGGAGCTCGATTTCGCCGTGCCGCTGACCTTCATCGCGCTGCTGACCCTGCTGCTGCGCGAGCACGCCGGCCAGGCCGCTGCGCTCGTTGCCGCCGTCGGCGCGCTGGTGTTCGCCGCCCTGCCCTACAAGCTCGGCCTGGTGGCGGCGATCGTGCTCGGCCTGCTCGCGGGCGCGTGGACCGTGCGCCGGCTGGAGCGGGTGCGATGAGCACGACCACCCTGCTCCTGCTGCTGGTCGTGGTCGGCGCCCTGACCTACCTCTACCGTTACGCCATGATCGGCCTCTTCGCCAGCCGCAGCCTGCCCGGCTGGCTGCACGCGCTGTGCCGCCACATCGCGCCGGCGAGCTTTGCCGCGCTGACCGCGAGCGCGCTGTTCGTGGCCGGCGGCGAGGTCGTGCTCGCCGTCGCCAGCCCCCGCCCGTGGGCGGCGCTGATCGCGGTGCTGGTGGCCTGGCGCACGCGCAATGTGCTCGCCACCATCGGCGCCGGCATGGCCGCGCTCTACCTCATCAAGTTCGTGTTCAGCCTCGTGCTTGCGCCATGACCACCCAGACCCTGATCGACGCCGCGCGCACCCTGTCCACGCAGGTGGACGCGATGCGCTTCGCCCCGCCCGTCACCCATGTCTACAACCCGCTCGACTACGCCTGGGCGGTGCACCTGCGCTACCTCGAGCGCTTCGGCGCCGGGCGCAAGCGCGTCGTCTTCGTCGGCATGAACCCTGGCCCCTTCGGCATGGCGCAGATCGGCGTGCCCTTCGGCGAGATCGCCAGCGCACGCGACTGGCTCGGGCTGGAAGGCCCGGTCGGCCAGCCGCGCGAGAGCAACCCCAAGCGCCCGGTGGAAGGCTTCGCCTGCGCCCGCGCCGAGGTCAGCGGTCAGCGCCTGTGGGGCCTGTTCCGCGCCCGCTTCGGCACCCCGGAAGCCTTCTTCGCCGACCACTTCGTCGCCAACTACTGCCCGCTCGCCTTCTTCGAGGGCGGTCGTAACCTGACCCCCGACAAGCTGCCGGTCGCCGAGCAGCGGCCCCTGCTCGAGGCCTGTGACGCCCACCTGCGCAGCCTGGTCGGGGCCCTGCAACCCGAATGGGTGATCGGCATCGGCAACTGGGCAGAGAAGCGCGCCAGCGAGGCCCTGGCCGGGACTGCCGGGCTGAGGTTCGGCCGCATCCTGCACCCCAGCCCGGCCAGCCCCGCCGCCAACCGTGGCTGGGCCGAGGCGGCGACACGCCAGCTCGAGGCGATCGGTATCTGGTGAGCGCCGCATGGCGCCACGCTCAACCGGCGGGTAGGCGCAGCGCGGCGCGCACGCCGCCCAGCGGCGAGGCTTCGAGGGCAACGCTGCCGCCGTAGAGCTCGGCCAGCTCACGCACGATCGCCAGGCCGAGCCCGGAGCCCGGGGCGCGCTCGTCGGCGCGGGCGCCGCGCGCGAAGACGGCCTCGCGTGCCGTTTCCGGCAGACCGCGGCCGTCGTCGTCGATGAGCACGCACAGTTGCTCGCCGGCCTGCTGGCAGCGCAGCTCGACCGTGGTCGCGGCCCACTTGCAGGCGTTGTCGAGCAGGTTGCCGAGCAGCTCCTGCAGGTCCTGGACCTCGCCGCGGAAGGCGAGCGTCGGTGCGCAGTCGACGATGCGAAGCTGCAGCCCGCGCTCGGCGTGGACCTTGTCCATCAGCCGCAGCAGGCCCTCCAGCACCGGCCGCAGCGGCGTGCGCTGGCCCGGCAGGCCGGCCGCGGCGGCGGCGCGCGCACGCGCGAGGTGGTAGTCGACCTGGGTGCGCGCCAGCCCGACCTGCTCGGTGACCAGCTTCGCCAGCGCCCCGTCGTCACGCGCCGCGGCGTTGGCGAGCACGCTCAACGGCGTCTTCAGCGCATGGGCGAGGTTGCCGGCCTGGGTGCGGGCGCGCTCGACGACTTCGGCATTGCGCGCCAGCACGGCGTTGAACTCGTCGACCAGGGGCTGGATCTCGGACGGGAAGCGGCCCTCGATGGCGCTGCGCCGCCCGTGATGAACCGCCGCCAGGGCGTCGCGCAGGCGGGCGAGCGGCGCCAGCCCGAGGCGCAGCTGCACCACCGCCGCGCTCGCCAGCCCGGCGGCAAGCACGCCGAGCGCCAGCACCAGCACGCCGTGCAGGCGTGCCACCGGCGCGTCGACCAGGGCTTCGTTGGCGGCGAGGATCAGGCGCAAGGCCTGTTCGGGACGTTCGGCCGGGCGCAGTACGCGCTCGATCATGCGCAGCGCCTGGCCGTCCGGGCCCTCGACGCGGTGCACATGGAGCTCGCCGTCGGCGAGCGCATCGACGGGCACGCTCAGCACGGCGTCCCACAGCGAACGCGAGCGCAGCAGCGCGGGCTGGGCAGCGAGTTCGCCGGGCGCGGCGAGGCGGTCGATCTGCCAGTACAGGCCGGAATAGGGCCGGGCGAAGCGCGGATCGCTGAGCGCCGGCGTGTACAGCGGCCGGCCATCGGCATCGAGCGCCAGCGCGGCGGCAAGCTGGTTGAGGTGGATGCCGAGCTCGGCATCGAGCTGGCGTTCGACGTGCTGCTGGAACAGCCGGCCCAGGCCCCAGCCAGCGATCAGCAGCGAGGCCAGGATCCAGGCCAGGGTGCCGAGCAGCAGGCGCCGGCGCAGCGACCCTCCTGCGCCGGCGGGCGCGACGGCGCGATCGTCGGCACGGGGCTTCAGTCCGGGCACGACAGCCGGTACCCCAGGCCGCGCACCGTCTCGATCAGGCCGGGCGGCAGCTTCTTGCGCAGGCGGGCGACGAAAACCTCGATGGTGTTGGAGTCGCGGTCGTAGTCCTGAGCGTAGATGTGCTCGGTCAGCGTGCTGCGCGACACCACCTCGCCCGCGTGATGCATCAGATAGGACAGCACGCGCAACTCGTGGCTGGTGAGGGCCAGCGCCTGGCCGTCCGCCATCGCCCGGCCGCCGCGGGTGTCGAGCACCAGCGGGCCGCAGCGCAGCTCGGCGCTGGCCTGGCCGGCGGCGCGCCGGATCAGCGCACGCAGGCGCGCGAGCAGCTCCTCCATGTGGAAGGGCTTGGTCAGGTAGTCGTCGGCGCCGGCATCGATGCCGGCGACCTTCTCATGCCACTCCCCGCGAGCGGTCAGGATCAGCACCGGCATCGAGCGTCCGGCCGCACGCCAGCGCTTGAGCACGCTGATGCCATCCATCAGCGGCAGGCCGATGTCGAGCACCACCGCATCGAAGGGTTCCTGCTCGCCCAGATGGCAGGCGTCGCGGCCATTGTCGGCCAGATCGACCGCATAGCCGGCGGCGGCGAGTGCCTGATCGAGCTGCACCGCCAGCGCGGGCTCGTCCTCGACGACCAGGATGCGCATCAGTCGCGCTCCTTTCTGCCATCCTTGCCGACCCGTCCTTCCAGGCCGAGCAGCGTGCCGTCGCGGGCGTCGACCTCGAGCTTCAGGATCTCGCCACCGCTGCGGATGAGCTTGATCTCGTACAGCCACTGGCCGTCGTCACGCTCGAGCTCGACCTCGACCAGCTGCCCCGGAAAATCGCGCTCGACGCGCTCGAGCACCGTTCGCAGCGGCAGGATCTCGCCCGACTCGAGCGCCTGGCGCGCGCGCTCATGGTCGCCGCGATCGCCTGCCGGCGCCGCGCCCGAGAGGCCCAGGGCGAGGACCGCGGCCAGCAGGCACAGCCCCCCCCTCCAGCGGCGCCCGAGCTCCAGAGCGGTCATGATCCGCGCACCATCCCGATCACCTGCTGCATGTCGAGCGTGCGCGCCCTGTCCTCGATCTGAGGCAGGTACTGGCTCTGCATGCCCTTGGCGCGTCCGAGCAGTTCGGCATAGCTGTCCTTGAGCAAGGCGGTGCTCATCTGTCGACCGCCGCCGTAGTAGCGCCGCGCGACCTGGCCGAGCGCATAGGTGGTGGCGAACGAGAACGCCATGCCGGTGGCGGCGCGACCGACGCCGCGGCCGAGGCCGCCGCCGATCTTGCCGAGTAGGCCTCCGATCAGCTTGCGGCCGAACTGCTCGAGGTATTGCGAGCCCATGCCGACACCGACGGTGGCCAGCAGCTCGCGGATATGGCCCTGATCGAGCTCGTAGCCATGCGCCTTGCCGATCGTGTACACGAGACGGATCTGCAGCGGAATGATCGCCATCGATGCCCACGACTGCGGCAGCAGCTCGAGCGCGCCGCACAGGATGGCCTGGTTGAGGATGCGGCGCTCGGTTTCGGCATCGGCGGGCGGCGCCGCGGGCGCCGGCGGCGGTTCGAGGGGCGCCGGGGGGAGGCTGGCGACGCTGGCCGGCGCGGCGGTCTCGGCGAGTTCGGCCATCTCCCCGGCCTGCTCTTCGATCGGCGCGGTGAGCGCGGCGCCCAGGCCGAGGGCGGACGCCAGCGTGTCGAGGAAGTCCCGCTCCGCAGCGCTCAGGTGGCCGTCCGCATCGCAGACGCACACCGCCATCTCATAGGCGAGCTGGCGGTGGGCCGGATCGGTCAGCGGCGCGACCGCGTCCTGCAGCCGCAAGCGCTTGAGCAGCACCTGCTGGTACAGGCCGGCGAGACCGGCAGCGCCGGCATCGCCGACGAGCGACTCGGCCAGCTGACGGATCTGTTCGCGCTCGCGCGCATCGTGGGCGCCGTCGGCGAAGGCGGCAAGTAGGCCGATGGCGAGGATGGCTTGTTGCTGTTCGGGGCTCATGCGGGTCTCTCTGCAGGCAATGCGGTCAGTGGCGGATTGGTGGCGCAGCGGGCAGCCGTGCGCCGGATGCAATGCGATTCTTCCACGAAAGGGCTGAACGCGACATGAACGCAGCGCCCGCGACCGCGCTGGCAAGGGCAGAGACGACTGTTCATAATTGGCGCCCCTGAGTTCAAGCCCCGCGCAGCCAAGCCCACCATGTCCCAGTCGATCGAGCACCTCTTCACCAACAACAAGAACTGGTCAGAGCGCATGCACGCCGAGGACCCCGAGTTCTTCGCCCGCCTCGTCAACCAGCAGTCGCCGCAATATCTGTGGATCGGCTGCTCGGACAGCCGGGTGCCGGCGAACCAGATCGTCGGCCTGGCGCCGGGCGAGATCTTCGTCCATCGCAACATCGCCAACGTGGTCGTGCACACCGACCTCAACGCGCTGTCGGTGATCCACTACGCGGTCGAGTTCCTGCGCGTCAAGCACATCCTGGTGGTCGGCCACTACGGCTGCGGCGGCGTGAAGGCGGCGCTCAACGACAATCGCACCGGCCTCACCGACAACTGGCTGCGTCACATCCAGGACGTGCGCGACCGTCACCTCGAACGCCTCGACCGCCTCGAGGACGCCAGCGCACGGCTGGACCGCCTGTGCGAGCTCAACGCCATGCATCAGGTGGTCAATGTGTGCCAGACCTCGATCCTGCGCGAGGCCTGGCAGCGCGGGCAGCACGTCACCGTGCATGGCTGGTGCTACAGCCTGCACGACGGCCTGGTGCGCGACCTGGGCGTCAGCGCCGGCAGCCGCGAGGAAGCGATGGACCTGTACCGCGACGCCGCCGACCGCATCGGCTGATCCTGCCGGGCGCCGGCGTCCTCAGCCGGCCGGGTTGCCGGCAAGCAGCGCGTCCGCGTCGACCGCGTCGATCTGGGTCGGCTCCATGAAGCGCTGCGCATAGGCGAGGTAGGCTTCGGAGCGCACGAACAGGGCGAACAGATCCGGATCGACATGGCCCTCGCGCGCCATGCGCGCCATGATGGCGAGCGATTCGGACAGGGTCTTGCCGCGTTTGTAGGGGCGGTCGCGCGCGGTCAGCGCCTCGAAGATGTCGGCGATCGCCATCATGCGTGCCAGCGGGCTCATCTGATCGGCAGTCAGGCCCTTGGGATAGCCGCTGCCGTCCATCTTCTCGTGGTGGGAGGCGGCCACTTCGGGCACCGTGACCAGATGGCGCGGAAAGGGTAGCTGGCGCAGCATGATCTCGGTCTGGATGATGTGGGCGTTAATCAGGTAGCGCTCTTCGTCGGTCAGCGTGCCGTAGCGCACGCCAAGGTTGTGCAGCTCGCCGAGGTCCTGCTTCCAGCGCGGCACCTTCATGCGGAAGCCCCACGGGTTGTCGGCGTCGAAGCAGTCCTCGGCGCGGCGCGGGAAGCGGTGTTCGGGGCGATCGGCCAGCACGGGCTCGGGGTGCGGCAGCGCGGGCGCCGGGACGCTGGCCTTGCGTGCCGCTTCCTCGTGCGACAGGCCGATGCGGTCGTCCAGGGTACGCGTCCAGGTCCGTGCGGCGATGCGCTGCAGGCGCTCGACGTCGGCCTCGGCCATCGACTCGCTGCCCTGGTTGCAGCGCGCGATGAAGGCGAAATCCTCGTCCAGCGCGGCAAGCTCGGCATCGCGCACCTGCTCGCGCGCACTCGCCTCGGCCCCGTCCAGGATGTCCTGCAGGCAGCGCAGCTCGGTCTCGCGCTTGAGGACCTCGAAGCGCATCCGCACCTCGTGGATGCGGTCGTACAAGGCCTGCAGCTTGGTCGCCTTGTCGACGACGTACTCGGGCGTGGTGATCTTGCCGCAGTCATGCATCCAGGCGGCGACGCGCAGGGTCTCCCAGCCGTCGTCGTCGAGCGTGAAGTCGGCGAAGGGCCCGCTTTTCGCCTCGCAGGCGGCCTGGGCGAGCAGGCGGGCGAGCTCCGGAACGCGCGCGCAATGGCCGCCGGTGTGCTCGCTCTTGGCATCGATGGCGCCGGCGATCATGCGTATCAAGGCCTCGAACAAGGTCTTCTGCGCCGCGATCAGCGCGCGCGCCTCGAGCGTCACCGCCGCCGAGCCGGACAGCGCGCCGACGAAGGCCAGGCGGTCCGCATCGGCCGGCGCATCGAGCAGCAGCAGCATCGCGCCGACGAGTTCATCCTGACGGTTGAGCAAGGGCACGCCGATGGCGTGCGATGCCCCGAGCGCGCCGGCCTGCACCTGCAGGCCGAGCGCGGCAAGGTCGGCCTCGGTCAGCGCCGCCGTGCGCACGTCTCCAGCGGCGAGCGCGGCGCCCAGCAACGGCCCCAGCGCGTCGAGCGGACGCGCCGCATGGGCCTGCTGACCGGGGACAGGCGCGCGCTGCCACTGCCCGGCCTCGGCGTCGGTTGCGGCCCACGGCGCGGTATCGGGCAGCGGCCGGCCCTCGCCATCGAGCGTCGCCACCGGCGCCAGGTGACCGTCGCTGGCGAGGTAGAGCACGCCGCCCAGGGCCTGGGTGACCGACAGGGTCTCGCCCAGCAGGCGCGGCAGCAGACGGTCGAAGTCCGCCTCGCCGGCCACCGCCGTGTTGAGTTCGAGAAAGCGACGGATGGTGCGCCGCATGGCGTCCATGGTGTCGCCCAGCAGCGCCACCTCGCGAATATAGGATCGGGTCACCCCGACCTGGCCGAAGTTGAAGCGCCGAATCGCATCTGCCTCGCCCGCGAGCACGCGCAGCGGACTGGCGATCTGGCGCGCCAGCAGCCACGCCAGCGGCACCGCGATGCACAGCACGAGGGCAGTGACCGCGAGCGCGGCATCGCGCTGACGGTGGGCGGCCGCCATCAGTTCCTGCTCGGGGATCGCCATCACGATGAGCTGCGAGAGGGCATCGTCCACCCGCAGCGCCGCGGCACTGACCAGCCAGGTCTCGCCGCCGGCAAGGACGGTGCGCACGATCGAGCGCTCGGGGGCGGCCAGGGCCGCGGCGATGAGGCCATCCTGGCCGGCAAAGGCCGGGTGCGCCGAGGCCGCCAGGCTCAGCAGGCTGGGGGCGCCGTCCTCGTCGAGCAAGGCGGACGGCAGGTCGGGGTCATCCTGCGCCACCACCCGCCCCGCGGCGTCGACCAGCGCCAGGCGCGTGCCCGGCGTGACCTTCTGTCGCGCCAGGCCCTCGCCCAGGGTATGCAGGCGGATGTCGGCACCGATCACCACCTCGCTGCCAACGACCCGTCGCGCCAGCGTGACGCCGACCTGGTGGTCGGAGAAGAAGGGATAGGGCGGCGTGACCAGCACTTCGCCGCTGCGCGGGGCATCGCGGTGCCAGTCGCGGCGGCGCGGATCGAACTCGACCGGATACTGCGGCTGCGCCACCTCGGCGAGGAGGCCGAGCTCGGCGTCGAAGAACAGATAGCGGCCGTGCAGCCCGGCGCCGTCGCGGTCGATGCTCTGCACCAGGTAGGCGGCCTGCGGCGGCGCGTCGAAGCGTGCCCGCTCCGCGTCGCCGCCGAGGCGGCGGGTGAAGAAGAACTGGCCGTCGCCATAGCCGACGTAGATCGACGACAGGGCCGTCGAGCCCTGCAGCACGGCACGCACCGCCGGCAGGCGCTGCAGGCGCTGCTCGAGGGTCGCGGCCTGGGCGAGCACGTCCTGCTGCAGCAGCCTGAGCGCCATGTCCGCCGGCAGCACGAGCCGGTGCAGGCTGCCGCGCACCTCGCGGTTGATGCGCAGCGACAGGTCCTCGGCCACGGCGGCCATCATGTTGCGCGTCAGGTGCTGGCCGATGACGGCCAGCATCCCGCCGACGAGCAGGATGAGGCCGAGGGCAAGCGCCACGACATGCAGGTGTAGCGGAAAAGCTCGGCGCATGGATGGCTCTCCGTTCACGGCGTTCGATGGGCCCCGGCTGTCACCGCAAGCGGACGGCCCGGGCAGCGCCTCCTGGGCGGCATCATGCCGCATCAGCGCCCACGATGGGTAGCCCAGGCTGGGGCCTTGTCCAGGCAGCGCGGGCCGAATCGCGCCGGGCGGTCACACCTCGAGCGGGTCGACGTCGATCTGCCAGCGCAGCTCGCGTGCGGTCCGCTGGCGGTACAGCAGCGCCAGCCAGTCGGCGAGGAAGATCTGCAGCGGGCCGCGCTGGTCGGCCTCGACGAGCAGCTGCGCGCGCTCGCGCCGTGCCAGGCGCGTCATGCGCATCGGCACCGGGTCGAAGATGCGCAGCCCCTCGGGCGCGCGCTCCTGCGCCAGGCGGCGGGCATGGCGCAGGAACTCGACCGCATCATCGAGCGCGGGCGCATCGGCGCGCAACATGGCCTGGTAGGTTAAGGGCGGGAAGCCCGCGCTGCGGCGCTCCTGCAGCGCCATGCGGGCGAAGGCGTCGAAGTCGTGGCGGGCCAGATGCTGGTAGAGCGGGTGGGCGGGATACTCGGTCTGGATCAGCACCTCGCCCGCCAGCTCACCGCGCCCGGCGCGGCCACCGACCTGCATGAGCTGCTGGAACAGGCGCTCCGGGGCGCGGAAATCGGCCGCATGCAGGGACGCGTCGGCCGCGATCACGCCGACCAGCGTCAGCTTGGGGAAGTCGTGGCCCTTGGCCATCATCTGGGTGCCGACGAGGATGTCAGCCTCGCCCGCGGCGATGGTGTCGAGCAACGCTTCCCACTGCTTGCGGGTGCGTGCCGCGTCGCGGTCGACACGCAGCACGCGCGCCTGCGGAAAGAGCTCGGCCAGCCGGGCCTCGATGCGCTGCGTACCGCGACCGAAGGGCTGGATGTCCTGGTTGCCGCAGCTCGGGCAGGCAGGCGGGATGGGGCCGTCGCAGCCGCAATGGTGGCAGCGCAGGCGGCGATCGGCGAGGTGCACGACCAGGTTGGCCGAACAATGCGGACAGCGGCTGACCCAGCCACAGGCGGTGCAGGACAGCACCGGCGCATAGCCGCGGCGGTTGAGGAACACCAGGCTCTGCTCGCCGCGCGCCAGACGCTGCGCGAGCGCGGCCTGCAGCGCGGGGCTGAGGCCCTCGTCGAGCTTCAGGCGACGGGTGTCGATGCAGCGCACGACCGGCAGGCTGGCGGCGAGCGCGCGCTGGCTCAGGGTCTGCAGCGCATAGTGCTCGCGCCTGGCGTGGTACCAGGTCTCGAGCGAGGGCGTCGCCGAACCGAGCACGATCGGCACGTCGCGCTGGCGGGCCCGCCACACGGCGACGTCGCGCGCCGAATAGCGCACCCCCTCCTGCTGCTTGTAGGAGGCGTCATGCTCCTCGTCGACCAGGATCAGGCCGAGTCGCGGCAAGGGCGCGAACACCGCCAGCCGCGTACCGAGCACGATGTCGGCGCGACCGGTGAGCGCCTGCACGAAGCCGCGCGAGCGCGCGCCATCGGCGAGGCCGGAATGCAGGCTGACGACGTTGGCGGCGGCAAAGCGCTGCGCCACCCGCGCCTCCAGCTGGGGGGTGAGGGCGATCTCGGGCACCAGCATCAGCACCTGCCGGCCCTGCGCCAGCATGTTTGCGGCCAGGCGCAGATAGACCTCGGTCTTGCCGCTGCCGGTGACGCCATGCAGCAGCCAGGTCCGGAAGCCGGGGCCGGCCTGATGGACGGCGTCCACCGCTGCGGCCTGCTCGGCGGTCAGGGCCGGCAGGGCGCCGGTGGCATGAGGATCGCCGCCATCGGTGACCACCGCCAGCCAGCCGCGGCGCAGGAGCTCGCCCACCGCCTCGCCGCCCGCCATCTCACGCACCACCGCCCGCCGCCATGGCCCGGGCCCGACCGCGAGCGCCCGCAGCAGCGTCAAGGCCTTGCTCGGACGGCGCGGCGCGGCGAGCGCCTCGCGACCCGCGGCGGCAAGCGCGAGCAGCGGATCCTCATCCTCGGCGCTGACCCCGTCGGCACGACGCAGGCCAGGCGGCAGGGCAAGGGCCACGACCTCGCCGATCGGGGCGTGGTAATAGCGTGCGACGAAGCCGACGAGCTCCAGCCAGTCGGCTGGCAGCGCCGGCACGGCACGCTGGATGTGATGCACGGTCTTCACACGCGTCGCGTCGACCTCCGCGGCCTCGGCCAGGGCGACGATCAAGCCGGTGCGCTCGCCGCGCCCGAAGGGCACCTTCACGCAGCGGCCGATGTCCGCCTCGGACGCATCTGCCGCCGCGTAATCAAACACTTGCGGCAAGGGGATGGGCAGGGCGACGCGGACGATGGCCATACGGAAATGGGTAGGTGGCGAGGAAGTGCCGAAAAGTCAGAGACTTGGCGGGTTCTGCTGAGATTGGCCCGAGAAAATCGGCGCCAAGCCTCTGGACTGAAATGCGGCTGTCAGCTTGTCCACAAAACCTGTGGATAAGTTTGTGGGCAAGCTGGGTGAATCGCCCTCAAAGCGGCGCAGAATCAGGCTTTTAGTCACATTGCCTTAACATTGCGCAAAATATATTCTTTTTATTTTCAATAACTTATAGTATTTGATGCATAAGCCGCCCCGTCCTGGGCAATCGGGACCGTGGAACGGCCGCTTGTGCATAAGTCAAGCCCCGATGAGGCAATTTTTGGCTTGACAGACCGCAGCGGCCGCCCGGCAGTCGGCCGCCTCAGGGTTTACTCGCTCAGCCTTGCGCGCGCAGCTTGCGGCTGTGCTCGTGCACCGTATCCACCAGCACGGTGACGCTCTCGGGCGGGGTGTACTGCGAGATACCGTGGCCGAGGTTGAAGACATGGCCCGGATGGTTGCCGAAGGCGTCGAGCACACGCCGGGTCTCGGCGGCGATCACCTCGGGCGGGGCGAACAGCACATTCGGATCGAGGTTGCCCTGCAGGGCCACCTTGTCGCCAACCAGGCGGCGCGCCCGGCCGATGTCCATCGTCCAGTCGAGACCGACCGCATCGCTGCCGATGGCCGCGATCGACTCGAGCCACAGGCCACCGCCCTTGGTGAACACGATGTTGGGCACGCGCTGGCCGTTACGCTCGCGGATCAGGCCGGCGATCACCTGCTCGAGGTAGTGCAGCGAGAACTCGCGGTAGGCGGCCTCGGACAGCACGCCGCCCCAGGAGTCGAACACCATCACCGCCTGCGCGCCAGCCTCGATCTGCGCGTTGAGGTATTTCACCACCGCCTGCGCGGTGACCTCGAGGATGTGGTGCATGAGGTCGGGGCGGCTGTAGGCCAGGCTCTTGACCTTGCGGTAGTCGTCGGACGAGCCGCCCTCGACCATGTAGCAGGCCAGCGTCCACGGACTGCCGGAAAAGCCGATCAGCGGCACGCTGCCGTCGAGCGCGCGACGGATCTCGCTCACCGCATCCATCACGTACTGCAGCTCGGCATGCGGGTCGGGCGCGCTCAGGTTGCGGATCTCCCACTCGTCCTTGAGCGGGCGCTCGAAGCGCGGCCCCTCGCCCTCGGCAAAGTACAGGCCCAGGCCCATGGCGTCGGGCACGGTGAGGATGTCGGAGAACAGGATCGCGGCGTCGAGGTCGTAGCGCGCCAGCGGCTGCAGCGTGACTTCGCAGGCCATCGCCGGGCTCTTGCACAGGTTCAGGAAGTTGCCGGCACGTCGACGGGTCTCGCAATACTCGGGCAGGTAGCGGCCAGCCTGGCGCATCAGCCACAGGGGGGTGTAGTCGGTCGGCTGGCGCAGCAGGGCGCGCAGGAAAGTGTCGTTCTTGAGTCGGCTCACGTCGAGTCCTCTTGGCGGGCAATCAGGGTCAAGGCGTGATTATCGCCTGTCCCGCGCCACAAGGGGGTTGTCGGCGATCAAGGGGCCTCAGCGCCGCCAGAAGGTGGGCGTGAGCACGACGAGGAAGGTGAAGATCTCGAGGCGGCCGAGAATCATCGTGAACGACAACACCCACTTGTGGATGTCCTCGAGCCCCTGGTAATTGGAGGCCGGGCCAACCAGACCGAGCCCGGGGCCGGTATTGTTGAGGCAGGCGACAACCGCCGAGAACGCGGTGACCAACTCCAGGCCGCTGGCCGACAGGATCAGCGTCAGGCTCACGATCGACACCATGTACATGAAGCTGAAGCCCAGCACCGCATGCAGGATGGTCTCCGGCACCGGCTTGCGCCCGAGGCGCACCGGACGCACCGCATGCGGGTGGAGGCTGCGCACGATCTCGCGGAACACCTGCTTGTACAGGATCATCGCGCGCATCATCTTGATGCCGCCCCCGGTCGAACCCGAGCAGGCAATGAAGCTGCCCAGGAACAGGATCCAGATCTGCGCGAACATCGGCCACAGCGTGTAGTCGTGGGTCGACAGCCCGAGCGAGGTCGAGATCGACACCACATGGAAGGCGACATAGCGCAGCGTCGTCCCGAGGTCGGCATGCGCCTCGAATTGCATCAGGTAGCCCGTCAGCAGCAGCGTGCTCACCGCCAGCACGGCGAAGTAGAAGGGGATCTCGGGGTCGCGCAGATAGGGGCGGTACGAGCGGCGCACGAGCGCCAAGTAATGCGTGGCGTAATTCAGGCCGGCGAGCAGGGCAAAGACAATGGTGACGATCTCGACGTTGAGATTGGCAAAGTGGCCGAGCGAGGCATCCTTGTTCGAAAAGCCACCGAGGCCGGCGATGGTGAAGGCGTGGATCACCGCATCCCAGCCCTCCAGGCCGGCCCACCACAGTGACAGGCCGCAGGCGATGGTGAGCAGCACGTAGGTCACCCACAGGCCTTTCGCGGTCTCGGCAATGCGCGGCGTGAGACTGGAGTCCTTCATCGGCGTCGGCACCTCGGCCTTGTACAGCTGGCGCCCGCCGATGCCGAGCAGGGGCAAGATCGCCACCACCAGCACGATCACGCCCATGCCGCCGATCCAGTGCATGAAGGTGCGCCACAGGTTGATCGACACGGGCAGGTCGTCGAGCCCGCTGAGCACGGTGGCGCCGGTCGCCGTGAGGCCGGAGACGGCTTCGAAGTAGGCGTCGGTGAAGCGCAGCTCGGGGATGTAGGCGAGCAGGGGCAGGGCGCCGAACAGCGGCAGCACGACCCAGGTCGAGGCCACCAGCAGGAAGCCGTCGTGCACGCGCAGGTCGCGTCGATTGGCGCGGGTGGCGGCCCACAGCAGCAGGCCGGCGATGAAGGTGACGAAGATGGCCTGGTCGTAGGCCAGGGTCGCACCGTCGTCGAGCACCACCGAGACGGTCAACGGGCATCCCATCAGGAGGCCGAAGATCATGATGATCAGGCCGAGCGCGTTCAGCGTGGGATGGTAAGCACGCATGGGGAGGATCCGGGAGTCAGAGGAAGGTGAAGCCGACCTGGAACAGCTTCTCGACCTTACGCACGAGCCGCTTGTTGGTGCAGAACACGATCACGTGGTCGTCCTCCTCGATCACGGTGTCGTGGTGGGGCATGATCACCTCGCGTCGCAGCACGCGGCCTTCGTCGTTCCTGATGTTGCGCACGACGACGCCGATGGTCGCCCCCTTGGGCAGCGCGATGTCCTCGATCGGGCGGCCCACGACCTTGGAATCCTTGCGGTTGCCGTGGGCAATGATCTCGAGCGCTTCGGCCGCACCGCGGCGCAGGCTGTGCACCGCTACCACGTCGCCGCGGCGCACGTGGGCGAGCAGGGTGCCGATCGAGGTGTGGGCCGGCGAGATGGCGATGTCGATCGGTCCGCCCTGCACCAGATCGACATAGCTCTTGCGGTTGATCAGCGCCAGCGTGCGCCGCGCACCCATGCGCTTGGCGAGCGAGGCCGACATGATGTTGTCTTCCTCGTCGTTGGTCAGGGCGACGAACAGGTCGGTCTCGTCGATGCCCTCGCTCTCGAGCAGCTTCTCGTCGGTGGAGTCGCCACGCAGCACCAGCGCATGCGACAGGTGCGAGGCCAGCATGTCGGCGCGGCCGCGGTTGAGCTCGAGGATCTTGACGTGGTAGTTCTCCTCGATCGACTGCGCGAGGCGAAAGCCGATGTTGCCGCCGCCGGCGATCATGATGCGGCGCATCGGCCGGTCGGAACGGCGCAGTTCGCCCATCACCTTGCGGATATGCACCGTCGCCGCCAGGCAGAAGACCTCGTCGCCCGGCAGGATGACGGTGTCGCCTTCGGGGATGATGGGCAGGCCGTCACGGTAGATCGCGGCGATGCGTACCTCGACGTTGGGCAGGTGAAACCGCAGCGCCTTCAGCGGGTGGCCGACCAGCGGCCCGCCCTCGAAGGCGCGCACGCAGATCAGGCTGACCACCCCTTCGGCGAACTCGAGCACCTGCAAGGCCTCGGGGAAGGCGATCAGGCGCTTGATGTAGTCGGTGACGACCTGTTCGGGGCAGATCGAGAAATCGACCGCGAAGTTGCTGTCGTCGAGCAGTTCCGGGTAATCGACGTAGTCGGTCGAGCGCAGGCGGGCAATGCGCGTCGGCAGGTTGTACAGCACCTTGGCGATGCGGCAGGCGCACAGGTTGGTCTGGTCGGACTGGGTGACGGCGATGAGCAGGTCGGCGTCCTCCGCACCGGCTTCCCGCAACACCCGCGGCGAGGCGGCGTTACCGCATACGGTGCGCACCTCGAGACGATCGCGCAGGACGTCGAGGTACTCCTCGCTGGTATCGACGAGCGTGATGTCGTTCGCCTCCGAGACCAGGTTTTCGGCCACCGACGTGCCCACCTGGCCGGCACCGAGAATGATGATCTTCACCCTGAATTCCCGACTCTTTGTAAGGAGCTGATTCTACGCTCGGGAAGAAGCAGCCGACAGCGCATGCTGCATCGCAACAACCCAGCATGCTGACGCGCACTCGACCCGCGCGCGCTTCAGTTCTCTTCGTGCCGCCGCCCGGCCTGCAGGCCAAGCTGCTTGAGCTTGCGATACAGGTGGGTGCGCTCGAGTCCGGTCTTCTCGGCCAGGCGGGTCATGTTGCCGCCCTCCAGGCGCAGGTGGTGCTCGAAGTACATGCGCTCGAAGGCCTCGCGCGCCTCGCGCAGGGGCTGATCGAGCGACACCCCGCAGGCGCCCGCGGCGAGGTCGGGCGGCAGCAGGCGCCGCACCTCGCCGGCGCCGATTTCCTCTTCCAGCGTGCCCAGGGCGAGCGACTTTACCGCCGCGCGCAGCTCGGCATAGCCGCCCGGCCAGGGCAGGTTGCGCAACTGGTTGAGTGCCGCCGTGGAGAACCGGCGCAGCGGGACCTCGCCCGCTTCGACCAGATGCAGCAAGAGCTGGCTGGCAAGTTCCGGCAGGTCGTCACGCACATCGGCCACCGACGGCGGCGCCAGGCTGACTTCGAACAGGCGGCTCAGCAGCCCCTCCTCCCAGCCTTCGCCCACCAGGCCATCGAGGCTACGATCGGTCGCCACCACCAGGCGCAGGTCATAACGCTCGAGGCGGTCGAGGGCGAAGGCGAGATTCTTCTGCTGCGCGCGCGACAGGCGCGCCAGCTCGCCGACGAACAGCACGCCGCCCTGGGCCGCCTGCAGCTGGCCGATGTCGAGCGGTGCGCTCACGCTCGCCAGATCGAGCCAGGGCGCGTTGGCAGCCTGAACACTGCGCCCCACCAGCTCGGCCAGGCTGCCCGGGCCGACGCGCAGCAACAGCACGCGCGAGCTGTTGCTGATCTGCTCGAGCCGGCGCTTGAGTTCGCGCAGCGGCACCGAGCGGGTGAACGCGGCCAGCGTCAGCGGTGCCGGCGTGCCGGGTGCCTGCGGCCGCTGCAGCCCGCGCTTGACCGCGGCGAGCAGCTTCTGCAGCGCAATCGGCTTCTCCAGGTAGTCGATCGCGCCGATGCGCGTCGCTTCGACCGCGGTGTCGATGGTGCCATGGCCGGACATCATCACCACCGGCATGTTGAGCTGGCCGTTGGCGGCCCACTCCTTGAGCAAGGTGATGCCATCGGTATCGGGCATCCAGATATCGAGCAGCACCATGTCCGGCCGCACCGCATTGCGCGCCGCACGCGCCGCGGCGGCGTTCTCGGCGAGCAGGATGTCGTGCCCCTCGTCGCGCAGGATCTCTGAGAGCAGCTCGCGGATCCCGATCTCATCGTCAACGATCAGTATTTTTGCCATTGCGTTCGTCAAACTTCCGTGTGTTCGGCCAGCCGCAGGCGGATGCGGACTTCCGCACCACCGCCATCGCGATTGGTCAGGCGGACGTCACCCCCGTGCTCGTCCACGATCTTCTTCACCATTGCCAGCCCCAGACCGGTACCGCGTGACTTAGTGGTGAAATAGGGCTCGAAGGCGCGCGCCAGCACCTCGGCCGGGAAGCCCGGTCCGTTGTCGCGGAACAGCAGCACCGCGCGCTCGCCCTCGCGCCGGGTCAGCACCCGGACCTCGCCCTCGTCCATACCCGCCAGCGCGTCCTGCGCATTCTGCAGCATGTTGTGGATCACCTGTCGGAGTTGGCTGGGGTCGCCCTGCACCAGCGGCAGGTCGGCGGCGAGCTCGGTGCGCACATGTACCGCCGAGCTCTCGTACAGGTGCAGAACCTCGCGAATCAGCGCATTGACATCGAGCGCCACCAGCGTCGGCGCGGGCAGCCGCGCATAGTCGCGGAAGGCATTGACCAGATTCTTCATCGCCTCGACCTGATTGACGATGGTGGTGGTCGCGCGCTCGAGCATCTCGCGGCCATTGTCGTCGAGGCGGTCGGCAAGCTTGAAGGCGAGCCGCTCGGCCGAGAGCTGGATCGGCGTCAGGGGGTTCTTGATCTCGTGCGCGAGACGGCGCGCCACCTCGCCCCAGGCCGCGGTGCGCTGCGCTGCGACCAGGCTGGAGATGTCGTCGAACACCACCACCAGGCCGCCGCCCGTCGCCGCCGGCAAGCGCGAGCCGTGGATCAGCAGGCTGAGCGGCGAGCTGTCCTTCACCGGCAGCTCGACCTGCATCTTCCAGTCGCCATCATGGGTGGCGAAGCCGTCGAGCAGGGTTTCGCGGAACGCCTCCAGGCGCGGCCATTCGGTCAGCCTGAGGTCCTCGAAGCCGGCGAGGTCGTCGTCGAGGATCTGCAGGGCGCCGTGGTTGGCCGCGCGCAGATGACCGTCGGCCGAGAAGGCGAGCACCCCGGTGGAGAGGTTGGCGAGCACGCTCTCGAGGTAGGCGCGGGCGGCCTCCACCTCGGCACGGCTGCGGTCGGCGGCCGCACGGGCATCCTGGAGCTGGTGGATCATGCGATTGAAGGACTGCGTCAGCACGCCGAGCTCGTCGCGCGCCGGCAAGGCCTGGCGCGGGCTGTAGTCGCCCTCGGCCACCGCCTGCGTGCCCTCTGCCAGGATGAGCAGCGGCGCGGCCAGGCGGCGGGCAATCAGGAAGGCCACGGCGAGCGCGGTCAGCAGCGCGAGCAACAGGGTCAGGCTGAGGGTGATGGTGTAGATGCGCTTCAGGCCGCTGCGTCCGAGCGTGAGCTGCTGGTAGTCGCGGTAGGCCTCCTGCACCGCTTCGGCGTTGCGTCCGAAGGACTCCGGCACCGGCTGCGTCAGGATCAGCAGATTGGGTTCGCCCGCCAACGTGCGCAGCGGAATCGGCGCGATCACGCGGATCTGCAGACGCCCATCGGGTCGGCTCTCGACGGTCTGCAGGTGGCGGCTCTGGCGCGCCTGACGCAATTCGGCCGACGACGGCAGCTCGGGGATCAAGCCCGCGGCCTGGTCCGCCGCAGTGGCCAGCACCTGGCCGTTGCCGGTGAGGATCGTGGCGCTGCTGATGCCGGCCTGCTCGCGCAGGCGGTTGAGCAGGCTGGCCGCGCCCGGCCCCACGCCCTCGAGTTCCAGCACCATGTCGTCGGCCTTGTCGCGTACCTGGCTGGCGAGGTAGTCGAGGGCGTTCTGACCGAGTGCGATGCCGCCTTCGAGGGCGGAGTCGACGCGCACGTCGAACCACGACTCGATGCTGCGCACCATGAACTGCAGCGACACCGCATACACCAGCACGCCGGGCACCACACCCATCAACGCGAACATCAGCACGAGGCGGAACTTGAGGCGCGAGCCGAATTCACGGCGGCGGTACTCCCGCCGCAGCTGGCGCAACTGCACACCCACCAGGCCGGCCATGGCCACCACGACCGCCCCGTTGAGCGCGAGCAGAAAGGGATAGCTGGCGGCAAACAGCTCGGTGTTGGCGCTGGCCGAGGTCAGCAGGAAGAGCGAGATCCCCGCCAGGGCGGCGACCACGACGAGGTAGATGCGCTTCATTGGAAACCGGGCGCCCCGGGCAGGAAGGTCCAGTGCAGCCAGTCTGTGCCCAGGTTCCAGTCTCGGCTACCGATGGCCGTAACCTGGAAGGGCTTGGGCAGCTGGCTGGTGTCGAGCCGGAAGCGCACCGCCACCTGGTGGGAGACGCCCGCCTCCAGGGTGGCGAGGTCGGCGACCTGCCAGTTGCGCACCCGCCGCATCGTCATCACGGCCGCTTCGAGCGAATCGAAGCTCTGATGAAAACTGCCGATCGACAGCCGGTAGCTGCGCGTGATCGCGTGGTAGTACAGCCGGTACTCGAGGCTGCGATCGACGACCACCCGATTGAACCAGTACCAGCGCGGACGCTCGATGACGAGCTCGGTGGTGAAGTACAGCGACACGCCGCGCGACACGGCATCGACCAGGCGCGAGTTGAGCTCGATGTCGATGTCGGCGTTGAGCACGTAACCCCCCTCCCCGCGCACGATCTCGGCGCTGCGAATCGCCCCGTCATCGGCGCGAACGAGGACGGCGAAGCAGGTCAGCAGGACGAAGGCGACATGACGCAGCAGACGTTCAAGCCTGCTTGCGCAGAAGGGCGTAGTAGAAGCCGTCATGTTCGGCATTGGGGAGCAGCTTCAGATCGGGATGGCCGCATGGCGCAAGGCGTTCCGCGTCCGCATGGCGGGCGCAGAACCGGGCGATCTGTCCGGCGTTTTCCTCGTCGAAGACCGAACAGGTGACGTAGAGCATTGTGCCACCCGGGGCGAGGGTCTGCCAAAGCGCGTCGAGAATTTGCGCCTGCTGTGCGGCAAACTGCACGATATCCGTCTCGCGGCGCAGCCACTTGATGTCGGGGTGGCGGCGCACCACGCCCGAGGCCGAACAGGGCACGTCGGCGAGGATACGATTGAAGGGGCGCCCATCCCACCAGCGCGAGAGCTGACGACAGTCGGCGACCTTGATCTGTGCGCGGAGACCGAGGCGCGCGAGATTGCGCTCGATACCTTGGGCACGCCCCGGGTCGAGTTCGAGCGCCAGCAGCTCGATGTCGGCCGACTCGAGCAGGTGGGCGGTCTTGCCGCCCGGCGCGGCGCAGGCGTCGAGGACCCGCTCGCCCGCCTGCGGCGCGAGCAGGCGCGCGGCCCATTGCGCGCCGGCATCCTGCACCGACACCCGTCCCTCGGCGAAGCCGGGCAGGCGGGCGACCGCCACCGGGTGCTCGAGCAGGATGGCATCGTGGTCGAGCCGCCGGCCAGCGATCCCTGCAGCCTCGAGCTCGGCCAACACCTTCTCGGGCGTGCTGCGCCGTGCGTTCGCGCGTACGGCCATCGGCGGGCGCTCATTGCCGCTGGCGAGCACGGCCGCCCAGCCCTCGCCGGCCGTCGCGCGCACGCGCGCGATCCACCACGCCGGGAAGCCGTGATGGGCCTCCTCGTCGGCCTGCGTCCACTGCGCCCATTGCGCCTGCTGGCGCAGGGCGTTGCGCAGCACGCCATTGACCATGTTCTTGAGCGCAGGCATCGACACCGCGGCTGCCTGCACCGCCTGATCCACCACCGTGTGCGCCTGCTCCGGCCGCTGGCGCAGCCGCCGCAGCGCCACCAGCAGCAGCGCATGGATCACCGTGGGCGGGGGCGAGCGCAACAGACGGTCGAGCACGACATCGCCGCGCCCATAGTCGCGAAGCGTGGACCATGCCAGGTCGCGGACGGCACCGCGTGACGCGTCGGACCAGGCCGGATGCGCAGCCATCAGGCGCTCGAAGGCATCGGTGAGGTTGCCGCCCCCGAGCACTGCTGCCACCAGGGAAGCGGCGCGGACCATGGCGAGGGCCAGGCTGTCCTCAGGCAGTACAGCCGCGGGCGCCGCGGCGGGACGCCGCACTGCCGGCCGCGCGGCACGAGGGGTGGCGGTTTGACGGGGCGCTGCCGAGACGGCGCGCCGACCCGGCTTGGGAGAGGAAGTCACGATGCGGGGTCCGGGGAAGCGTCGCCGCGCCCGCGCTGATCAGGCGAGCAAGGCACGCAAGTGGTTGGGTAAGGCAAACTGCGCGCGGTAAACGGCCGCGTTCAGATGCTGCAGGCGGGCGATGCCGCGGGCGGCGAGACGGCGATCGATCTCGGCTTCGTCGAGGCTCAGCGGATCGAGCGAATCGGATGCGGTCGCCAGCCCCCACAGGCTGCCGTAGAGCGGAATGTACAGGAAATAGGGCCGCACGCAGGCGAACACCTGGCGCAGGCGCTCGACCAGCGCCCTCACCCGCTCAGGCTGGAACACCGGCGAACCGATGTGCAGGCTCAGCGCGCCCCCCGCGGCCAGCAGAGCACGGCAGGCGCGGAAGAAGTCCTCGGCGTACAGTGCCTCGGCCGGACCGACCGGGTCGGTGAGATCGAGCACGATCAGGTCATAGCGATCGCCTGCCGCCGGCCCGTCCTCATGCACGTACTTCATGCCGTCGCCGATGCGGATCTCCACCCGCGGATCGTCGAGCGCGCCGTGATGCACGGCATCGAAGTAGCGGCGTGCGATGTCGATCACCTTGGCATCGAGTTCGGCGATCACCACCTTCTCCATGCCCGGATACTTCAGCAACTCCTCGGCTGAGCCGCCATCGCCGCCGCCGATGATCAGGGCACGGCGGGGACCCGCATGGGCGAGCCCGGGCACGTGGATGATGTTCTCGTGATAGTAGAACTCGTCGCGCTCCGAGGTCATGAAGCAGCCATCGAGGCGAAACAACCTGCCGAAGCGCGGCGTATCCCACACCTCGTAGGACTGCCACTCCGACTCCCCGCGCTCAAGCAGGCGGCCTGCCTGCAGGAAGTAACCGGCATCCGCGGACAGAAACTCGGACAACACACCGTCCGGGAGGCCACTCACCGTGGTGCTCATGACGCGACGGCCTCATTCACCGGCAAGCGCCCGCGGATGACCTCGTGGCGGACGACCTCCTGCGGCGCCAGGGCACCGATCACGCGCTGGAACACCTGGCGGGCGCGATCGCTGTTATCACGCGAGAAGTTGCAGACGTAGACGTCAAGCGTGGCGTCGCCGGTCTCGGGCCAGGTGTGGATGGCCAGATGAGACTCCGCCAGCACCACGGTACCGGTCACCCCAGCGGCCTCCCCCTGTTCATCCACGAACTGATAGAAATATGCCCCCAGTGGCGTGAGGCCCGCCTCGCTGCATTGGGCCACACACAGGGCCTCGAGCCGATCACGCTCGACGAGCAATTCCGGCTCTGACTGGCAGGAATAGATATCCGCGATGAGATGGAGTCCGTTCATTTCCCCGATCTTGTTGATTCATGAGTGAGACCCGCATTTTATCATGAGCGGCTAATGCAATATTCTTGCAAAGATATTTGCGGCGATGTTTCACGTGAAACATCGGACAAGCTCAGCGCAGGAAGGTGTCGTAGCTGAGGCGGGCAATCAGGATCACAACCACCCCAAGAAACATCTTGCGCACAAAGCCGACCCCGTGTTTCAGCGCCATACGGGAGCCCAGGATCGCCCCGGTCAGGTTGCAGGCCGCCATGACGGCGGCGAGCTTCCACATCAACTCGACATTGCCGACAAAGAACGCAATGGCGGCGGCATTGGTCGCGACATTGAGTATCTTCGCCGACACCGAGGCGCGCAGGAAGTCCATCCCCAGCAAGCGGATGAAGAGGAAGATCAGAAAGCTGCCGGTGCCGGGGCCGAAGAACCCGTCATAGAAGCCGATCGAGCCGCCGATCGCCAGGGCAAGCAGCACCGAGCGCCGGCCATGCTCGCGCTCGACCGACACCGAGCCCAGATCCTTGCGCACGAAGGTGTAGATGGCCACCAGCACCAGCAACAGCAGGATCAGCGGACGCAGGATGGCTGGATCGAGATAGGCCACCGCCTTCGCGCCATACCAGGAACCCACCAGTGCCGCGAGTGCCCCCGGCCCAGCAACCCGCCAGGGAATCGCCACCCGCCGGCTGTACTGGATGGCGGCACTCCCGGTGCCGATGATGCTGGCGAGCTTGTTGGTACCGAACAGGGTGGCGGGCGCACTGTGCGGAAAGGCGGTGAACAGCGCTGGCAGCTGGATCAGCCCCCCGCCCCCGACGATGGAATCAACGAAGCCCGCGAACAGCGCCGCCAGGCCCAGCACAAGAAAGAGAAACTCGATATCCATCGGCAATGTTTCACGTGGAACAAGAAAGCCCGGGCGCTGGGCGCACCTCGACCTCAGGCGGGATTACTTGCCGATGCAGAAGCGCGAGAAGATCACGCCAAGCAGATCGTCTGCGCCAAATTCGCCGGTGATCTCGCCCAGACACTCCTGAGCCAGGCGCAGCTCCTCGGCGAAAAGCTCCAGCGCGCCGACCTGTCCCGCGGCCCCGCACACATGCTCCAGCGCGCGGCGCAGCGCCTGCAGGTGGCGCTCGCGCGCGAGCACGACGTCCTCGCCATGGGCATGCCAGCCGGCCACGCGCAGCAGCTCGGCCCGCAGCAGATCAATGCCCTCGCCGGTGCGCGCCGAGACATGCAGGCGCACGCCACCTTCGTTCTCATCACGCAAGGCCGGGCCGTCGCACAGGTCGATCTTGTTGATGACGGTGATGCGCTCCACCCCCGCCGGCAGCCGCGCGTCGATCCCATCCTCGCCCCCGCTGCCCGCCCCGGCCTCGAGCAGATGCAGGATCACGTCCGCACGCTCGATCTCGCGCCAGGTACGCTCGATGCCGAGGCGCTCGACGGTATCCGCCGTCTCGCGCAGGCCCGCGGTATCGATGACGTGCAGTGGAATGCCTTCGATCTGGATGGTCTCGCGCACCGCGTCGCGCGTGGTGCCGGCGATGTCGGTCACGATCGCCCGCTCCTCGCCGGCAAGCCGGTTGAGCAGACTCGACTTGCCCACGTTCGGCGCGCCGACGAGCACCACGTTCAGGCCACTGCGCAGCAGCGCCCCTTGCCGCGCCCGGTCGAGCAGGATCTCGAGCTCGGCGCGAATGCCCTCCAGCCGCGGCAGGGCCCGCGCGCGCTCGAGGAACTCGATCTCTTCTTCAGGAAAGTCGAGCGTCGCCTCGACCAGCATGCGCAAATCGACCAGGCGGTCGACGATGCGATGGACTTCTTCGGAGAAGCGCCCCGACAGCGAGCGCACCGCCGAACGCGCCGCCGCTGCCGTCGAAGCCTCGATCAGGTCGGCGACGCTCTCGGCCTGCGCCAGGTCGAGCTTGCCATTGAGGAAGGCGCGCCGGGTGAACTCCCCGGGCTCGGCCAGGCGAGCCCCCAGCTCGATGCAGCGCTCGAGCAGCAACTGCATCACCACCGGGCCGCCATGGCCCTGCAACTCGAGGATGTCTTCGCCGGTGAACGAAGCCGGTGCGGGGAAATACAGCAGGATGCCTTCATCGATGATTCGGTCTGCCGCATCGACGAAGCGGGTGAAATGCGCCTTGCGCGCTTGCGGGCGCCGGCCACACAAGGCCTCGGCAAAGGCGCCCAGCGCCGCACCCGATACGCGAACGACGCCGATGCCTCCACGGCCCGGCGCCGTCGCGATCGCGGCGATGGTATCAGGCGCTCTTGCCGACTGCCTTTCCACTCTCGATCATCCGCGTGATCTGCCACTGCTGCGCAATCGACAGCAGGTTGTTCACCACCCAGTACAGCACCAGGCCGGACGGGAACCACAGGAACATGAAGGTGAAGATGATCGGCATCGCCATCATCACCTTGGCCTGGATCGGATCCGGCGGGGTCGGGTTGAGCTTCATCTGCACCAGCATGGAGGCCCCCATGATGATCGGCAGGATGAAGTAGGGGTCCTTCGCCGACAGGTCGGTGATCCAGCCCAGCCAAGGCGCGTGGCGCATCTCGACGCTGCCGAGCAGCACCCAGTACAGCGCAATGAACACCGGGATCTGGACCAGGATCGGCAGGCAGCCGCCGAGCGGGTTGATCTTCTCGGTGCGGTAGAGATTCATCATCTCCTGCTGCATCTTGGCCTTGTCGTTGCCGTACAGCTCCTTCATGCGCTGCAGACGCGGGCCGAGCACCCGCATCTTGGCCATCGACTTGTAGCTGGCGGCCGACAGCGGGAAGAAGACCAGCTTGATCGCCACCGTGACCAGGATGATCGCCCAGCCCCAGTTGCCGGTCAGGCTGTGGAACCACGACAGCACCCAGAACAGCGGCGCGGCAATCACCGTCAGCCAGCCGTAGTCGACCACGAGGTCGAGCCCTGGCGCGATGCCTTCGAGCTTGTCCTGCTCCTGCGGACCCGAATACAGACGCGAACCGATCGTCGCCGTCGCCCCCGGCTCGATCGTCGACACCGGCACGATGACGCCCGCCGAGTACAGGCCGCCCCCGATCGGGCGCGCGAAGTATTCGCGCTGCACGCCCTGCTCGGGCAGCCAGGCACTGACGAAGTAATGCTGCACCATCGCCACCCAGCCGTCGCTGGCGGGCGGCGGCACCTTACCCTTGCCGCTGTCAAGGTCCTCGAAATCGACCTTCTGGAACTTGCCCGCTTCGGTGAAGAAGGCCGGGCCGGTGAAGGTGTGCACGCCGAAGGCCTCGACCTGCTCGGCCGCGACGCCGTCGCGGGTGAGCTGGAAGTAGGCGTGCGGCGACACCGCCTGACCGCTCTCGTTGACGATCTCGTAGGCGACGTCGATCAGATAGCTGCCGCGGTGGAAGCTCATGACCTTGGTCACCCGCAGGCCATTTTGCGCCGGCGCCTGCAGGCGCAGCTCGACGCGATCCTCGCCATCCTTCAGGCGCAGCTCGCTTGCCGGCAGCTCGAACAGGGTCTTGTGCGTCGGCAGACCCTCGCCGATCAGACCGGACTGGGCCGCGTACTGGTGGCGCGAGCCGTCGTCGAGCAGCACGAAGTTGTTGTCGCTCTGGCCGCTGGCGCGGTGGTTCTTGAGCTCGAGACGCACGATGTCGCCGCCCTGGGCCGACACCTCGGCGCGCAGCAGGTCGGTCTCGACGACCACGCGGGCCGCCGCCGTCGCTGCGCTCGCCTGCTGCTCGCCCGGTACGGCAACCTGACCCGGACTAAGGCTCGCGGACGGCGTCGGCACCGCGCCATCAGTGGGTGCGGCGGCGCCGGCGACCGGCTGTTGCGCCACGGGCGCGGGCTGGTTGTGCTTGATCCAGCCATCCCACAGCATCACGAGGGCGAAGGAGAAAACCAGGAAGAGGATGAGGCGGCGTTGATCCATCGGATTCGTTCTGTCTCAGGTCAGGGAACGGGATCATACCCGCCCGGATTGAAGGGGTGACAGCGTCCCACCCGTCTGGCGGCAAGCCAGCCGCCACGTAGCGCACCGTGGCGTTGGATCGCCTCGATCGCGTATTCGGAACAGGTCGGATGAAACCGGCAATTGCGGCCCAGCATGGGACTGATCGCGTAGCGATAGAACCGCAGCAGGGCGAGCATCAGGGTCTTCATTGCCGGGGCAGCCTTTGCAGCAAAGCAAGCAGGTCGAGGTGCAGCTCGGCACGCGTCGCCTTGGCGACCGGCGCGTGCAGGCGCACGACCAGGTCCATCGGCGGCAGGGCCTCACGATGGCGCCTGAAGATTTCACGCGCAATGCGCTTGACCAGATTGCGCACATTGGCGCGCTTGGCCAGTTTTTTCGCCACGACCACGCCGAGGCGGGCCGTATCGAGCGCGTTGGGGCGGTAATGCAGCATGTAGAAGCGCCCGCGCAGTGCCCGCCGAAAAGCAAAAACGGATGAGTACTCATCCGTTTTGTGCAATCTGTGAGCGCTGCGGAAACCCTGGTCAGCGCCCGTGGGCAGCGTCACCTCAGACAGCGAGGCGATGACGACCCTTGGCACGACGTGCGCGGATGACCGCACGGCCGCCACGGGTCTTCATGCGGACCAGAAAGCCGTGGGTGCGCTTGCGACGGACAACGGAGGGCTGATAAGTGCGTTTCATGATCGACTGCCAGTGTTAGGTCAAACGCGAGAGTTAAATGGATAATCCCATGTTTGTCAATAAGAATTTTTGCCAGACCCTGTGGATAAGTCTGTCCGCGGCGGTTAGAATGCGGGGCTTACGTGCCTCCCGCCCGAGCCGCAGTGTATCGCCTGCGGCCCGGCAAATGTCGCCGCTCGAGCGCAAAGAAGGCACCTCGCCCCCAGAATGCCCGCCACCGACCGCCTTTCGCGTATGCGCAGCGGCGGCTGCGCCACCCTCGACATCGCTGCTGCCTGCCCCACTTTGCCCCTGACCCAGACCCCGCCCAGCCAAGCCCATCCCGCCGTGAGTCAAGATTTCTGGTCCTTCTGCCTGTCACGCCTCGAGCAGGAACTGCCGCAACAGCAGTTCAGCACCTGGATCAAGACGCTGCAGGCCGAAGTCGGTGAGGCGGGCGGCTGGCGGCTGGTCGCGCCCAACCGCTTCGTGCTGCAGTGGGTGCGCGAGCGCTACCTGCGCCGCATCCTCGAACTTGGCGAGGAGTTTGCCGGGATTCCGCTACAGGTCGAACTGCAACTGCCGGCGGTCGGCAGCCCCCGCGCGGCCCGCAGCAGCAAGCCTGCCGCATCAAGCAGCACCGCAGTCAGCGCGCCGCCGCCGGCCCTCGCTGCCGCCGCAGAAGCCACCACGCCGGCACAGGCCGGATCTGCCCCGGCCGCTTTCGCCGAGCCTGTTGCCGAGACATCCTCGGCTACCACCGCCGCGCCACGCGCGCGCCGCGTCGCCGCCAGTAGCGCGCAGGCCAATGACAGCGGCTCGCTCAGCGGCATCGAGCTCGCCTACGAGAAGACCCGCCTCAACCCGGACTTCACCTTCGACACCCTGGTCACCGGTCGCGCCAACGACCTCGCCCGCGCCGCGGCCATGCAGGTGTCGCAGAATCCGGGCACGTCCTACAACCCGCTGTTCGTCTACGGCGGCGTCGGCCTGGGCAAGACCCACCTGGTGCACGCCATCGGCAACGCGGTGTTCAAGCACAATCCGCGTGCGGTCATCCGCTACGTGCACGTCGAGGACTACTACGCCGACGTGGTGCGCGCCTATCAGCAGAAGAGCTTCGACGCCTTCAAGCGCTACTACCGCTCGCTCGACATGCTGATCATCGACGACATCCAGTTCTTCAATAACAAGAACCGGACGCAGGAAGAGTTCTTCCACGCCTTCAACGCCCTCACCGAAGCGCGCAAGCAGATCGTCATCACCTGCGACACCTATCCGAAGGACATCCAGGGCCTGGAAGACCGCCTGATCTCGCGCTTCGACTGGGGTCTGACCGTGCAGATCGAGCCGCCCGAGCTCGAGATGCGCGTCGCCATCCTGAAGAAGAAGGCCGAGGCGCTGCGTGTGGCGGTCGACGACGACGTCGCCTTCCTGATCGCCAAGAACCTGCGCTCGAACGTGCGCGAGCTCGAGGGCGCGCTCAACAAGGTGGTCGCCTACGCCCGCTTCCACGGCCGCCAGATCGGACTCGAGGTGGCCAAGGAGGCGCTCAAGGACCTGCTGCACGCGCACAACCGCCAGCTCTCGATCGAGCACATCCAGAAGACCGTCGCCGACTACTACAAGATCAAGGTCGCCGACATGCACTCCAAGAAGCGCACCCGCGTGATCGCGCGCCCGCGCCAGGTGGCGATGTGGCTGGCCAAGGAGCTCACGCCGATGTCGCTGCCGGCGATCGGCGAGGCTTTCGGCGGCCGCGACCACACCACCGTGCTGCACGCCTGCCGCACCATCACCGAGCTGCGGCTTGGCGACCACCAGCTCAACCACGACGTCCACGTGCTCACCCAGGTCCTGCGGGGCTGAGCGCGCATCCCACCTCCGATCAACCCAACGACCTGATCTGACGCCATGCTCCTGCTCACCACCACCCGCGATGCGCTCCTGGCCCCGCTGCAGTCGGTTGCCGGCATCGTCGAAAAGCGCCACACGCTGCCGATCCTGTCCAATGTGCTGATCGAGAAGCATGGCGACCAGCTCACGATGCTCGCCACCGACATCGAGATCCAGATCCGCACCACCACCGGCGGCCACATCGGCGGCGAGGACGCCGCGATCACTGTCGGCGCGCGCAAGCTGCAGGACATCCTGCGCGCCCTGCCCGACTCGGCCGAGATCAGCCTCACGCTCGACGACAAGCGCCTCACCGTCAAGGCCGGCCGCAGCCGCTTCCAGCTCCAGACCCTGCCCGCCGCCGACTACCCCAGCCTGAACCCGCCGGTCGACGCCACCGCGCGCCTGTCGATCGGTCAGCGCGCCTTCAAGCGCCAGCTCGCCCAGGTGTCGTACGCGATGGCGCAGCAGGACATCCGCTACTACCTCAACGGCCTGCTGATCATCGCCGACGGCGGCGAGCTGCGCATGGTCGCCACCGACGGCCACCGCCTCGCCTACGCCGCGTCCGACCTCGACGCGCCGGTGGAACAGCGCAGCGAAGCCATCCTGCCGCGCAAGACCGTGCTCGAACTCGCCCGCCAGCTGGCCGACAACGACGACCCGCTCGAGATCCTGCTCGCCGGCAACCAGGCCGTGTTCCGCTTCGGCTCGATCGAGCTCGTCACCAAGCTCATCGACGGCAAGTTCCCGGACTACGAGCGCGTCATCCCGCAGGCCCACCCCAAGCTCGTCAGCTTCGAGCGTCAGCCGCTGCTCGCCGCGCTGCAGCGCGCCGCCATCCTGACCAACGAGAAATTCCGCGGCGTGCGCATGGTGCTCGAGGACGGCCTGCTCAAGATCGTGTCCACCAACGCCGAGCAGGAAGAGGCCATGGACGAGCTCGAGATCGACTACCAGGGCGACAAGCTCGACATCGGCTTCAACGTCACCTATCTGCTCGACGTGCTCAACAACCTGGCCTCCGAGACGGTTGACTGGCGCTTCAATGACGGCAACTCGAGCGCCCTCATCACCCTGCCGGGCAACGACAAGTTCAAGTACGTTGTGATGCCGATGCGCATCTGAGCAAGCAGCCGCCTTACCGCAGCACCCGTTCTTTACGAATCACCGAGATGACCATGTCCGAACCGCAAAACACGCCGGCCCCGCAAGCGGGCAACGACTACGACGAATCCAGCATCCAGCAGCTCGAAGGGCTGGAGGCCGTGCGCAAGCGCCCCGGCATGTACATCGGCGACACCTCCGACGGCACCGGCCTGCACCACATGGTGTTCGAGGTGGTCGACAACTCGATCGACGAGGCCCTGGCCGGCCATTGCGACGACATCGTCATCACCATCCACGCCGACAACTCGATCTCGGTCACCGACAACGGCCGCGGCATCCCGGTCGGCGTCAAGATGGACGACAAGCACGAACCCAAGCGCAGCGCGGCCGAGATCGTCATGTGCGTGCTGCACGCCGGCGGCAAGTTCAACCAGAACAGCTACAAGGTTTCCGGCGGCCTGCACGGCGTGGGCGTGTCCTGCGTCAATGCGCTGTCGAAGTGGATGCACGTCACCGTCGCCCGCGACGGCAAGCGCCACCTGCTCGAGTTCGAGCGCGGCAAGCCGCAGAACCGCGTCATCGAGGTCGTCGACGGCGTCGAGGTCAGCCCGCCGCGCGTCATCGGCGAGACCACCAAGCGCGGCACCAAGGTGCATTACCTCGCCGACGACGACATCTTCGGCACCGTCGAGTACCACTACGACATCCTCGCCAAGCGCCTGCGCGAACTCTCCTTCCTCAACAATGGCGTCAAGATCCGGCTGGTTGATCAGCGCACAGGCAAGGAAGAGGACTTCGCCTTCGCTGGCGGCGTCAAGGGCTTCGTCGAGTACATCAACCGCGCCAAGACGGTGCTGCACCCCAACGTCTTCTACGCCACCGGCACCACCCGCATCCCCACCGGCCACGGCCACGACGCCGAGCTCGCGGTCGAAGTCGCGATGCAGTGGAACGACAGCTACCAGGAACAGGTGCTGTGCTACACCAACAACATCCCGCAGGCTGACGGCGGCACCCACCTCACCGGCCTGCGCGCGGCGATGACGCGCGTCATCAACAAGTACATCGAAGAAAACGAGATCGCCAAGAAGGCCAAGGTGGACATCACCGGTGACGACATGCGCGAGGGCCTCGCCTGCGTGTTGTCGGTCAAGATGCCCGACCCCAAGTTCGCCAGCCAGACCAAGATGAAGCTGGTGTCCTCCGAAGCCCGCCCGGCGGTCGAAGAAGTCGTCGCCAGCAAGCTCGGCGATTTCCTGCTCGAAAACCCGATCGACGCCAAGACCATCTGCAACAAGATCGTCGAGGCCGCCCGCGCCCGCGACGCCGCCCGCAAGGCGCGCGAGATGACGCGCCGCAAGGGCGTGCTCGACGGCGTGGGGCTCCCCGGCAAGCTTGCCGACTGCCAGGAAAAGGACCCCGCGCTGTGCGAGCTCTACCTGGTCGAGGGCGATTCCGCCGGCGGCTCGGCCAAGCAGGGCCGCGACCGCAAGTTCCAGGCGATCCTTCCCCTGAAGGGCAAGATCCTCAACGTCGAGAAGGCGCGCTTCGACAAGCTGCTGCAGAGCCAGGAGATCGCCACCCTGATCACTGCGCTGGGCACCAGCATCGGCAAGGACGACTACAAGCCCGAGAAGCTGCGCTACCACCGCATCATCCTGATGACCGACGCCGACGTCGACGGCGCGCACATCCGCACCCTGCTGCTCACCTTCTTCTACCGCCAGATGCCCGAGCTGGTCGAGCGCGGCCACATCTACATCGCCCAGCCGCCGCTGTACAAGATCAAGCACGGCAAGAGCGAGATGTACATCAAGGACGACAACGAGCTGTCGAATCACCTGCTGCGCCTCGCCCTCGACGGCGCCGTGCTGGTCCCGCGCGAAGGCGCCGACCCGATCGGCGATGAAGCCCTCGGCGGCCTGGCGCGCACCTACCTGCTCGCCGAAGCCGTCACCCGCCGCCTGGCCAGCTACATCGACCCAGAAGTGCTGCAGGTCATGCTGGCGCACGACATCGAGGTCAGCCTCGACGACGAGGCCGCCGCCCGCGCCTCGGCCGAGCGCATCCAGCCCCACCTGCCCGACGGCCTGCAGATCTACGCCGAATTCCACGACGAATCCGAAGCCTGGCGCCTCACCATCGAGCGCCTGCACCACGGCAACCGCAAGTTCGGCTGGGTCGAGCACGACTTCCTGGTGTCCGGCGACTACCGCGCCATCCGCAACGCCGCCGAAGCCATCAGCGGCCTCATCGGCCCCGGCGCCGAGATCCGCCGCGGCGAAAAGCGCCAGACCGTCACCCGCTTCGCCGACGCCATCAAGTGGATGCTGGCCGACGTCGAACGCGGCATCAGCAAGCAGCGCTACAAGGGCTTGGGCGAGATGAACCCCGAGCAGCTGTGGGAAACCACCATGGACCCCGCCGTGCGCCGCCTGCTGCGCGTGCAGATCGACGACGCCATCGCCGCGGACGAGATCTTCACCACGCTGATGGGGGATAACGTCGAGCCGAGAAGGGCGTTCATCGAGGGCAACGCGCTGTATGCGCAGAACATCGATGTGTGATTTCATGTCAACCGAACACTGCGCGACACTGCGTGGCGGACACACGCCGGCAGGCATCGCGTAGCAATTGACCTTCGGTCAAAGCTCGGGAGGGTGGGACATGAACCTTGCAGAAGCCATCTATCGACACAGCCAGCGCCTGCCGGACGAAGCGGCTCGCGAGGCGCTGGACTTCATCGAGTTTCTCGAACAGCGCTATGGCGTGAAATCTGCTGAAACCGCCGCTGCTCCGCGCGAGTTTCGCGAACCGGGCAGCGCCCGCGGCAAGCTCGAGATTGTCGCCGACGATGACGACCACCTGGCCGACTTCAAGGACTACATGCCTTGAAGGTCCTGCTCGACACCCATGCCTTACTGTGGTTTCTTCTCGACGACCCGGCCTTGTCGGGCACTGCGCGTGAGCTGATCCGCAATCCGGAGACAGAGGTGCTGATCAGCCCGGCCTGCTACTGGGAAATCGCGATCAAGATCAGCATCGGCAAGTACCGCCTGCCCGAACCGCTTGCAGCGTTCATGGATCGCGAGCTGGCCCGCAATCGCTTCAACATCCTCCCCATTTCGGTCCGCCACGCCGATCGCGTCGCACGCCTGCCCTTCCATCACCGCGATCCGTTCGATCGCCTGATCGTCGCGCAGGCCTTGGAAGACGCGATGCTGCTGTTGAGCGCCGACCCGGTCATGGACCGCGACGGAGCTCAACGCGTCTGGTGATCGACGCCGACTGTTCGCGCTGAGCGCACCTGGCCTGTGCCCCTCGACTTCGCCACCCTCGACGCCCTGCGCAGCCACCACCCCGCCTGGCGCCTGCTGCGCTCGGACCATGCGCCGCTGGTGGCGGGCTTCCTGCATCGGGCCTTCGTCACCCCCAACGTGCGTGGCATGCCGGCGGCGGACCTCGCCGAGGCGCTGGAGGACGAGCTCTACGCGCTACGCCTCACCCGCGGCGAGGACGCCTTCCCCAAGCCGGCGATCGACTACCTGAACGACTGGGCCGCGGCCGACAAGGGCTGGCTGCGCAAGTACTACAAGCCCGGCACCGACGAAGCCCAGTTCGACCTCACCCCGGCCACCGAGAAGGCGCTGGCCTGGCTGGCGCAGTTGAGCGAACGCCAGTTCGTGGGCACCGAGTCGCGCCTGCTCACCCTCTTCGCGCTGCTCAAGCAGATGGGCGAGGGCAGCGAGACCGACCCCGCGCGGCGCATCGCCGAGCTGCAGCGCAAGCGCGACGAGATCGACGCCGAGATGGCGCGCGTGCTCGCCGGCGACATCCCGCTGCTCGACGACACCGCGATCAAGGACCGCTTCCAGCAGTTCATGCAGGGCGCGCGCGAGCTGCTCGCCGACTTCCGCGAGGTCGAGCACAACTTCCGCCAACTCGACCGCCGAGTGCGCGAGCGCATCGCGCTGTGGGAGGGCAGCAAGGGCGCGCTGCTCGAGCAGATCATGGGCGAGCGCGATGCCATCGCCGACTCCGACCAGGGCCGCAGCTTCCGCGCCTTCTGGGACTTCCTGCTGTCAAGCCGGCGCCAGGAAGAGCTCAGCGACCTGCTCGACCAGGTGCTGGCGCTACCGGCAGTGGCCGAGCTGAACCCCGACGCCCGCACCCGCCGCGTGCATTACGACTGGCTGGAGGCGGGCGAGCACACCCAGCGCACGGTGGCGCAGCTCTCGCAGCAGCTGCGCCGCTTCCTCGACGACCAGGCCTGGCTGGAGAACCGCCGCATCATGGACCTGCTGCACGGCATCGAGAGCAAGGCGCTGGCCCTGCGCGCCGCGCCGCCGCCGGGCACGACGATGGAGATCGCCCTGCCCGGCGCGGCGATCGAGCTGCCGCTGGAGCGCCCGCTGCACACCCCGCCCACGCGGCCGGCGATCGCCGAGCTGCGCATCGAGGCCGGCGACGAGGACGTCGACCCGCACGCGCTCTTCGAGCAGGTCACGGTGGACAAGGCGCGCCTCGCCCGCCACATCCGTCATGCCCTGCAGGACCGCGCCCAGGTCACGCTCGCCACACTGGTCGCCGCGCAGCCGCTCGAGCAGGGCCTGGCCGAGCTGATCGCCTACCTGCAGCTCGGCAGCGACGCCTTCACCACCACCGTCGACGAGGCCACGCCCGAGCCGATCGAATGGCAGGCGAGCGCCGCCGACGGCGGCACCGTCACCCGCAGGGCGCGCCTGCCGCGAGTGATCTTCATGCGCTGAGCGTCAAGACGATGGACACCTCAATGATGGACGACGAAGACCTCGCCCCCGGCCCGACCGAGCCCGCGGCCCCCGCCCCGGCGCCCGACCTCTCGGTGCTGCTGATCGGCCTGCTCAAGGGCGTGCTCTACCGCGAAGCCGACGAGCGCCAGTGGTCCAGCCTGCTGCAGTTGCAGGCGCGGGTGCGCGAATACGTGGCCGTGCTCAACCTCGAGCTGGTGCTCGACGAGGCCGAGGGCTACGCCTTCCTGCGCGGCCGCCCCGAGCCCGCCGACGACGACCCGGCGCCGCGACTGCCGCGGCTGGTGGCGCGCCGGCCACTGTCCTACCCGGTGAGCCTGCTGCTCGCCCTGCTGCGCAAGAAGCTCGCCGAGTTCGACGCCGGCGGCGGCGACACCCGCCTGGTGCTCGGGCGCGACGACATCGTCGAGCTCGTTCGGGTGTTTCTGCCCGAAGGCCCCAACGAGGCGCGACTCATCGACCAGATCGAGACCCACATCAACAAGGTCGTCGAGCTCGGCTTCCTCGCCCGCCTCAAGCCTGCCAGCGCCAGCGCTGCGGCGCCCGCCAGCTTTGAAGTGCGCCGCATCCTCAAGGCCTTCGTCGACGCGCAGTGGCTGGCCGACTTCGACGCCCGCCTCGCCGGCTACCGCGCCGCCCTCGCCGCTGGCAAGGAGACAGGCGATGAATGAGCCCCTGTCCCTCGGCCTCGACTTCGTCGCCGACGACACCCTGTCCGGCTTTCGCCTGCAGCGCCTGGAGGTGCTCAACTGGGGCACCTTCGACCGCCATGTGTGGACGCTGCAGCTCGACGGCCGCAACGGGCTGCTCACCGGCGACATCGGCTCGGGCAAATCCACCCTGGTCGACGCCATCACCACGCTGCTCGTCCCCGCCCACCGCATCGCCTACAACAAGGCCGCCGGCGCCGACACCCGCGAGCGCAGCCTGCGCTCCTACGTCCTCGGCCACTACAAGTCCGAGCGCAACGAGGTCACCGGCGCCGCGCGCCCGATCGGCCTGCGCGAGCCCGGCAGCTATTCGGTGATCCTCGGCGTGTTTCACAACGCCGGCTACGACCAGACCGTGAGCCTGGCCCAGGTGTTCTGGTTCAAGGAGGCGCAGGGCCAGCCCGCGCGCTTCTACCTCGGCGCCGAGCATGCGCTGTCGATCGCCGCGGACTTCTCCGGCTTCGGCCCCGACATCACCCAGCTGCGCAAGCGCCTGCGCGGCGCGGGAGCGGAGGTGTTCGACAGCTTCCCGCCCTACGCCGCCTGGTTCCGCCGCCGCTTCGGCATCGACAACGAGCAGGCGCTCGAGCTCTTCCACCAGACCGTGTCGATGAAGTCGGTCGGCAACCTCACCGACTTCGTGCGCCACCACATGCTCGAGCCCTTCGAGGTCGGGCCGCGCATCCAGGCCCTGATCGGCCACTTCGACGACCTCGACCGCGCCCACCAGGCGGTGCTCAAAGCCCAGCGCCAGGTGTCGCTGCTCGCCCCGCTGGTGGACGACTGCCACCGCCACGACGCGCTCGCCGCCGACATCGGCGCGCTGCGGTGCTGCCGCGAGGCCCTGCAGCCGCACTTCGCCGCGCGCAAGCTCGCCCTGCTCGACCACCGCCTGGCGCTCGCCGCCGAGGAGTGGGCGCGCGCCGACGCCCAGGTCACCCGCCTGGACGCGCTGCGCGAGGAGCAGGCGGTGCGCATCGACGCGCTCAAGCACGCGATCAACGCCAACGGCGGCGACCGCCTGGAGCGCCTCGCCGCCGAGATCCGCAAGCTCGGGCAGGTGCGCGACGCGCGCCTGGCCAAGTCGCGCCGCTATGCCGAGCTTGCTGCGGTGCTCGGCACCCCCGCCGCCACCGACGGCGAGAGCTTCGCCGCCCAGCGCCTGCAGTTCGGCGCCGGCCGCGAGGACGCGCGCAACCGCGACGCCGAGCTGCAGAACACGCTCACCGAGCACACCGTCACCCTGCGCCAGGGCAAGCTCGAACACGACACGCTGAGCACCGAGATCGACAGCCTCAAGCGCCGGCGCAGCAACATCGACGACCGCCAGATCCAGATCCGCGCCGCGCTGTGCGGCGCGCTCGGCATCGATGTGGACGCCATGCCCTTCGCCGGCGAGCTGCTGCAAGTGCGCGAGGACGAGCGCGACTGGGAAGGCGCTGCCGAGCGCCTGCTGCGTGGCTTCGGCCTCGCCCTGCTGGTGCCCGACGCGCACTACAAGGCGGTGGCCGAGTGGGTGGACGGCAACCACCTGCGCGGCCGCCTCGTGTATTTCCACGTCCGCCCGCCGCGCACCGGCGAGCTGCCCGCGCTGCACCCCGACTCGCTGGTGCGCAAGCTCGCGATCAGGCCCGACAGCCCGCACTACGACTGGCTCGAGCGCGAGCTCGCCCACCGCTTCGACGTCGCCTGCTGCGCCACCCAGGAGCAGTTTCGCCGCGAGACGCGCGCGATCACCCGCGCCGGCCAGATCAAGGACCCCAGCGGCCGCCACGAGAAGGACGACCGCCACGCCATCGCGGATCGCAGCCGCTACGTGCTGGGCTGGAGCAACACCGCCAAGATCGAGGCCCTCGAAGCCCAGCGCCGCCAGCTCGAAGCCCGCCTCGGCGAGGTCGGCAACCAGATCGGCCGCATCGACACCGAGCGCCGCACCCTCGCCGACCGCCTAGACGCCCTCACCCGGCTGGAAGAATTCACCGCCTTCGACGAGCTCGACTGGCACAGCGTCGCCGGCGAGATCGCCACGCTGGAGGACGAGCGCCGTGCGCTCGAAGCCGCCTCCGACCTCCTGCAGGCGCTCAACCGCCAGCTCGCCGACCTGCAGCAGATCCGCGGCGACACCGAGCGCGAGCTCGGCGCCGCGCGCGAACGCCGCGCCAAGGTCGAACAGCGCCAGACCGACGCCGAGGCGCTGCGCGCGACCACGCTCGCCCTCGTCGAGGCCGCGGCGATCGACCCGGAGCTCGTCCCCCGCCTCGACGCCCTGTGCGCCGAGGTGCTCGGCGAGCACCCGCTCACGGTCGAATCCTGCGACAACCGCGAGCAGGACGTGCGCACCGCGCTGCAGGCGCAGATCGACGCCGAGGATCGCAGGCTGGCACGTCTGGCCGAGAAGATCATCAAGGCGATGGCCGCCTTCAAGCAGCAGTTCGCGCTCGAGACCGCCGAGATCGACGCCAGCCTGGAGGCCGGTTTCGAGTACGAGAACCTGCTGACGCAATTGAATCGCGACGACCTGCCGCGCTTCCTCGCGCGCTTCAAGGAGCTGCTCAACGTCAACACGATCAACGAAATCGCCAACTTCAACGCCCAGCTCGCACGCGAGCGCGAGACCATCAAGGAGCGCATCGCCCACATCAACAAGTCGCTCGGCGAGATCGACTACAACCCCGGGCGCTACATCGTGCTCGAATCGCAGGCCAGCCCCGACGCCGAGATCCGCGACTTCCAGCAGGAGCTGCGTGCCTGCACCGAGGGCGCGCTGACCGGGGCGGGCGAGGGCGACGACGAGCAGTATTCCGAAGACCGGTTCCTGCGCGTCAAGGGCATCATCGACCGCTTCCGCGGCCGCGAGGGTCTCTCCGACCAGGACCGCCGGTGGACCGCCAAGGTCACCGACGTGCGCAACTGGTTCCTGTTCGCCGCCAGCGAGCGCTGGCGCGAGGACGACAGCGAGCACGAGCACTACTCGGACTCCGGCGGCAAGTCGGGCGGGCAGAAGGAGAAGCTCGCCTACACCATCCTCGCCGCCAGCCTCGCCTACCAGTTCGGCCTCGAGTGGGGCGCGGTGCGCTCGCGCTCGTTCCGCTTCGTCGTCATCGACGAGGCCTTCGGCCGCGGCTCGGACGAGTCCGCGCAATACGGCCTGCGCCTGTTCGAGCAGCTCAACCTGCAGTTGCTGATCGTCACCCCGCTGCAGAAGATCCACATCATCGAACCCTTCGTCGCCAGCGTCGGCTTCGTGCACAACGAGGGCGGCAGCGCCTCGAAGCTGCGCAACCTGTCGATCGAGGACTACCGAGCGCAGAAGGTCGCGATGCGGGCCGCGGCACAGGCCGCGCCGCGGAGCGGCGGCGGCGGCGGCGGCGGCGCATCATGAGCTGGAGCACGGCGCCGGAGCTGAGGGCGCAGGTGATGCGGCTGTGGGAGCGGGGCGAGCTGCTGCGTGAGGGGCTGGGTTCCGGCGCGAGCCGCTTCCCATTGCGTCTCAGCCTGAAGACACCCACCTCGGACGACATCACCCGCCGCTTCGACGCCGTGCGCGCCTGGGTCGCGGCGATCTCGGCCACGCCCCACGTCCGCCTCGAATGGCAGGAAACCCGCCACCGCGTGCAGGGCAGCCAGCGCCTGCCCGGGAGCGCCTGGGTCGAGCGCCTCGACGACGCCCTGGCCTGGATCGGCAAGCGCGCCGAACAGGCGCGCTTTCGCGCGCTGCACGCCGAGACCGAGACCCGCCAGCCTCTGCTGCTGCCCTGGCTCACAAAGCGCCCGCTGCGCGTGCTGGAACTCGCCGCCGACTGGTCGCGCCTGCTCGACGTGGTCGCCTGGCTGCAGGCCCACCCGCGGCCGGGCGTGTATCTGCGCCAGGTCGACCTGCCCGGCATCCACACCAAGTTCATCGAATCCCAGCGCGGGGTGCTCGCCGAGCTGCTCGACCTCGCCCTGCCCGCCGCGGCGATCGACCCGACGCGCACCGGCGCGCAGCAGTTCGCCGCCCGCTACGGCTTCCTCGACAAGCCCGCGCTGCTGCGCCTGCGCGTGCTCGACCCGGCGCTGCACCTGCTGCCCGGCGCGCCCTGCCCCGACCTCGCCCTCGACGCCGACAGCTTCGCCCGCCTGCAGCTCAATGTGGCGCGCATTTTCATCACCGAAAACGAGACCAACTTCCTCGCCTTTCCCCAAGTCGACAAGGCCATCGTCATCTTCGGCTCCGGCTACGGCTGGGAAGCGCTCGCGCGCGCCACCTGGCTGCAACACTGCCCGATCCACTACTGGGGCGACATCGACACCAACGGCTTCGCCATCCTCGCCCAGTTGCGCACCCGCTTCGCCCACGTCGAATCCCTGCTGATGGACCGCGCCACCCTGCTCGCACATGAGGCGCTGTGGGGCCGGGAAGACAGCCCGCGCCCGGCCGACCTCGCCCGCCTCACCGCCGCCGAGTGCAGCCTGTACGAGGACCTGCGCGACCATCGCATCCGCCCGTTGCTGCGCCTGGAGCAGGAGCACATCGGCTTCGGCTGGCTGGAGAAGGCGCTGAAAATCGACCACGCGGTGGATGATTTTCAGCCATCTGATGGTTGATTTTCATCCGCTCTTGCTACGATCCGGGCGACAAGCCGCAACACGACCCACCCGAGCGCCCGGATCAAGATCCACGCCAAGAAGGACCGCACCATGCTGACCCGCCTCGAGATCGACGGCTTCAAGTCCTTCGAGAACCTTGCCATCGACTTTCTGCCCTTCACCGTCGTACTGGGCAGCAATGCCGCCGGCAAGAGCAACCTGTTCGACGCGATTCGGCTGCTCTCGCTGCTCGCCACGCGTGACGTCGCCGAGGCCGTCAAGGACATGCGCGGCGAACCGCTCGAGCTGTTCCGCCTGACGCCATCGGGCCGCAGCACCCAAGTCCGCATGGCCGCCGAGGTGCTCGTCGACCCGCTGGTGCGCGACCCATGGGGTAGCGAGGTCAAGATCACACACACGCGGCTCCGCTATGAGGTGACGCTGGAGCGCCGTCAGACCAAGCCCGGGATCGAGCGGATTCAGGTGGCGCGGGAGTGCGTGACGCCCATCATGCGCAAGGACGACCGCTGGGCCAAGGCGGTGAATCCGACCAAGGATTTTCGTGCGGCCTATCTGAAGTACACACGCCTGAAACCATGGCTCACGACCGACGAAACCGACGAAGGTCTGGCTTTCAGCATCCATCAGGACGGCAAGCAAGGGCGCAATCGACCCGCAAGCGCGGCCGAAGCAACCGTGTTGTACAGCGTGACCAATGCCGAGTTTCCCCACCTTTTCGCTTTGCGAGAGGAAATGCGCCACTGGCGCCTGCTGCAGCTCGACCCCGCACTGCTGCGGCGTCCCGTCCCGGCGACGGCATCGGACATGCTGGATGCGGATGGCTCGAACCTTGCCGCGGTGCTGACTCAACTCAAGGCCGAAACCGCAAGTGCCGACAAGCCGGATGGAGTGCTGAGCGACATCGCTGCGGAGCTGAACTACCTGATCCCGGGGATTGCCCAGCTCGACGCCAAGCTGCACGAGGCGAGCCGCGAATACCGGATCGAACTGACGATGCGCGACGGCCTGCCCTTCACCTCGCGCGTCATTTCGGACGGCACACTGCGCATCCTCGCCCTGCTGACCCTGCTGCACGACCCGCGCCATCGAGGCCTGATCTGCTTCGAGGAACCGGAGAACGGGGTGCATCCCGGGCGCATCAAGCAGCTCGTTCAGCAACTGAGGGACATCGTCACCGATCCAGCCCAGTACGACGCAGCGGAGGGCGGCCCGCCGCTCAGCCAGTTGCTGCTCAACAGCCATTCGCCGGTGGTCTTGTCCGCCCTGATCGACGTGAATCTGCGCCCTATTGATGGCGCGGTGCTGTTCGCCGACACGGCCGTGGTGACCGACCCCGAACGCAAGGAACAACGCCGCAAGACGCGCCTTCGGCCGGTTCACTCCAAACCGCAGGCGTCACTGTTCGGGGACGACGCCAATCCGCAAGGCATCGTCTCCGACCTCGAGGTTCGCAAAGTGCTCGATACCGTAGCGGCGGAGGGCTGAGGATGCATTACCTCGGACTGGCGCTGTATGCCGAAGGCCCCACCGACTACTACTTCCTGCGACCCTTGCTGCTGCGCCTGTGTGAAGACATCTGCCTGAACGAGGCGAACCAGTCCGTGGAGTTCGGCGAGGAAGTCATCTCCCTGAACGAACCCGCACGAATGAAGGGCGGCCCACGCGAGGAACGCATCGTCGAAGCGGCCCGCGAAGCGCGGGGCGCCTGGCGCATCGTTTTCATTCATACCGATGGCGCGGGCAGTGCGGAACGGGCCCGCGCAACCTGCACCCAGCCCGCCATCGACAGGCTCGCGCAAGAGATGCCCGATGACGGCATCGGCGTCGCGGTGGTCCCGATACGTGAAACGGAGTCGTGGGCGCTTGCAGATGGAGAGGCAATTCGCCGGGTGTTTGGCACGCGGCTATCTGATGATGAACTCGGCTTGCCACACAATGCGGCGGGCGTGGAAACCATGCTGGATCCCAAGAAATCGCTGGACGACGCGTTCCTCAAGACCAATCCAACCTCAAGGAAGAGACGGCAGGGCGCTTCGCCCATGCTTAACGCACTCGGCGAGTCCGTTTCATTGGAGAGGCTTCGACTTCTTCCGGGATTCCAGGCCCTTGAGCACGAGTTGCGCCAGGGATTGGAGGTGCTCGGGATACTCTGGTGATGCGCTCCCTCGCATCAAGATCGAATCCCCTGAACCCCACCAGAGTCCACCAGACCCTGATTTATACGCCGGCGCATAAACGCACATCGGCGCCGAGTCCGCCTGAAGAAATGAACACCTCCTCCCTCATCCAGAAAGTCTGGAACTTCTGCCACACCCTCAAGGACGACGGCGTGGGCTATGGCGACTACTTGGAGCAGCTCACCTACCTGCTGTTCCTGAAGATGGCGCACGAGTTCGCCCAGGAACCCTACCTGCGCGAGAGCCGCATCCCCCGCGGCTACGACTGGGCCGCACTGCGCGTCAAGACAGGCGAACCGCTGGAGGCGCACTACCTGGCCACGCTGCACAAGCTGGGCGAGCAGCCCGGCATGCTCGGCGCCATCTTCTTCAAGGCGCATAACAAGATCCAGGACCCGGCCAAGCTCGCGCGTCTGGTGCAGATGATCGACGCCGAGAACTGGGTCGGCATGGACACCGACGCCAAGGGCGACCTCTACGAAGGCCTGCTGCAGAAGAACGCCGAGGACACCAAGAGCGGGGCGGGGCAGTACTTCACCCCGCGCGCGCTGATCCAGGCCATGGTGGCCTGCATGCGGCCCGAGCCGATGAAGACCATCGCCGACCCGGCCTGCGGCACCGGCGGCTTCTTCCTCGCCGCCAACGAGTGGCTGACCGGCACCGGCGAATGGATCCGCAGGCACGGCGACTGGCTCGGCCACGAGCCACAGCGCCTCACCCGCACGCAGAAGGCCTTCCTGCGCGACGAGACCTTCCACGGCAACGAGATCGTCGCGGCCACCCGCCGCCTGTGCCTGATGAACCTCTTCCTGCACAACATCGGAGAGCTGGAAGGCGAGCCTTCGGTCGAGCGCGCCGACGCGCTGATCGCCGAACCGAAGCGGCGGGTGGACTATGTGCTGGCCAATCCCCCCTTCGGCAAGAAGAGCAGCATGACCTTCACCAACGAGGACGGCGAGGAAGACCGCGACGCGCTGATCTACGAGCGCCAGGACTTCTGGACCACGACCTCGAACAAGCAGCTCAACTTCCTGCAGCACATCGTCAGCATGCTCAAGGTGGACGGCCGCGCCGCGGTGGTGCTGCCCGACAACGTGCTGTTCGAAGGCGGCGCCGGCGAGAAGATCCGCCGCAAGCTGCTGGAAACCTGCGATGTCCACACCATCCTGCGCCTGCCCACCGGCATCTTCTACGCCCAGGGGGTGAAGGCCAACGTGGTGTTTTTCGACGCCGCGCCCAAGGACGGCCGCGTGCATACGAAGGGGGTGTGGTTCTACGACCTGCGCACCAACCAGCACTTCACGCTCAAGACCCACCAGCTCAAGCTCGAAGACCTGCGCGACTTTGTCGCCTGCTACAAGCCGCACAACCGCCACGAACGCACCGAGACAGAACGCTTCCGCTACCTCGCCTACGACGAGCTGATCGCCCGCGACAAGGCCAGCCTCGACGTGTTCTGGCTGAAGGACGACAGCCTGGACAAACTCGACGACCTGCCCCCGCCGGACGTGCTGCAGCAGGAGATCATCGAGCACCTCGAAGCCGCCCTGGCCGCCTTCCGCGACGTGGCGGCGGCATTGCCGAAGTTCGAGGAGCGGGGGCATCCTCAGTCAGGGTAACGCCGGAACCACTTTCGTCCCGCGCCCCCACGTCACGGTCGCCCGCGGTCGCGACAGCCGACCAAGCCGCCTCGCCATGCCCACCATCCACCACCTCGACGACGACCTCCTCGTCGTCGACAAGCCCGCCGGCCTGCTCTCGGTGCCCGCCCGCGGCGCCGACCGTCAGGACTGCCTCGCCACCCGCGTGCAGGCCCTGCATCCGGACGCGCTGATCGTCCATCGCCTGGACGCCGCCACCTCGGGCCTGGTGCTGTTCGCGCGCGGCCTCGAGATGCTGCGCCGCCTGAGCCGCGCCTTCGAGCAGCGCATGGTGGGCAAGGCGTACGTCGCGCTGGCGCACGGCCACCTGGCACCGGACGAGGGCGAGATCGACCTGCCGCTCGCCGAGGACGCCGCCCACCGCCCGCGCCAGATCATCGACCCGGTGCACGGCCGGCGCGCGCTCACGCGCTACCGGGTGCTGGCGCGCCTGGGCGAGGGCGCCGAGGCATGCACACGCTTGGCGCTCAAGCCGGTGACCGGCCGTGCCCACCAGTTGCGCGTGCATCTGCTCACCCTCGGCCACCCGATCCTGGGCGATCCGCTCTACGCGCCGGCGGACAGCACCGCGCGGTTCGCGCGCCTGCACCTGCACGCCAGCCGCATCGCCTTCATCCATCCGCGCACGCGGGTGCCCGTGCAGTTCGAAAGTCCGGTACCGTTCTGACACCCTCGTCCGGCCGCGCCTGGCCGCAGGACGCTTCGAACCCCCACGCAGGAGGAGACCCATATGGACTTCATGACCGGCCTGGAGCGCCGCACGCTCAAGGCGAACGGCATCCGGATCAACCTGTGGGTCGGCGGCGACGGCCCGCCGGTGCTGCTGCTCCACGGCTGGCCGCAGAGCGCGCAGATGTGGCACCGGATCGCGCCGCGGCTGGCCGAGCACTACACCGTCGTCTGCCCCGACCTGCGCGGCTATGGCGACAGCGACAAGCCGCGCGACGGCTACGACAAGAAGACCATGGCGCGCGACATGCACGCGCTGATGCGCGCGCTGGGGCATGAACGCTACGCGCTGATCGGCCACGACCGCGGCGGCCGCGTCGGCCACCGCCAGGCGCTGGATTACCCCGAGGCCGTCACCCGCCTGTGCGTGCTCGACATCGTGCCCACGCACACGGTGTTCTCGCGCACCGAGCGCCACCTCGCGGCGGCCTACTGGCACTGGTTCTTCTTCCAGGCGCCCGACCTGCCCGAACTCATGATCGCCGCCGCGCCCGAGGCCTTCCTGCGCCACGTCTTCCGCGCGCTTTCACACCAAATGGGTGCGATCGAAGAGCCGCTGTTCCAGGAATACCTGCGCGCCTTCACCCTGCCCGGCACGATCCGCGCCACGCTCGAGGACTACCGCGCCGCGGCGAGCCGCGACTTCGAGGATGACGCCCGCGATCTCGCCCTGCGCGTGCGCTGCCCGCTGCTCGCCATCTGGGGCGAGTTCGGCAAGATGCACGACTTGTTCGACGTGCTCGCGACCTGGCAGGAGAAGGCCGACCTCGTCAGCGGGCATCCCTTGCCCTGCGGCCATTTCATCCCCGAGGAGGCGCCTGCGGCGCTGCTTGCCGACCTGCTGGCCTTTCTGCGCGCCTGAGCGGGCAGCCTGCGCGAAGACGATCGCCCCGCGGCGCGGGGGGCGGCACCGCGTCGCGCGGACCTGCTCATCCGGGCACTGGAATTGCTTTGGACCGGGAGACCCTTCCAACCCGCAACACGGTGGCCTGCCGAGCACCGCAACCGGCAAGGCACGGCGCACCGTTTGCACCGCACATGCACCATCCCGGTGCCCTCCGAGCCATGAACCCTATCGACACCGATCCCCCGCCCCCCACCGCCTGCTTCACCTACGGCTCGCTGATGTGCGAGGACATCATGGCCGCCGTCTGCGGCGCCCATGCCGCTTACCGCCCCGCCACGCTCCAGGGTCATCGCCGCCATGCGGTGGTCGGCGTGGCGTATCCGGGAATGGTGCCGAACGCCGATCATCGCGTGCAGGGCGTGCTCTACCTCGAGCTGCCGGACTCGGCCTGGCCGCGCCTGGATGCCTTCGAGGGTGAGGAGTACGAGCGTCGCATCGTCACCGTCGAAACAGACGGCGGCGCTCACGCACAGGCCTGGACCTACGTCTTTCGCCCGCGCTTCGCCCACCGGCTGGCGCCGGCCGACTGGGACTTCGACCACTTCCTGCGCGTCGGCAAGGCCCGCTTCATGGCCGACTACGTCGGCTTCGACACCCTGCAGCCGCGATGAGCGCCCGCCGCGCCCCCGCCTACCTCGCCGGCTACCCGCCCGCGCTCGTGCAACAGGTGATGACCCTGATCGAGCAGGGGCGCTTCGCCGGCGCCCTGCGCGCGCGCTACCCGGATGCCCATACGGTGCGCTCCGACAATGCCCTCTACGACTACGTGCAGGCGCTCAAGGCCGCCCACCTGCGCAGTGCGCCGCCGCTGGGCAAGGTGCGCTTCGACAACACGCTGCACGTGATCCGCAACGCGCTCGGCACCCACACCGCGATCTCGCGCGTGCAGGGGTCGCGCCTGCAGGCCAAGCGCGAGATCCGCATCGCCACGCTGTTCCGCAACGTGCCGGAAGCCTTCCTGCGCATGATCGTCGTCCATGAGCTGGCCCACCTGCGGGTGCGCGAGCACGACAAGGCCTTCTACCAGCTCTGCCTGCACATGGCGCCGGATTACCACCAGGTCGAGTTCGATCTGCGCGCCTACCTCAGCTATCGCGACGCCGGCGGCGAGGCGCTGTGGGGAGCCTGACCGGCAATAGCTGCTGCGCGGAATGCGACCCTATTTCGTAACCGGCGCCCCGCGCTGAAGGCCGTCGATACGCCATCACAGTAGGGCTCCATCCCCATGCTGGGTTATATTGCAACGCAACAGACCCAGCGAAAGGATCGTCCCCATGGCCTCCACCCCACCCTCCTTCTTCCGCCGCATCGGGCTCGCCCTGTCCGTGCTGTTCAACGCCGAGCTCGCCGCCAAGCTGCAGCGCGTGCGGGGCGAAGCCGAGCCGCCCGCGGCCGACACGCCCATCGCCCCCGTGGCACCCGTCGCCGAACCCCAGCCCGTCATCGTGCGCGAAACCACGCCGGAAGCCGCGCTGCAGCTGCTCGGCCTGCTGCAGCGCGAGGCGCGCTTCGTCGACTTCGTGCAGGAAGACGTCGCCGCCTATTCGGACGCCGACATCGGCGCCGCCGCGCGCGTGGTGCATGAAGGCTGCCGCAAGGTGCTGCGCGAGCACTTCGACATCGAGCCGGTGCGCAGCGAGCCCGAAGGCAGCCGCATCACGCTGGCCGAAGGCTTCGATGCCGCCGCCGTGCGCCTCACCGGCAAGGTCGTCGGCAAGCCGCCCTTCACCGGCAGCCTCGGCCACCGTGGCTGGCGCGTCACCGACACGCGCCTGCCCAAGCTGGTCGAAGGCCACGACGCCGGCGTGATCGCCCAGGCGGAGGTGGAACTGTGAGCGCCGCCCGCTACGCCATCGGCATCGACCTCGGCACCACCCACTGCGCGCTGTCCTACGTCGATTTCGAATCCAGCGACGGCGAGGCCGCCGCCCAGCAGGTGCTGCAGATCCCGCAGCTCACCGGCCCCGGCAGCGTCGAAGACCGCCCGCTGCTGCCGTCCTTCATCTACCTGCCGCACGCCGACGAACTCGCGCCGGGCGACCTCAGCCTGCCGTGGTCGGCCGCGCAGGATCACGCCGTCGGCGAGTTCGCCCGCAGCCGCGGCGCGGCCACGCCGATCCGCCTCGTCGCCAGCGCCAAGAGCTGGCTGTGCCACCCCGGCGTGGATCGCCGCGCCGCCATCCTGCCCGCCGAGGCGCCGGCCGAAGTGGCGCGCATCTCGCCGCTCACCGCCTCGGTGCGCTACCTGTCGCACCTGCGCGCGGCGTGGGATGCGGCGCATCCCGATGCGCCCTTCGACGCCCAGGACGTCACCGTCACCATCCCGGCCTCGTTCGATCCGGCCGCGCGCGAGCTCACCGCCGAGGCCGCGCAGGCCGCCGGCTACCCGCCGATCACCCTGCTCGAGGAGCCGCAGGCCGCGCTCTACAGCTGGATCCAGCGCAGCGCCGGGCAGTGGCGCAAGGAGGTGAAGCCCGGCGATCTGATCCTGGTGGTCGACGTCGGCGGCGGCACCACCGACCTGTCGCTGATCGCGGTGCTCGAGCGCGACGGCAATCTGGAGCTGCACCGCGTCGCGGTCGGCGAGCACATCCTGCTCGGCGGCGACAACATGGACCTCGCGCTCGCCTACGCGGTCACCCGCAAGCTCGCCGCGCAGGGCACGCGGCTCGACCCGTGGCAGACCCGCGCGCTCGCCCACGCCTGCCGGGCGGCCAAGGAGGCGCTGCTCGGCGACCCCGAGCTCGACGCCGTGCCGGTGGTGGTGCCGAGCCGCGGCTCGAAGCTGATCGGCGGCTCGATCCGCACCGAGGTCAGCCGCGACGAGCTCAGCGCCACCCTGGTCGAGGGCTTCTTCCCGCAGGTCGCGGTCACCGAGCAGCCGCTCAGCCGCGCCCGCGCCGCGCTCACCCAGCTCGGCCTGCCCTACGCCCAGGACGCGGCGATCACCCGCCACCTGGCCGCCTTCCTCACCCGCCAGCGCGACGCCACGGCCGATCTCGAAGGCTTCGCCGCGCCGCCCGACGACAGCCAGTTCCTGCATCCGACCGCGGTGCTGTTCAACGGCGGCGTGCTCAAGTCGGCGCTGATCTCCACGCGCGTGCTCGGCATCCTCAACGCCTGGCTCGAGAGCGACGGCGCGGCGCCCGCGCGCCTGCTCGGCGGCGCCGACCTCGACCTCGCGGTGGCGCGCGGCGCCGCCTATTACGGCTACGTGCGCCACGGCCGCGGCGTGCGCATCCGCGGCGGCACCGCGCGCGCCTACTACGTCGGGGTGGAGTCCGCGATGCCGGCGATCCCCGGCATGGAGCCGCCGCTCGAAGCCCTGTGCCTCGCCCCCTTCGGCATGGAGGAGGGCAGCGAGGCGGCCCTGCCCGAGCAGGAGTTCGGCCTGGTGGTGGGCGAGCCGGTCCGCTTCCGCTTCTTCGGCTCCTCGGTGCGGCGCCAGGACGAGGTCGGTACCCTGCTCGAGTTCTGGGCCGATGACGAGCTGCAGGAGCTCGAAGAAATCGAGGCCACGCTGCCGGCCGAAGGCCGCCGCCCGGGCGACATCGTGCGCGTGAAGCTGCACGCGCGCGTCACCGAGACCGGCACGCTCGAGCTCGAGGCCCTGCCGGTCGATGGCAGCGCGCGCTGGAAGGTGCAGTTCGACGTGCGCGGCGCGGGCAGCGGCGAGGGCAACGACGCCCCGGCGGGCGCCGCCGCCGACTGAGGTGTCCGCCGCCGTGGCGCGCTACACCGTCGGCATCGACCTCGGCACCAGCAACACGGTCGTCGCCTTCGCCGCCGAAGGCGACGACCGCATCCAGCTGTTCGAGATCGAGCAGCTCGTCGGCCGCGGCGAGGTCGCGGCCCGTCCGCTGCTGCCCTCGGTCCGCTACCACCCCGCCGCCGGCGAGTTCGACGCCGCCGACCTGCGCCTGCCCTGGCCGTCTGCCCCGATCGCGGCTGCGCCCGCGGCGGTGATCGGCCACTTCGCGCGCGAGCTCGGCGCCCAGGTGCCGGGGCGTGCGGTGGCCAGCGCCAAGAGCTGGCTGTCGCACGCCTGCGTCGATCGCGACGCCGCCATCCTGCCCTGGGGCGCGGGCGAGGACCTTGCCAAGGTGTCGCCGGTGACGGCCAGTGCGAGCTACCTCGCGCATGTGCGCGCCGCCTGGAACGCCCGCCATCCGGACGCGCCGCTCGAGGCGCAGGACATCGTGCTCACCGTGCCGGCGTCCTTCGACGAGGGCGCGCGCGCGCTCACCGTCGAGGCGGCACGGCGCGCCGGCCTGCCCCGCCTGCGCCTGCTCGAGGAACCGCAGGCGGCTTTTCACGACTGGCTGTTCCGCCATCGCGACCGGCTTGCCGATGCGCTCGCGGCCTCGCGCCTGGTGCTGGTGTGCGACGTCGGCGGCGGCACCACCGACCTCACCCTGATCCAGGTCGAGCCTGCCGCGGACGGCAGCGGCCCGCCGCGCCTGACCCGCATCGGCGTCGGCGACCACCTGATGCTGGGCGGCGACAACATGGACCTCGCGCTCGCCCACCTCGTCGAGCGCCGCCTCGCCGCCCAGGGTGGCGCAGGCGGCGAGCGCCTGTCCGCCGCGCGCCTGTCGCAGCTGGTGCAGCGCTGCCGGGTGGCGAAGGAGCAATTGCTGGCGGCGAACGCCCCCGACAGGCTGAGCGTCACCCTGCTCGGCGCCGGTTCGCGCCTCATCGGCGGCGCGCGCTCGGCCGAGCTGAGCCGTGACGAGGTCGAGCGCCTGGTGGTCGACGGCTTCCTGCCGCTCGGCGGCGCCGACGAGCTGCCGCAGCGGCGCCGGGCCGCGATCGTCGAGTTCGGCCTGCCGTATCCCGCCGACCCGGCGATCAGCCGCCATCTGGCCGCCTTCCTGCAGCGCCACGCCACGGTCGCGCGCAGCGCGCTCGGCGCCGCCTGCGACGGCGACGACCGCCCCCCCGTGCCCGACACCCTGCTGCTGAACGGCGGCGCGTTTCGCGCCCCCGCCCTGGCCGCGCGGCTCGAGGCCCTGCTGACGCAATGGCGCGGCAGCGCCCCGCGCGTGTTGCACAACGACGAGCCCGATGTCGCCGTCGCCCGCGGCGCGGTGGCCTTCGCCCTGGTGCGCGCCGCCCGCGCCGGGCTCGGCCCCGGCATTGGCGGCGGCGCCGCGCGCAGCTACTTCCTGGTGCTGGACGACGCCGGCGAGGCCTCGCGCGCCATCTGCGTGCTGCCGCGCGGCACCGAATCGGGCGTTGAGGTGGCGCTGCCCGAGCGCCGCTTCGCCCTGCGCCTGGGCCAGCCGGTGCGCTTTCACCTTGTCTCCTCGACCAGCGACACGACCTGGCCGGCAGGCGCACTGGTCGATGTGGACAGCGAGGACTTCATCCGCCTGCCGCCGCTCACCGCCCGCCTGCCGCCGACCAGCGCGGGGCGGCGGGAGAACGTCGAGGTACGCCTGGTCGCCACCCTGACCGAGGTCGGCACCCTGGAGATGCAGTGCGTCAGCCTCGACGACGCGGAACGCCGCTGGCAGCTCGCCTTCCAGGTGCGCGCCGAAGCACCGGCCGATGACGCCGACAGCGCGGATTCGCCGGGCCCGGGCGTCCATCCGCGGCTGGCGCAGGCGCTCGCCCTCATCGACGACAGCTTCGGCGGCCAGGCGCGCCAGACCGACGCCCGGGCGGTGCGCCAGCTGCGCGGCCGCCTGGAGCGCGTGCTCGGCCCTCGTGACGAGTGGGACATGGCGCTGCTGCGCACCCTGTTCGACGCCCTGCTCGAGCGCGCCCGCCGCCGCCGGCGCAGCGCCGAGCACGAACGCACCTGGCTCAACCTCGCCGGCTACTGCCTGCGACCCGGTCTGGGCGCGGCACTCGACGACTGGCGCATCGACCAGCTGTGGGCGCTGTTCGCGCAAGGCATACAGTACGGGCAGGACAGCAACACCTGGAGCGAATGGTGGACGCTGTGGCGCCGCAGCGCAGGCGGGCTGGACGAGGACCGCCAGCTGCAGATTCTCGAAGTGCTCGCCGGCCACCTCGAGCACGCCGATGCCGCCCGGCGCCGCGGCGAGCCGGTGCAGGGCAGCTACGACGACATGGTCCGGCTCGCCGCCGCGCTCGAGCGCGTGCCGGTCATGCACCGCATCGAGGTCGGCAACTGGCTGCTCGAACGCCTCCGGCGCCCGGCCGAGAAAGCCCACACCTGGTGGGCGCTCGGCCGCGTCGGGGCGCGTGAATCCCTGTATGGCAGCGCGCACAACGTGGTGCCGCCCGACATCGCCAGCGAATGGCTCGCCGCCGTGCTCGCGCTCGACTGGAAGGCGGTCGAGCCCGCCGCCTTCGCCGCTGCCCGCATCGCCCGCCTCACCGGCGACCGCGCGCGCGACCTCGCCCCCGCGCTGCGCGACGAGGTCGCCCGCCGCCTCACCGCCATCCGCGCCCCGCAAAGCTGGATCACCATGGTGCGCGAGACCGTCGGCCTCGACGAAGCCGACCGCCGGCGCAGCTTCGGCGAAGCACTGCCGCCCGGGCTGAAGCTGCTCTGAGCCGCAGCAGGGCGCTTCGACGCAGTCGGCGGACATCGATCCCGGCGCGGCCGGCGCCCCTGCATCACTCAAGTGCGCAAGAACCGGATTGATCACCGCCCTGGCAGCGCCATACTCGAACGCAGGAGCGCCGCGGAAGCCGGGGCGCCCGCCGTATCGAAACCCGAACCGGAGACCGTCCATGTCCGCCGACGCAAGCGCATCGCGCCACTACGCGATCGTCGCCCGCGCGATCGCCTTCATCCGCAGCCACGCCCATGACCAACCGGCGCTGGACGAGATCGCCGCCGCGGTCCATCTCAGCCCCGCGCACCTGCAGCGCGTGTTCGCCGCGTGGGCCGGCATCTCGCCCAAGCGCTTCCTGCAGTACCTGACCAAGGAGTACGCCCGCGCGCAACTGCCGCAGTCGGCGAGCCTGCTCGAGGTCAGCCTCGATGCCGGCCTCGGCAGCCCGAGCCGGCTGCACGACCTGATGGTGAGCTGCGAGGCGATGACGCCGGGCGAGATCAAGGCCGCCGCGCGCGGCATCGACATCGGCCACGGCCTCGCACCGACCCCCTTCGGTGATGCGCTGGTGGCGTGGACCGGGCGCGGCGTGTGCCATTTCGCCTTCCGCACCGAGGACGAGGCGAGCCTGCTCGCCGAACTGCGCGTCCTGTGGCCGGCCGCCACATTGCAGCGCGACGACGCGCAGGCGCAGCAATGGATGCAACGGATCTTCCCGACGCGGCCGACGCGCGGCCGCATCCATCTGGTGCTGCGCGGCACCAACTTCCAGATCAAGGTGTGGGAGGCGCTGATCCGCATCGAGCCGGGCCGCGTGCTGTCGTACGGGCAGCTCGCCCGCGAGCTCGGCATGCCGCGCGCGCCGCGCGCCGTCGGCAGTGCGCTGGCGGCCAACACGATCGGCTACCTGATTCCCTGCCACCGCGTCATCCGCGAGCGCGGCGAGGTGGGCGAATACCGCTGGGGCAGCGCGCGCAAGCTTGCCCTGCTGGCCCGCGAGGCGGCCCGCCACGGCACCCGGGCGGACGGATTGCCCGCGCCGGCCGGCACGCCTTCGGCCGTCCGTCGGGCGTCGTCAGGTCGCGTCGGAGCCCGTACCCAGGACTGAAGCTCGGGCCCGGGGCGCAGGCTCAAGCCAGCGGCGCGCGGTCGATCGCGGACAGCGGCGCATTGACCTCGAACAGCTTGGCGTTCACCTGCGGGACACCGAAACCGCTCAGGCGCGCGCGATGCATCTCCAGGTAGCGCTCGGCACTGGCACGATCGGCGAACAGATAGATGCCGCCCGCCTCGCCGGTGTCACGGCTCTCGGTCCAGATCTTCCACAGCAGCCCCGCCTCCTGCGCGATCGACTGAGCGAGCCCTTGCATGGCGTGCGCCATCTCGTCGCCCCAGGGGCCGGAGTAGGGGAAATCCACTTGCAGCAAGACAGCCATCATCAACTCCTGGAAATGCGCTCACGAATCAAAAGGACACGCCCAAGCTCCGATCAGTGCGATGCGTGTCGGCTCGGGGCCTGCCGGGGATGCCGCCGAAATTCTAAGCCGTGGCGTGCTGTCGCGCCCCCCGGTCTCCCTGCTGCACGACCGGCAAGGCCCGTTCTGATGCGATCACGCCACATACCGGGCAAGGCTGCAGCCCAGGTGCGACAATCCCGGCCCTGCCCGTCCCGGGACCCGGGTCGGCAAACTTCAAAAAACAGTCAAACTCGAGGGAAACACACGATGTCTAGACAATGGGCGGCAATCATCGCATTGGGGCTGGCAAGCGCAAACCCGGCACTGGCCGCGGGGCAGGCCGAGGCCGAGGGCTTGGTGGAAGGCAGCTCGCTGGATCTGTTCCTGCGCAACGCCTTCATCAATCGCGATTACCGCGACGGTAACCAGGACAAGCGGGAGTGGGGCCAGGGCATCGTCGCCAACTTCGCGTCGGGCTTCACCCAGGGCACGGTCGGCTTCGGCATCGACGCCTTCGCCGCCTACGGCCTGCGGCTCGACAGCACGCGTCGCCGCGCCGGCGCCGGCGGCATCGACTTCTTCTACCAGGACCCGACGACCGGCGAGGTCGCGCGCGACGTGGCCAAGGTCGGCGCCTCGGTCAAGGCGCGCGTGTCGAACACCGTGCTGGCCTACGGTGACCTGCGTCCCTCGCTGCCGGTGCTGAACCACGACGACGCACGCCTGCTGCCCGAGAGCTTCACCGGCACGATGCTCACCTCGACCGAGATCGAAGGCCTGGAATTCAACGCCGGCACCTTCCACGCCCAGTCGCGCAAGAGCGATGAAGGCCGCGACAGCGGCGGCCTGAAAGGCATAGCCGTGATCGGCGCCAGCTACCAGTTCAACGACGCGCTGGGCGGCGCGCTGTACTTCTCGGACGTGGACAACGTGGTGCGCGACAACGCATTCAAGCGCCACTATGCCAACCTCAACTACGCGATGCCGATCGCCAGCAACACGCTGAGCTTCGACTTCAATGGCTACCGCACCAAGTACGACGTCTCCGGCGACAAGAACCGCATCTGGAGCCTGGCCGCAACCTACGAGACCGGTCCGCACGCCCTCACCCTGGCCTACCAGCGCAGCAGCGGCGACGTCGGCTTCGACTACGGCTTCTACCAGAACGCCGGCGGCACCGGTAACGGTGGCGGCTCGATCTGGCTCGCCAACTCCTACTGGTCCGACTTCAATGGCAAGGACGAAAAGTCCTGGCAGCTCGCCTACGCGCTGGACTTCGCCCAGTACGGCATCCCGGGCCTGAAGTACCGCGTCGCCTATGTGCGCGGCAGCGACATCGACACCGACCTCACCACGAGCGGCAAGGAACACGAGTTCTTCAACCAGCTCTCCTACACGGTGCAGAGCGGCGCCGCGAAGGACCTGAACGTCCGTCTGCGCACCTCGGCGCTGCGCGTGTCGAGCGATGCGGCCGACTACAACGTCAGCGGCCGTGAAGTGCGCATCTTCATCGACTACCCGTTCAGCGTGTTCTGATCCGGCCGCTGCGCACCGAGGTTCGCATTGACGCCGCCTTCGTCGGCGTGCTTCAATGCGAACGCTTCTCGTCTCGATAACGCTTCTCATGTCATGAGCTCGCGCCGAGGCCGCCCTGAAGCGCCGGATTCGACAGAGGGTGCCGCGCACCCTCCTTTTATTACGTAGCCAGCCAGTCGCACCCCTTGCGGCAAGCCAGCCAGATCGGAAGCCTGCAAGGAGTGTTTGATGAACCACAGCGCAATCGCGCGCGCGCGTGGCGGCCTGCCGCTGCGCCGCAAGACCCTTTCCATGGCCATTGTGGCCGCCCTGCAGTTGCCTGCCTGGGCAGGCGCCAACGAGGTCTCGCTGCCCCGCATCGATGTCATCGGCGGCGAAGCCGAGGCCGAGCGCAAGATCCCCGGCACCGTCAATGTCGTCACCCGCGAAACCCTCGAGCTGAAGCAGCCGCTGTCGACCGAGGCCGCGCTCAAGAGCGTGCCCGGCGTGGTGATCAAGCCCGAAGAAGAATCTGCGATCGTCGCCAACATCGGCGTGCGCGGCCTGAGCGCGGCCGATTACAAGACCCTGATCCTCGAGGACGGCGTCCCGGTGGCGCCGGGCCTGTTCGTGGGCAATGGCCGCTACTACAACCCGCGCATCCAGCGCATGGAAAGCATCGAGGTGCTCAAGGGCGCGGCCTCGCTGCGCTACGGCCCGAGCACCATCGGCGGCGTCATCAACTACCGCACCAAGACGCCCGAGCCGGGCGTGACGCTGTCGGGCCGCATCGGCTCGCACGGCTACCGCGAGGCCACCCTCGAAGCCGGCGGCAGCTCGCCATCGGGCGAGGCGGTGGGCGGTCTGTTCTACACCCAGGCGCGCAGCGACGGCTTCCAGGACAAGGGCTTCGAGATGCAGGACCTGATGATCAAGGGCGGCATGGCGCTCGGCGAGAAGCAGTGGGTCGGCATCAAGTTCGCCCATTACGAGAACGATGCCAACATCTCCTACCGCGGCGTCTTCCTCGATGCCTATCGCGCCGGCGCGCGCTTCAATCCGGCCCCGGACGACTGGTTCCTGACCGACCGCACCTCGGTGGACCTCAACCACGAGTGGGCCATCAATGCCGACACCACGCTCAACACCCTGCTGTACTGGAGCGAGACCACCCGCGACTACTGGCGTTTCGGCACCGTGAGCGGCAGCCCGACACGGGTGGTCGACGGTCTGACCCAGTGGAACTACGGCAACAGCCTCAACGGCAACAACCGCGCGTTCGAGCGCGTCGGCCTCGACAGCCGCCTCAACATCCGCCATGGCAGCTTCGGCCTGCGCAACGAGACCGAACTGGGCGTGCGCATCATGGACGAGGAGATGGTCGACCAGACCATCCAGGCAAGCCGCGCCACACCGCGTACCGGCACCATCGCGAAGGACGTCGTCGACGGCGCCACCAGCTACGCCTTGTTCGCGCAGAACCGCTTCATCCTCAATGACCGTCTCGCCGTCACGCCCGGCGTGCGCGTCGAGAGCTACGAGCAGACGCGACTCGATCGCCGCCGCAGCGAGGCCCAGGGCAACCGCGCCAAGACCTCCAACACCGAAGTCATTCCGGGCATCGGCCTCACCTTCCAGGCCGCCCCGATGGCGCAGATCTATGGCGGCGTGTACAAGGCATTCGGCCCCGCCCTCAACGGCGATGCGCTCGACGGCCTGAGCGACCAGCAGCTCGAGGCGGAGCGCTCGGTCAATATCGAGCTCGGCGTGCGCGGCAGCAATGCGCGCCTGCGCTATGAAGTCACCGCCTTCCGCATGGACTTCGACAACCAGATCATTCCCGCCAACAGCAACACCGCCTTCCAACGCACCAATGGCGGCAAGACCCTGCATCAGGGCCTGGAAGCGGCGATCGGCTACGATTTCAGCAACGGCTTCAGCGTCGATGCCAACGCGACCTACATCCCCGTCGCCAAGTTCGTCGGCGATCGCTTCAACAGCGCCGGCGCGCTCGAGACGCCCAGCGGCAATCGCGTGACCTATGCCCCGGAATGGGTCGCGAACCTCACCCTGGGCTACCGCTCGGGCCCCTTGAGCACGGCGCTGAGCGTCAATTACGTCGATGCGCAGTTCTCCGATGCGGCCAACACGGTGGCGATCGCGGAAAACACGTCCGGCTTCTTCACCGGCCAGATCGACAGCTACACCACGGTGGACCTGACCGCGAACTATGCGGTCAACAAGCAACTGAGCGTGTTCGGCGCGGTGAAGAACCTGACCGACAAGGACTACATCGCCAGTCTGCGTCAGGGCATCTACGTCGGCCCCGAGCGCAGCTTCGAGATCGGCGCCAAGTACAGGTTCTGAGTAACCGCTGGCGCGCCCGTCCGCTGCAGAGGCCGACCCCGATCGCCGTCGCGGCGATCCGGGTCGGCCTCGCCGCGTTCACTTCACCGTCAGCAGGCTGTCGTCCCACTTCGGGTGCTTCTCCAGCCCGCGCAGGTTGGCCACGGTGGCGGCGATGTTCGACAAGCCGGCGCCGTCGATCTGCTTCAGGCCCAGGCGGCCACCGCTGACGTTGTCGTACAGGATCAGCGGCACCGGGTTCAGCGTATGCGCGGTCTTGGCCTTGAAGCTGCCGTCGGCGTTGCGTGCCGGCTGGCTGGTCTTCTTGTCGAGCTCGAACATCTCGTCGGCATTGCCATGGTCGGCGGTGATCAGCGCCACCCCGCCGGCGGCATCGATCGCCGGCAGCAGGCGCGCCAGCGCCAGGTCGACCGCCTCGATCGCCATCGTCGCGGCGCGGAAGTTGCCGGTATGGCCGACCATGTCGCCGTTGGCGTAGTTGCAGCGCAGCACCGCATACTTGCCCGACTGCAGCGCGGCGATCATCGCGTCGGTGATCTCGGCCGCCTTCATCCACGGCCGCTGCTCGAAGGGCACGACGTCGCTCGGCACCTCTTCCCAGGTCTCGCCTTCGAAGCGACCGGAGCGGTTGCCGTTCCAGAAGTAGGTGACATGGCCGAACTTCTGCGTCTCCGAGCAGGCGAACTGCGCAAGGCCAGACTTGCTGAACCATTCGCTCGAGGTGTCGGTGATCGCCGGCGGCGCCACCAGGAAGCGCTTCGGCAGCTGCAGGTCGCCGTCGTATTGCAGCATCCCGGCATAGTTGACCTTGGGCACGCGCTCGCGCTCGAAGGCCTCGAAGTCGTTTTCGACGAAGGCGCGCGTGATCTCGATCGCACGGTCGCCGCGGAAGTTGAACAGCACGACCGAGTCGCCATCCTCGATCGTGCCGATGGGCTGACCGACGCCGTCCTCGTCGAACTCGGCGATGACGAACTCGGGCAGGTCCTGGTCGATGGTGCCGGGGTGCTTCTCGCGCAGGCCCTTGACCGCCGCGGTGGCGCTGGCGAACTTCGGCCCCTCGCCCAGCACGTGGGTGCGCCAGCCGCGCGCGACCATCGGCCAGTTGGCGTCGTAGCGGTCCATGGTGATGGTCTGGCGCCCGCCGCCCGAGGCGATGCGGGCGTCGAAGCCGTCGGTGCTGATCGCCTCGAGGAAGGCTTCGAAGGGCTCGACGTAGTCCAGCGCGCTGGTCTCGGGCACGTCGCGGCCGTCCAGCAGGGCATGGATGCGCACCGTCTTCACGCCCTCGGCCTTGGCCTGCACCACCATCGCGCGCAGGTGGTCGATGTGGCTGTGCACGTTGCCGTCCGAGAGCAGGCCGATGAAGTGGAGCACCGCCGCCTTGCCCTTCGTGTCGGCCTTGGCCCCGGCGACGATCTCCTGCCAGGCCTTGCCCTCCCAGATCGCGCCGCTGGCGATCGCATTGGCGACCAGGGCGGCGCCTTGCGAATACACCTGGCCGGCGCCGATGGCGTTGTGGCCGACTTCCGAGTTGCCCATGTCGTCGTCGGAGGGCATGCCGACGGCCGTGCCGTGCGCGCGCAACAGGACGTTCGGGTAGGCGGCGAACAGCCGGTCGAGGGTCGGCTTGCGCGCCGCGTCGATCGCGCTCCCGACATCGTGCTTCGGAACGCCGTAACCATCCATGACGATCACGACGACCGGACCCTGGACGCCGGCAAAGGCGGAGAATTTCTGCAGCATGGTCGCTTCCTGAAGGGGAGAATCGGCGCCCGATGCACTGTCCATCGCGACAGGACCGGGCAGAGGTCGCATTTTCGCCGAAATGGCGCGCCCATGCGCGCATCAGTGCCGTTGCCGACAGGCTGCTTCGCCCGCCTCGGCGGGCGCTCGTTCACGCCGTCGCCGCGGGCCCACCGGGCTTGCGCGCCACCAGGCCGATCAGCGCCGAACGCCCGCGGTGACCCGTGCCCTCGTTGACCTCGTCGTCGTACTCCACCAGCTCCTCGATGTCCCAGTCGGCGAAAGCCTCGCGCAGCACCTGCGCGGTGTACAGGTTCTCGACCGCCGATGGGCCGCCGGTGCCGTACTCGAGCTGCTTCGGCGTATAGCCCTGTAACAGGATGCGCCCGCCCGGGCGGGTGAGATGCTTCATCACCTCGAACTGGCGCTCGCGCCATTCGGGGCCGACGAACTGGATGAAGATGCCGATCACCCAGTCGAAGGCCTCGCGCAGTTCGGCGGGCGGCCAGCCGGGCGCGAGCATGTCGGCCTGCATGAAGCGCACATCGACCTTGCGTCCGAGCGCCAGGCGCCGCGCCTTCTCGATGGCGACCGTCGAGATCTCGATGGCGGTCACCGCCAGCCCCTGCTCGGCCAGCCAGACCGAGTTGCGCCCCTCGCCATCGGCGACCGACAGCGCGTTGTGGCCGTCCTGCAGCAATTCGGCGCGGTGGGCGAGAAAGCGGTTCGGTTCGGTACCGAACAGGTAGGCCTCCCCGGCATCGCGGTAACGGGCACTCCACAGGGCTTCCTGATTCATCGCGCAGATCTCCGTATCAAGGGCGAGCAGGCCGCTCGCGTGCATCGAAGCCGGCGCCTGGCGCTTGCGCACCGGCCGGGCAGCAACTGCACAGTGTCGAGGCTCTGGCATGATTATGGTCGACAACACTGGCCGTCGCCGACCAGCGCGCCCTGGCGCCCGACACGGCACCGGTGCGGCGCGGCGAAACGACAAGGGACCCGATGAAACTCAACCAGTTGCGCTACTTCGTCAGCGTCGCCGACAAGGGCAGCGTGCGCGCCGCCGCCGCCGCGCTGGGGGTGTCGGCGGCGGCGGTGAGCCAGGCCCTGCGCGAGCTCGAAACCGCCACGGCAACGCCGCTGCTCAAGCGCGAATCGCACGGCGCGGTGCCGACCTACGCCGGACGCCAGCTGCTCACCCATGCCCGCCTGCTGCTCGGCCAGCTCGCCCGCGCCGAGGAGGAGCTCGCCCAGATCCGTGGCATCACCGGCGGCACGCTGGCGATCGGCGTCACGCCCTGGGTGTCGCAGTCCATCCTGCCGCACGCGATCGCCCGCTTTCGCGCATTCCGCCCCGACGTTCGGCTGGACGTCAGCGAGGCGATGGGCATCACCCACCCCCTGCTGCGCGACGGCACGCTCGACCTGGTGATCGGGATGCCGCCCGCGCGCCAGGCCGCGGCCAGCTTCCATGTGCGCAAGCTCTTCCGCTGCGGCGTCGCCGTGGTCGGGCGGCTCGGCCACCCGCGCGTCGACTGCAGCTCGCTACGCGAGCTCGAGGATCAGCACTGGGTGCTCACCCTGCGCGAGGAGGGCATCGAGGAGCCGCTGGACAAACTGCTGGGCTCGCATGGCGTCGCGCCGCCGCCGCACCGCATCCATTTCGCCCGCTCGGCGCTGGTCGCCATCGGCATGCTGGAGGTGGGCGACCTGCTCACCGTCTGCCCCTGGCCGCTGGTCGAGAGCCCCTTCCTGCGCAACCGCGTGCAGCCGCTGCCGATCCGCGAACGCCTGGGCGAGCTCCCCACCAGCCTCATCACGCGCCGCAGCGACACCTTGAGCGCAACCGCGCAACTGTTCGTCGATTGCTTCAACGAGGCCACCCAGGCCTGCCTCGCGTCGGACGACCCGGTGCTGCGGCGAATCATGAACTCGGTGGAGCTGGTCGCCGCCGACTGAACCAGCACAAAAAAATGCCCGCTTGCGCGGGCATTAACCACATCGAAGTGGAGGAGGGAGACAAGAAACTCTTGAAGCGCTCACCGCCCGGCGGGCGGCGAGCCTCAGGCGGCCCGGCGCTGCAGGGCCAGTTCGGTCAGGCGCTGAACGGCGAGACCGACGAATTCGGAACCTTGGCGCTTGCCGGTGAGGGCAGCGGCCTCGACCGCAGCGCGTTGCCACAGCTTGAGGGCCTGATCGGCGCTGATGCCCGCCTTGCGGGCAATCCAGGGGAGGATCTTCGGAGCGTGCATGAGGTCATTCCTTCAATGTTGCGGGGAGGAAGCACCGTGTTGCCGTTCGTGTGTGCTTCCAGAGTTGTTGCAATGGTATGACCATCAGACCCGACCCGAAAGCCAGGCCTTTCCGTTGACGTAAGGTTTTCGTTTACACAAGACAGGCCTCGCTCCGAGCGCTTCGTGCCCCCGACCGCAGCCGCGCGCCTACAGGCTGTCCACGTGCGCGATCATGCGCTGACGCATGGCCTCGTCCGGCAGGGCGCCGAGCGCCCCGCCCATGTTGTCGATCATGTGGCGCGCCCGGCTGGTCGCCGGCGTCGCCACCGTGACCGCCGGATGCGCCAGCACGAACTTGAGGAAGAACTGCGCCCACGAGTGCGCATCGAACTCCGCCGCCCAGTCGGGCAGGGTCTGGCCCCGCACCCGCTCCCACAGCCGCGTGCGGCCGAAGGGCGCATACACCAGCACGCCGATGCCGCGGTCCTGCGCCAGCGGCAGGATGCGCGCCTCCATCACGCGGTTGTCGATCGCGTAGTCGATGCCGATGAAGTCGATCGGCTCGGCGGCGACGATGCGCTCGAGCGCCTCGTACTGGTCGGCAAAGGTGGTGGTGACGCCGATGTAGCGCACCCGCTTGTCCTCGCGCAGCGCCTTCAGCAGGCCGAGCTGGGTCGGCACATCGCCCAGGTTATGGACCTGGATGAGGTCGAGCACCGGTTTCTGCAGACGCTCGAACGAGGTCGCGAGCTGCGCCTGCGCCGCCGCCGGATCGGCACGTCCGCCGCCACGGCCGGCCACGTTGAGCTTGGTCGCCCAGAACAGCGTGTCGCTGATGCCGAGCTCACCGGCAATGCGCCCGGCCACCGCCTCGGAGGCGCCATAGGCGGGTGCGGTGTCGAACAGCCGGCCGCCGTTGCTCACCAGCGCCTGCAGCACCTCGCGCAGGGCGGCGACGTCCGCGCTGCGGGCGACCTGGGCAAAGGTGGCCGAGCTGCCCAGCCCGACCGCCGGCAGGCGCTCGCCGGAGGCGGGGATGGCGCGGGTGATCAGCGGCAAGGCCTTGTCCTCGGCCCACAGCAGGCCGGGCCGGATGCTCAGTGCGGCGCCGCTGGCCAGGCACAGCTTCAGGTAGTCGCGTCGTGAAATCATGTCGAACTCCTCCTCAATCGGGTCGTTGTCGGATGCGCCGCGGAGGCCGGCGCACCGCCCGCCGCGGCGATGCGCTGCTGGGTACGCCCCAGCCATAGCGCCAGCGCCGCCCAGGCCAGCGCGAGCGGGATCGCCACGCTGGCCAGCGCCGCCAGGCCCATGCCGAGGCGGCCGAGCAGGCCTTCGAGCTGGGCGCCGACGACGTCGCCGGCGCGATACACGAAAGTGTCGATGAAGGCCTTGGACTTGTACTTGTCCTCGCGGCTGGTCACCGTGTACAGGGTCTCGCGCGCCGGCCGCATCAGCGCCCGCTGCACCGCGCGGAACAGCGCCTCGAAGGCGATCAGCGCCGCCAGCGAGCCCACCAGCGCGAGGCCGATGAAGCCGAGCGCGGTGGTCAGCGGCAACAGCGCCAGCGTGATCGGCACCCCCACCCGCTGCATCAGCCGGCCCGCCACCAGCGCCTGCAGCACCAGGGTCGCGATCTGGGTGATGAGGTCGATGCGGGCGAACACCGTGGTGCGCAGGTCAAGGTCGTCGCCCAGCTCAGCCACCATCTGCAGCCGGGTGAAGTACAGGAAGGTGGCCATGATCGCCAGGATCACCACATAGGCCGCCATGCCGAGCAGGTAGCGCGAGCGGCACACCGCGCGCACCCCCTCCCAGGCGCTGCCGCCGATCAGCTCGCGCTCGTCGACCGCCGGCGCCAGCTCGTCGTCACGCGTGCCCTCGGCACGCGGGCCGGCCGCGACGGGCGCACGCTGGCAGCGCGCGATGCCCCAGGCCGCGCCCAGTGCGGCCAGCAGGAAGGCCGACGACAGCAGCAACAGCGCCGGCGTCCCGAGCGGGGCCGCCAGGCGCGAAGCCAGCCAGGGGCCGGCAATCGCCCCCAGCGTGCCGCCGACCGCAATCAGGCCAAAGAAGCGCTTGCCCTGCTCGAGCGAGAAGCGGTCGGCCATCAAGGCCCAGAACACCATCGTTGCAAACAGGTTGAAGACGCTGAACCAGACGTAGAACAACTGCCCGCTCACCACCCCGATCGCCTCCGGCGCCAGCACCAGCAGCAGGTAGAAGCCGGCCAGGCTGCAGGCGAAGAAGGCGTAGGTGGCGGTGATGAAGTGCAGCCGCGGCAGGCGGCTCACCAGCAGGCCGAACACCGGATTGACCAGCAGCGTGATCAGCGCCGTGCCCATGAACAGCCAGCGCACCGCATCGATGCCGCCGCGCAGGCCGAGCGCCTCGCGCGCCGGGCGCAGGACCATCAGCGCGACCAGTACGCAGAAGAAGAACACCACGGCCAGGAACACCGGCAGGACTTCGTCGCGACGGACGTTGAACAGGCGCTGCAGCATGGCCTTCACGGGCAGGGGCCTCCGCACGGGCGCCGCCGGCCGACACGCTCGCCGGTCGCGGCACGGTTCAGGAGCAGGGCCGCGCGGCCGACGCCACGGCCGATGCGCATGTCGCGCAGCGACGGGCGCTGGCGGCGGACCCTGCTGACCCTTACCGACCCGCATCCGTCGCGGCAGTTCCGGCTGGACGAGACGCAGGCTATGCTGAGATGGCAGCCAAGCCGGCCCGCCGTACGCGGGCGCCACGATCCACCCACCTGCGCGACCCAGCCCGCCATGGCGGACAGACGACTCGACACCTTGCGCCACGCGGTGCGCTGGCCGGTGCTGCTCAGGCACCTCGGCATGCTCGGCGTGGTGCTCGCGACGCTCAACGGCGTGCCCCTGGTCGCGACCGTGATCTGGGGCGAGCCCGCACAGGTCGCGGCCTACGCGCTGCCCCTGCTCGCGCTGCTGGCGATCTCGCTGCCGCTGGCACGGCTGGCCGCGCCCGAGCGCCTGCAGCTGAACGAGGCGCTCGCCGTGGTGGTGCTCGCCTTCGTGCTCGGCTCGCTGGTGATGAGCATCCCGCTCGCCCAGGCGGTGGCGGGCACACCCGGCGGCTCGCTTGGCGGCTGGCTGGACGGCTGGTTCGAGGCCGTCTCCGCGATCACCAGCACCGGGCTCAGCACCGCCGCCACGGTCGAGGACAAGCCGGCCTCCTTCCTCTTCGCCCGAGCCTGGATGCAGTGGTACGGCGGGCTCGGCATCGTCGTGCTGTCGCTCGCCCTGTTCCTGCACAACGGCATGTTCGCGCGCCAGCTGATGGAGACCGAGGCGGTGGGCGAGACCCTGGTGTCGAGCACCAAGGCCTATGCGCGCCGGATGCTCGCCGTGTATGTGGTGCTGACGCTAAGCGCGGTCGGCGGCCTGTGGCTCGCCACCGGTGACGGCTTCGTGGCGCTCACCCACGGCCTGAGCGCGGTGTCCACCGGCGGCTTTTCCACCTTCGACGCCAGCGTGGCCGGCTGGAGCCGGCTCGCCGCCGCCACGGCGCTGCTGTTCTCGCTGCTGGGTGCCGTCTCGCTGCCGCTGTGGCACCGCGCCTGGCAGCAGGGCTGGAAACAGGGCTGGCGCGAGGGCTGGCGAAGGGGGCCGGCCGAGCTGGGGCGCGACCCCGAGTTGCGCCTGCTGCTCGTGGCCACGCTGACGATCGCCGGCCTGCTCTGGCTGTGGGCGCCGGCCGGCGAGGGCAGGGCGGCCGACGCCCTGCTGCTGGCCATGAGCGCGCAGAGCACGACCGGCTTTGCGCCGGCCAACGTCGCCGCGCTCGACGATGCCTCCAAGCTCACCCTCATCGCCTCGATGCTGGTCGGTGGCAGCGTCGGCTCGACCGCCGGCGGCTTCAAGCTGCTGCGCCTGCTCATCCTGCTGCGCCTGCTGCAGCTCGTGCTGGCGCGCGCCGCCGCACCGCGCCACGCGGTGCTCGGCGTGCATCTGCAGGCGCGCCAGGTGGCGGACGAGGACTTGTGGCGGGTGCTGCTGGTCGTCCTGCTGTTCGTCGGCCTTGCCTTCGTCTCGTGGCTCGCCTTCGTCGCCCATGGCTACCCGGCGCTCGACGCGTTGTTCGAGGTCGTCTCGGCGAGCGCCACGGTGGGTCTGTCGACCGGCATCGCCCGTCCCGAGCTGGAGCCCGTGCTCAAGCTGGTGCTGTGCCTGGCCATGCTGGCTGGGCGCCTCGAGATCCTCGCCCTGCTGGTGCTGCTGCATCCCGGCACCTGGTTCGGCAAACGCACGGAGGTCGCATGAGAGCCGTATTCGTCGGGGCGAGCAGCCTCGCCGTCACCACCGCCCGCCGCCTGCTCGCCGGCGGCCACGAGGTCGTCATCGTCGACAGCGACCGCGAGTGCATCGAGGCGCTGTCGGCCGAGCTCGACTGCGGCTTCCTGCACGGCGACGGCAGCAAGCCGGCACTGCTGCGCGAAGCCGACCCGCAGAGCACCGACTGGCTGTTCTGCCTCACCGGCAACGACCAGACCAACATCCTGTCCAGCCTGGTCGGGCGTTCGCTCGGCTTTCGCCGCGTCGTCACCAAGATCGAGGATTCGGAATTCGAGCACCTCTGCCTGGAGCTCGGCCTCGAGGACATCATCATTCCGACGCGCACCATCGGCCGCTACCTGTTCGACATGTTCGAGGGCCGCGACCACATGGAGATCATCGCCCTCATCAAGGGCGAGGCGCGCGCCTTCTCCTTCGTCGCCCGCGCCGAGGACGAGAAGCCGATCGCCGAGCTGGGCCTGCCCGAAGGCAGCCGGGTGATGTTCTTCTACCGCAACGAGCGCTTCACGCTGCCCGAGGCCGACAGCACGCTCAGGCGCGGCGACGAGGTCATGATCGTCACCCACAGCCGCAACCTCGAAGCCCTGCGCGCCCGCTGGCGCCCCTGAGTGGGCGCGGCGTGCGCTGCAGCCCGCGGCTCAGGCCGCCGCGCGCGCCAGCCGGCCATCGTCGCCTGCACGGCCGGCCGGCGTGCGCAGCCAGGCCGTGGTGGCGGCCGCGTCGAGCGGCTTCGAATACAGGTAGCCCTGCGCCTCCTGGCAGCCGAGCACGCTGAGCGCAACCTTCTGCTCCACCTGCTCCACGCCCTCGGCAATCGTGCGCAGCCCGATGCTGTGCGCCATCGCCAAAATGGCCTCGACGATGGCCACGTCCTGGCGGTTCCACGCCAGCTCGGTAACGAAGCTGCGGTCGACCTTGAGGGCCGAGATCGGCAGCCGACGCAGCAGGGTCAGGGACGAGTAACCGACGCCGAAATCATCGACGGCGATCGACACCCCCATCCGGCGCAAGGCCTGCAGCAAGCCGTTGACCGCCGGGCCGTCGGCGGTCAGCGCACTCTCGGTGAGCTCGATCTCGAGCCGCTCGGCGGCGACGCCATGACGCCGCAGGATGGTCTCGACCTCGCCGATCAGCTCCGGGCGCAGTTGCGCCGGCGACACATTGACCGCAATGCGCGGCACCGCCAGGCCTTCTCGCTGCCAGGCCGCCATCTGCGCCACCGCCAGATCGAGCACGCACAGGCCCAGCGGCCAGATCAGCCCGGTGTCCTCGGCGAGCTGGATGAAACGCGCCGGCGCAAGCTGGCCCAGGCGCGGATGGTTCCAGCGCACCAGCGCCTCGATGCCGCTCAGCCCCTGGCCGGCCAGCGCGATCTGCGGCTGGTAGTGCAGCTCGAGCTCGCCAGCGTCGATTGCCTGACGCAGCTCCGACTCGATCATCATGCGTTCGACGGCGCGCGCGTTCATCTGCTCGGCGAAGACCTGATAGCGGTTCCCGCCCGACTCCTTGGCGTGGTACATCGCCAGGTCGGCGTGGCGCAGCAGCGCCTCCTCGCTCGTGCCCTGCTGCGGATACACCGCCAGGCCGATGCTGCCGCCGACATGCAGGCTGTGGCCGCGCAGACTCATCGGCGCGAGCACGCTGTCGAGGATCTTGGCGGCCACGCTCTCGGCATCCTCGACCCGGTGCAGGTTGGGCAGGATCACGGCAAACTCGTCGCCGCCCAGCCGCGCCACGGTGTCGGAGTCGCGGACGGCGCCGCTCAGGCGTGCGGCCATCGCCTGCAGCATGGCGTCGCCGGCGTCGTGGCCGAGGGTGTCGTTGATCCACTTGAAGCGGTCCAGATCGAGGAACAGCACGCCCAGCATCGTGCCATTGCGCTGCGCCTGCTTGATCCCCTGGTGCAGGCGGTCCATCAGCGCGGCACGGTTGGGCAGCCCGGTGAGCGCATCGCGCGTTGCCAGTTGCATGATGCGCGCCTCGGCCTCATGGCGGCGCAGGACCTCGCTCTCGAGCTCCTGCACGCGCTGGCGCAGCTCGAGCTCGATGATCACGCTGCGCGCCAGTACGGCCAGCGCGACGCGCTGCTTGTCGTCGAGCCGGCGCGGCTGATGGTCGATCACGCACAGCGTGCCCAGCACCTCACCGCTGGGCATCACCAGCGGCATGCCGGCGTAGAAGCGCACGCCCGGCTCGCCACGCACCAGCGGGTTGTCGGCGAAGCGCGCATCGAGACAGGCGTCCTCGACCTCGAACAGGCCATCGCCGAGCAGGGCGTGTGCACAGAAGGAGGCCGTGCGCGAGGTCTGCGTGGCCTCCAGCCCGGCGCGGGCCTTGAACCACTGGCGGCGCTCGTCGACCAGGCTCACCAGCCCGATCGGTGTCTGTGCAAGCTCGGCCGCCAGGCGCGCGATCGCATCGAAGGACTCGTCGGCCGGCGTATCGAGGATCTGCAGGCTGTGCAGGCGCTCGCTGCGTGCCGGCTCGTTCAGCGGCACGGGGGGCATCCAGCTCGCGAGCTTGGCCAGCAACAGGCTGAGGTCGCCGCACTTGTCGAAGTAGCCGTCGGCACCGGCCGCGGTGCATAGCGCCTCGTAGGGGTCGGCCGGCTGGTTCGTCAGCACCAGCATCCGCGGCGCGAGCCCCGGGGTGGCGTGCACCCGCTTGAGCAGGCTGAGGCCGCTGCCCGGGCTCAGGGCGAGGTCGAGCAGCACGACGTCGGGGCGCTGCGCGGCAATCAGGCGCAAGGCCTCATCCTCGCCACTGGCATGACCGACCACCTCGAGCCCCGGCTGCGCCCCGAGCAGCGCCAGGAGGTGCTCGCGCACGAGGGCGGAGTCTTCGACGACGACGATTCGCATGAGGGCACTCCATGGGGGCGATGACATGGCACTCATGTTGCGCCCGGACACCCTGCCGAACCATCGGGCACCGCCTCAAGCGCCTGTAGGCGCGTCGCCCATTGCCGCGTAGGGCAATGCCCTACAGCCCGCGGCGCTCCCCTTCAGCGCGGATCGACCAGGCCATGGGTGGCGCAATAACGCGCGATCTCGGCGGTGTTGGCGAGGCCGGTCTTGTCGATGATGCGGCTGCGGTAGGTGCCGACCGTCTTCACCGACAGGTGCATGGTGTCGGCGATCTCGCTCGCGCTCCTGCCGGCGGCGATCAGCAACATCACGCGGTACTCCTGCGCCGACAAGGTCTCGTGTGGCGCACGCGTTTCGCCGCGCCCCGACAGCAGGTCGGCGAGATGTCCGGCCAGGTCGGCGCTGATGTAGCGGCCGCCATTGCACACACGCTCGATGGCGGTGACCAGCTCGGTCGTGGCGTGGTCCTTGGTCAGGTAGCCCGCTGCGCCAAGCTGCAGCGCGCGCGACGCATAGGCCGCCTCGTCGTGCATGCTGAGCACCAGCACCGGCAGGCGGGGCACCGCACGGCGCAGCTGGGCCAGCCCCTCGAGGCCGCTCGCATCGGGCAGCGACAGATCCAGCACCGCCACCTCCCAGGCCTGCGCACGCGCCAGCTCCAGCGCCCGCGCCAGGCAATCGGCCTCGCCCACCGCCGCCTCCGGCCAACGCCGCTCGATCAACTGGCGCACGCCGAAGCGCATCACCGGATGGTCATCGATGATCAGGACACGCATCGTGCGCCAGGCTCCCCTCGTTCACCGGCAGGCTCACCTGCACCCGCACGCCACCGTCCCGCCCGCCCTCGAACCTGAGCTCGCCGCCGGCGAGCGAGGCGCGCTCGCGCATGCTCAGGGTGCCCAGCGACGCCCCGCTTGCCGCCTGCATGCCGCGGCCGTCGTCCTCGATCGCCAGGTGGTAGCGCCCCTCGGTGAGCGCGCCCTCGATCCACACCCGGCTGGCGGCGGCATGGCGGGCGACGTTGGTCAGCGCCTCCTGCGCGATGCGGTAGAGCTGGATCGCCTGCTCGGCAGTGAGGCACTCGCTGTCCTCCACCCTGACCTCGCAGCGCACGCCGGCCTGCTCGCCGAACTGGCGCGCGGCATGGCTCAGGGCCGCACCGAGGCCGAGGTCGTCGAGCAGCGGCGGGCGCAGCGCGCCGGCGATGCGCCGCGCCGTGGCGATGCCCTCGCCGAGCAGCGCGTTGATGCGCTCGAACTCGGCAGCATGTTGCGGGCTGTCCTTGAAGACCTGGTGCACCGTCATCTTGAGCGAGGTGAACACCTGGCCGAGCTGGTCGTGCACCTCGCGCGCCAGCCGCCTGCGCTCGGCTTCGACGCTGCTGTCGAGGTGCGCGGCGAAGGTCTCGATCTGGCCGAGCGCCTGCTGCAACTCGGCGGTGCGCTGCGCCACCGCATCCTCGAGCTGCAGGTTGGCATCGCGCAGCGCGTGCTCGGCGCGCTGTCGGCGCGCCTGCTCGCGCTGCAGCAGCACATAGGCGGCGACGATCAGCAGCACGCCGCTCACCGGCAACAGCACCGCCCACCACAGCGCGCGACGCTTCAGGCGGAGAGCCTCGTGCTCGCGTTGCTCGACCTCGCGCGCGAGATGCGCCTCGACCTCGTCGAAGCGCTCGCGAATCAGCTGCATCGTCATTCGGCCCTCGTCGAGCATCGTCTTCTGCAAGTCAGGCTCGAGCATGCCCTGGCGGCGTGCGGCGACGTTGCGTTCGGCCAGCGCCACACGGCGATCGATCAGGGTTGCGAGGGTGTCGCGCTGCAGCTCACCGAACAGCAGGGCGAACTCCGCCTGCAGCGGCCGCAGGGACTCGGCAAGTTCGGTCAGCCCACGGCCGAAGGGGTCGAGATACTCCTCGTCGCCGGTCAGCACGAAGCCGCGCTGCCCGGTCTCGACGTCCTTCAGCGCCGACATCACCCGCTCGGCCTGCAATTCGTTCGCGCGTGCGCGGCTGCGCAGTTCGGTCGCCGCGTCGACCGTGCGCAGGCTGTGATGTCCGATAAAGGCCAGCACCACGAACAAGGCCAGCCCGCCGAGCATGAGCAGGGTGGCAGCGATCGAACGGCGTCTGAAGGAAAAGGATCGGCGCATCGTCACGAGGCTTGGCTGAGGGCACGGACCACGCCCCTGTCCACCTGCCGGCAGCGCGCGGCTTGCTGGGACGCGGGCAGGAGTCGATCATACGCAACATGCTTATCCCAGGATAGGAAACGGCCCCCTGGCGCACGCTCGCACCCGGGGCAGGGCGTCACACCAAACGGAGATCCGCCATGAAGTCGCTGTCCTCAAGCCTTGGCCTCGCGCTGCTCGTGCTGTCCTTCACCGTGTCGGCGGCGCCACCGCCCTTGCCGGCGCTCAACATCGACATCCGCGACACCTCGGTGTCCGGCATTTCCTCGGGCGGCTTCATGTCGGCGCAGTTGCAGGTCGCGCACTCGTCGATCATCAAGGGGGCGGGCATCGTCGCCGGCGGCCCCTACTACTGCGCGCAGAACGACGTGCGCATCGCCACCACGCTGTGCTCATGCACCGGCGAGCCGCTGCTCGCGTGCAAGGTCAGCGACGCCAGCGCCGCCGTACCCACCTTGGTGAAGGCGACCCAATCCTTCTTCGAGGCCGGCCGCATCGACGACCCGGCCAACATCGCGCGCCATCGCGTCGCGACCGTGGTCGGTGGCAAGGACCCGCTCGTTCCCACGCCGGTGGCGCGCCAGCTGCACGCCTACTACGGCGCCTTCGGCCTGCCGCCCGACAGCCTCAAGGCGATCGCGCTCGACGACGCCGGCCACACCATGCCCACGGTCGATTACGGTGCCGCCTGCCCGCTGACCGACGAGCCCTACATCGGCAAGTGCGCCTTCGACACCGCCAGCGCCATGCTCGGCTGGATCTACGGCGAGACCTCGGCCGCGCCGCGCCAGGGCGGCGTGGCGCAGGGGCGCTACATCGAGTTCGACCAGAGCGCCTACATCCCGAAGGCCGGCTGGTTCAGCTACCTGTGGGGCTCGGGCATGGACAAGAGCGGCTGGCTGTACGTGCCGCAGGCGTGCGAGGCGGGCGAGCGATGCCGCCTGCATGTCGCGCTGCACGGCTGCAAGCAGGGCCAGAGCTACATGCCGCTCAAGCCCCCGCCCGGCGGCGGCCTCTACAATGGCACGACCTTCGTCAAGAACACCGGCTACGACCGCTGGGCCGACACCAACCGCCTGGTGGTGCTGTTCCCGCAGGCGGTCTCCATCCCGTGGAAGAACCCCAACGGTTGCTGGGACTGGTGGGGCTACACCGACGAGCACTACGCCAACAAGGACGGCATCCAGATCCGCGCCATCCACGCCATGATCGAGCGCCTGAGTTCGGGCCTGCAGCCCTGACCCGCGAACAAGGAATCCCGCATGAGCCCCTCCACCCCCTCCAGGCCACCGGCCGCGCGCCAGGCACGACTCATCGCCCTCGTTATCGGCGGGCTGTTCCTGCTGCTGATCCTCGGCTTCATCGCCATGGTGTTCACCGTCCGCGACGAGGCCCGCCTCAACGCCGTCGGCCGCATCGCCGCCGCGCCGGGGGCCGAGCGCGGCGGCCTGGTGTTCCACGGCACGGCCAACATCTGGGAGGTGCGCGGCCGCATGACGCTCGATGAGCAACGCCAGGTGCGCTTCAGCTTCGACCTGATCGGCCCCACCGCCCAGCCGGCGCCCCCCGCGCTCGAAGTCGCCCTCAGCCTCGACATGCCCGATCGCGACCGCGCGCCGATTCCGCTGCCGCACACCCTCACCGGCCTCGGCGGCTACGCCGCGAGCGCGCTGCTGCCCGAGCCCGGGCGCTGGCGCCTGCGTCTGCACTTGCCCGAGATCACCGGGTTGTTCGAGTTCGAAGTCGATCGCTAGCCCGCACCCTCGGGCATACTGGCGCGCCCTGCGCGGAATGCCCCATGTCTTCGACCCTCACCGACCTGCTCGCCACCGCACTCGCTGCCCGCGCACCGCTGATCGAACAGCTCGCCGCCGAGCACACCGACGCCTACCGCCTGTTCCACGGCACCGCCGAGGGCGAACCCGGCCTCACGGTCGACCGCTACGGCCCGATGCTGCTGGTGCAGACCTTCCATCACCCGCTCACGCTCGATGGCCTCGCCGAACTGCAGGCCTTCTATGCGGCGGCGCTGCCCGGCCTGCCCCTGATCTGGAACGACCGCAGCGGCAAGCACTCGCGCATCGCCAACCCGTTGCCGCCCGAGCAGCAGGCACTTGCCGAGACCCCCTGCGAATTCAGCGAACTCGGCGTGCGCTACCGCTTCCAGGCCCGCCATGGTGGTCAGGACCCCTGGCTGTTCCTCGATCTGCGCGCCGCGCGCCGGCGCGTGATGCAGGAGGCGCCCGGCAAGTCGCTGCTCAACGTCTTCGCCTACACCTGCGGCGTCGGCATCGCCGCCGCCAAGGCCGGCGCGCGCCACGTGATCAACGTCGACTTCGCCGAATCCAGCCTTGCCGTCGGCAAGGACAATGCCCGCCTCAATACCCTGGCGACCCGCCCGCGCTTCATCAAGTGCGACGCCTTTGCCGCCCTGCGCCAGTACGCCGGCATCGGCCAGCCGAAGGTCGTGCGCGGCAAGCACCTGCCACCGTTTCCGGCACTCGAGCCGCATCGCTTCGACCTCGTCTTCCTCGACCCACCGCGCTATGCCAAGAGTCCCTTCGGCGTCGTGGACCTGATCAACGACTACGCGGCCCTGTTCAAGCCCGCCCTGCTCGCCACCGCAGAAGGCGGCAGCCTGATCTGCTGCAACAACGTCGCCCAGGTGGAGCGCGAGCCCTGGCTCGACCAGCTTGAACGCAGTGCGCGCAAGGCCGGCCGGCCCCTGCGCGAGGCCGAGTGGATCAGCCCCGAAGCCGACTTCCCCAGCGTCGACGGCAGGCCCCCGCTGAAGACCCTGCTGCTGCGCGTATAGACCAGACCAGCGCCGGAGCGAGGGCCGATCTGTAACGAAACATCGCAACTCTTGTTTCTTGTCCTACAATGACTTGCGCCGTTTTTCTCAGAGACTTTCTCATGATTCGCCTGAGCACGATCGCCCTTGCCTCGCTGCCGCTGCTGTTGTCCGCCTGCTTCGGTTCGCTGCGCCCACCCCCTGTCGCCCAACTGCCCGAGGCCGGACCCGGCCATCGCAACGGCCAGCTCGACTTCGACCTCGCCAGCGGCGACTACGACTGCGAATTCGGCGTGCGGGTGAAGGTGCAGCGCGAGCTGCTGGCGCAGATCAACAACCGCATCCAGCTCGGCTGGAACGGTCAGCACTATCAGCTCGAGCGCGACCCGTCGTCCTCCGGCCTGCCGCGCTTCGAGGACGCCGCCAGCGGCCTGGTGTGGATCGACCTGCCGTGGAAGAGCGTGCTGCTCGATGGTCGCACCCACAAGCCGATCGCCAGCGAATGCCGGCAGACGCCGGTGACCCTGGCCACTGGCAGCTGAGGCGCGGCGCGCCGGTCCGCGCGCGCGTCGCACAGTCAGGCCAGCCGGCGGATCAGCCCGGCAATCTCGCCAAAGCGGTCGAACCAGATGGGCCGCACGCCCATCGCGTGGTACTGCGCCGAGGCCAGCGCGACCTCCTCGGCGCTCGCCGCCGCATGGGTCGCGGGCCCCGGCCACTTCAGCAGCGCATAGTGGTAGCGGCCGGGCAGGGCCTTGGCGGCATCGCGCAATAGCCGGTTCATCTCCTCGTCGGCAAACGAGCAACCGACGTACAGGGCGTGATGTACCGGGTTGGCGAGCCAGCGCGCGAACACCTCGCCGACGATGCCGGCGCGGCTGCCGCCATAGGTGCGCTCGTACTGGCTGGTCGAGAACACGAAGCGCACATGGGTGATCAGGAAGGGCCGTCGCGGCGTGTAGCCGTGCAGGTGGTAGATGCCCTGATGCAGGGCCTGCTGCCCCTGCTCGCGCGCGAGGGTGTTGGGGTCGCCGGCCATCTCCTCACCACGCATCGCGTAGGCGGCGCGCGCGAGTCCGGCCTCGTCGAGGGCCTCGCCCATCAGGTCGTCGAAGTTGTAGGTGATGATCGCATCCCAGCCCGGAAACAGGCCGCCACGGTCCGGCACGTTGATCGGCGGCGCCAGCTCGGCGATCGCGCGATGGATCGGCCCCGGCGCGCGTGCGCCCTCGTAGAGGATGTCGGTGAGGTCGGCAAACAGGTGCTGGCCGAGAAAGTCGTAGCAGATCTGCGCGCCTTCCATCAGCGCCTCGGTGTCCGCCTGGCCGGCCTCGATCGCCGCCAGCACGGTGCGCGCGCGCAGCGCCTGCGCGGCCGGCAGCGGCTCGACCGCGGTGACCACGCGCACGAACTCGGCGTGCTCGCGCGTGTTGCCCGGCTGCGGCCGCATCTCCGCCTGCTCGCGCCCGCGCTCGGTCACCCGCAGCAGCAGGCGCCGCACCAGCTCCGCCCAAGACGGCCCGCCCGCATCCATGGTGACGCCGGCGCCGATCACCACCGACAGGCAGGCGGCCCGCCGCATCCACTGCATCAGGCCGATGTCCAGCTCGCGCTGCGCCGGCCCGAGCGCCTCGCGCAAGGGCTCGGCATTGGCCGACAGCCAGCGCGCCTTGAGCTCGACCTCGCCCAGCCGATCCGCGTCCAGCGCCAGCCCGAAGCGCTGCGCCAGGGCCTGCGACATCTGCAGCGAACGATACAGGCCGTTGATCTGCGTCTCGATCTCGAAGAAGGCGGCGCCGGGCTCGTCACGCTCGACCAGATCGGCAAACGCCTGCGGATCCCAGCTGCGCGCGGTGAAGAATGCCCGCCAGGCCGGGGCATGCTGCGATGGTCCGACGTACATGGCCCGCCCTCGTGATGCCCTGCCCGGCGGCAGCCTGCCGCGCTCTACAGCAGGAGGTTGCTCGGATTGCGGCACGCCTGGCCAGCGCCGGCCGCCCGCGGCGCCTGTCCAGACAGGTCGATGGTAGCGCCGTAGTACGAGTTGGCATTGGCAGTCGGCGCCATGCGCTGGCCCACCTCCAGCCTGAACGGCGCGCGGCCCGGCGCCACCCCGGCAAACACGCGCTGCCATTCGCCGCTGCCGAACTCCTCGCAGGCGATCTCGGTCAGCGTCACGCCGCGCGCGCGCATCGCGCCGACGATGTCGTAGGGCGGTTCGGCACCGACCTCCATCCAGTTCACAGAGAGTGTGCGCGCCGCGGGCGAGCCGGTGACCGAGACCTCGAGCTTGCCCAGACTGCCGCTCGCGGACAGTTCGCGCGAGCGCACCTTCGCCGCCCAGCGCACGCCGGCGAGGCGCTGGCGCAGGACGGCCAGCGACACGGACTGGCCCGGCGCGGCAGGCAGCGCCGCCAGCAGGGCATCGGTTGCGGCCGCGCTCGCGCCGATCTTGTTCCAGTCGGCCACGCACTGTTCGTCCGCCCAGCGTGCCGCATCCGCGCTGCGCGACACGTAGGCCTGGCGACAATCGGCGAGAAAGCGCGGCCGCGCCTCGGGCGGGACCACGAGCGGCGCCGGCGCCGCGCCTGCCGCGGCCGCGGCGCCGACGGCGGGTGCCGCCGCCTGCGGGGTGGCAGGGGGGGCCGGCGCCCTGGTGGCGTCGCTCACCGACACCCCCTCGCCGAAGCCGTGGCCATTCCAGGCCAGTTGCGCCGCGCACTGCGTGCGGGCGCTGCTGCCCGGCCCGCAAGCCGCGCCGCGGCGTGCGATCTGCACCTTGGCCGGCTTGCCGGCGAGCACGCGATAGCCGATGAGCTGGTCGGAGTACACCCGGCGCGCAGTGTTGCGCGCATCGACCACGAAGATATCCACCCGCGCCACGCCGCCCGGCCGGAACAGGCCGGGGCGGCCGACGCAGTCGTAGTCGCCCTCGGACAGCAGGTAGTCGAGGCGGCCATCGCCGGTGAAGTCCTGCGCGATCACGTAGCGGCCCTGGCCCTCACGTCCGCCGGCGGCGATGCAGCGGCGGTCCAGTTCGTTCATGTGGGTGAGGACGACGGTGGGGATGGGCGGACGCGCCTGGGCCCATGCGGCCGACGACACGCAGGCGGCAAGGGCTATCGCAAGCAGTGGCTTGTACATGAGCGCGGACTCCGGACGCCATGCTGCAGCCTAGACCTCGCCCTCGCACTCGGCAAGATTCCCCCGGGGGCAGTCCCGACCCGACGCAAGCTCAGCGATAACCGATCCAGCGTCCGAGCAGCAGGGCCGCCAGCCAGGCGATCAGCGACACCGCCGCCGCCAGGCGCACGTGCCCCGGCGCCGTCCCTGTCCAGGCCCCGGGCTCATCGACCCGGGCGCGCAGCGACAAGGCGTTGACCAGCCCCAGCGCCACGACGGCCATCTTTCCCAGGAACAGCGGCGAGGCCGCATACTCGCTTGCCCGCGTGATGAACAGCAGGCCGCCGCACACCACCGCCAGGCCCAGTCCCCAGGCCGCGCAACTGCCCAGCACGGCCCACAACGGCAGCACGGCGTGCCGGCGCCACAGGCCCAGCAGGCGCAGATCGAGCGGAACGATGGCCCCCACCAGCAGGGCGATGCCGAGGATGTGCCCGGCATTGACCAGCGGATAGAGCCAAGACGAGCTACTCAGCGCCCGCGCCAGAGCCAGCGCCTCGAGCGCCGCGAGCCATCCGTCCATGATCGACGCCCATGCCGCCTCGCGCCCTCACTGCCGTTCGGGGTAGAGCACGTGACGCTGGCCGTCGATCAACAGCCAGTTGGCCTTCAACAGGCGCTCGCCCGGGCGCGTCGAGCGATGACCGTACGCGGTCACGCTGCGGCCGACGCTGAGCAGCGCGTCGCTCAGCCCGGCACGCTCGTTGCGCCATGGCTGGCCGACCTCGACCACCCAGCGCTCGCCACCGACCTCGAGCGTGATCTCGCCATGCGGATTGCCCAAGCGCACCGCGGTGATGACGCCGCTGAGCTCGGACACCTCGGCGCTCGCCCAGCCCCAGCCATGGTGCGCACGCGCGCTGAACGCAAACAGCAACAGCGCAACGCTCAGTGCCAGGGCCAGCCAGCCCCGGCGGTCGATTGCTCGGTTCATCGTGTCACCTCCTCGGTCGGCTCAGGAACCACGGTCGATGGACTGCAGCCGCCGCCGGAAGTGCCCGCCGCGCCGAACCGGCTCAGCCGAAGGGCGCGACGCCGAACAGCCAGGCGTGCAGATAACGCGCGAACACGAACCAGACGCCGGCGCCGATCAGCACGGCGAGCGCATCGCGGCCCAGCGCGCCGCCGGCGTGGACCACGCCGTGCGCGCGATCGCGCCTGCGCGCGCTCAGGAAGGCGGCGATCGACCACGCCAGGAAGCTGCCGAACAGCAGCACGTCGGCGAGCGTGCCGTTCGAGATGAGGTGCGCGAAGGCCCACAGCTTCACCCCTGCGCTCATCGGGTGGCCGAGCGCCGCCTTGATGCGCGTGCCGGGCAGGTAGGTCGCCGCCAGCAGGATGAAGGCCGGCAGCAGGAGCAGGGCGGCGAGATGGCGCGTCCATAGCGGCGGGAACCACAGGTGGACCGGGTCGAAACGCGTCTGCCCGTAGCCCCACACGATCAGCACGAGACCGATCACCGACACGACCGAGTAGGCCAGCTTCCACTTCGCCATGCCGTAGTGGGCGATGTACTGGGCCCGGTTGTCCTCGGCGAAGATGCGCGCCGAATGCGTGCTGAGAAAAAGCACCAGGCCGATGATGAGTGCGGTCATGCAGGAAGTCTCCAGCGTTTTGGGTCGAGCGAGTCAGACTGCGTCGATCGGCTTTTGCTCCCGTGCATCGCACGCCTCGGATCTCGTCGATCCGTCGCGCGCGATCTACAGGAACAGGTAGGAACAGATCGCCACCGCGGCGGCGACGGCCACCACGTCCGCCGTCAGCGCCGCCGCCAGGGTGTGGCGGATGCGGCGGATCTGCACCGCGCCAAAATATACCGCCAGCACGTAGAAGGTGGTCTCGGTCGAGCCCTGCAGCGTCGTCACCAGGTAGCCGACATAGCTGTCGGGGCCGATCGCCGGATCGTTGATGATCGAGGCCATCACGCCATAGGCACCCGAGCCCGACAGGGGCCGCAGCAGCGCCATCGGCAGCGCCTCGGCGGGCAGGCCGACGCGGGCGGTGAGGCCGCCGAGCAGGTTCACCATCACGTCCATCGCGCCGCTGGCGCGGAACATGCCCACCGCGACCAGGATTGCCACCAGGTAGGGGATGATGCGCAGCGCGACCTGGAAGCCGTCCTTGGCGCCTTCGACGAAGACCTCGTAGATGCGCACCCCGCGCAGCACGCCGAAGAGCAGGAAGCCCATCATCAGGCCGGGAATGATCCACGGCGAGATCGCCTTGCCCCACAGGATCGTGGCCGGGATCAGCGCGAGGATCGCACCCAGGGCCAGGAAGGACACCCACAGCGGGTAGCCGCCGGGGTCTTCCGGCAGCGCCTCGCGCGCGGGATCGTCGGCCACCCAGGGCCGCTCCATCGCGGCGGCGGCGGGGTCGACCGGGCCGAGGGCCGAGAAGCGCTTGAAGATCAGCGCCGCGCTGATCGCGGCGATGGTCGCGCACACGGTGGCGAACAGCGTGGTCGGCAGGATGGCGGCCGGGTCGGCGGAGCCGGCGGCGGCGCGGATGGCGATGACGCCGGTGGGGAGCAGGGTGATGCCTGAGGTGTTGATGGCGAGGAACAGCGCCATCGAGTTGGTTGCCGTGCCGGGCCGGGGGTTGAGCTTGTCGAGCTCCTGCATGGCACGGATGCCGAAGGGCGTGGCGGCATTGCCCAGGCCGAGGGCGTTGGCCGACAGGTTGAGGATCATCGCCCCCATCGCCGGATGGTTGGGCGGCACCTCGGGGAACAGCCGCGTCATCAGCGGCCGGATCAGGCGCGCGATGATCACCAGCAGGCCGCCGGCCTCGGCGACCTTCATCAGGCCGAGGAACAGCGTCATCACCCCCACCAGGCCGAGGGCGAGCTCCACCGCGCCGCTGGCCGATGCGATCATGCCCGCCGACAGCGCTTCCATCGGCGTCTGCACGCCTTCGGCCGGAACATGGGCGAACTCGCGCCAGGCGGCGGACAGAAAGGCAATCAGGACGATGCCGAAGAAGATCCCGTTCATGGTCCCGCGCAGATCCGATCCAAAAAGCAACGCGCGGGCGAACCGCTTGCCGGTTCGCCCGCGCGTCTGGTTGCGACCGCGCCGGTCAGGCCGGCGCCATCATCAGCCCCGGGCCGCCTGCAGGATGGCGTTGAGCGTGGCGCTCGGACGCATCACGGCCTTGGTCTTCTCGGGGTCGGCCTTGTAGTAGCCGCCGATGTCGACCGGCTTGCCCTGCACCTCGGTGAGCTCGGCGATGATCTTCGCCTCGTTGTCGGCCAGCGCCTTGGCGAGCGGCGCGAACTTTGCCGCCAGCTCGGCATCCTCGGTCTGCTCGGCCAGACGCTCGGCCCAGAACTTGGCCAGGTAGTACTGGCTGCCGCGGTTGTCGAGCTGGCCGGTCTTGGGCGAGGGCGACTTGTTCTCGTCGAGCAGTTTGCCGGTGGCCTCGTCCAGGGTCTTCGCCAGCAGCTTGGCGCGCGCGTTGCCGGTCTTGATGCCGAGGTCCTCGAGCGACACCGCCAGGGCGAGGAACTCGCCCAGCGAATCCCAGCGCAGGTGGTTCTCCTGGGTGAGCTGCTGCACGTGCTTGGGCGCCGAACCGCCGGCGCCGGTCTCGTACATGCCGCCACCGGCCATCAGCGGCACGATCGACAGCATCTTGGCCGAGGTGCCGAGCTCCATGATCGGGAACAGGTCGGTGAGGTAGTCGCGCAGGATGTTGCCGGTCACCGAGATGGTGTCCAGCCCGCGCACCACGCGCTCGAGCGTGTAGCGCATCGCCCGCACCTGGCTCATGATCTGGATGTCGAGGCCGCTGGTGTCGTGATCCTTGAGGTAGGTCTTGACCTTCTTGATCAGCTCGTTCTCGTGCGGACGATAGGGGTCGAGCCAGAAGATCGCCGGCATGCCCGAATTGCGCGCGCGGGTGACGGCGAGCTTGACCCAGTCGCGGATCGGCGCGTCCTTGACCTGGCACATGCGCCAGATGTCGCCTTCCTCGACGTTCTGCGTCAGCAGCACCTCGCCGGTGGCGAGATCGGTGATGTTGGCGACGCCGTCCTCGGGGATCTCGAAGGTCTTGTCGTGCGAGCCGTATTCCTCGGCCTTCTGCGCCATCAGGCCGACGTTCGGCACCGTGCCCATCGTGCGCGGGTCGAAGTTGCCGTGCCATTTGCAGAAGTTGATCATCTCCTGGTAGATGCGGGCGAAGGTCGACTCCGGCATCACCGCCTTGGCGTCGTAGGGCTTGCCGTCGGCGCCCCACATCTTGCCGCCCTGGCGAATCATCGCCGGCATCGAGGCGTCGACGATGATGTCGTTGGGCGAGTGGAAGTTGGTGATGCCCTTGGCCGAATCGACCATCGCCAGCGCCGGGCGGTGCTCCTGGCAGGCGTGCAGGTCGCGGATGATCTCGTCGCGCGTGGACTCGGGCAGGGTCTTGATCTTGTCGTAGAGGTCGACCATGCCGTTGTTGACGTTGATGCCGAGCTCGTCGAACAGCTTGCCGTGCTTCTCGAAGGCTTCCTTGTAGTAGATCTTGACGCAGTGGCCGAACACGATCGGGTGCGAGACCTTCATCATCGTCGCCTTCACGTGCAGCGAGAACAGGATGCCGGCCTCCCGGCAATCGTCGAGCTCGCGCTCGTAGAACTCGCACAGCGCCTTCTTGCTCATGAACATCGAGTCGATGATCTCGCCGTCCTGCAGCGCGACCTTGGGCTTGAGCACGAGGGTCTTGCCCGACTTGGTGATGAGCTCCATCTTGACGTCGCGCGCCTTGTCCAGCGTCATCGACTTCTCGCCGTGGTAGAAGTCGCCGCGGTGCATGTGCGAGACGTGGGTCTGCGACCACTGCTTCCACTCGCCCATCGAATGCGGGTTCTTCTTGGCGTAGTTCTTGACCGCGGCCGGGGCGCGGCGGTCGGAGTTGCCTTCGCGCAGCACCGGGTTGACGGCCGAACCCAGGCACTTCGAGTAGCGCGCCGCGATCGCCTTCTCCTCGTCGGTCTTGGGGTCTTCCGGCACGTCGGGGATCGCGTAGCCCTTGGCCTGCAGTTCCTTGACGCAGGCCTTGAGCTGCGCGACCGAGGCGCTGATGTTGGGCAGCTTGATGATGTTGGTGTCGGGATCCTGGGTCAGGCGGCCCAGCTCGCCCAGGGTGTCGGGCACGCGCTGGGCTTCGGTCAGGTAGTCGGGGAACTCCGCGAGCACGCGGGCGGAGACCGAGATGTCGGCCTTCTCGATGTCGACGCCTGCCGGGCCGGTGAAGGTGCGGATGATCGGAAGGAATGCGCACGTCGCCAGCAGCGGCGCCTCGTCCGTGAGCGTGTAGATGATCTTCGATTTCCCTGCAGACATTGATTCCCCCTGGACCTTGATCTTTTGGTGAAGAACGGTGGCAGGCCTCGATTCGCCACAGTGGCAGCCGAGGCCATGCGCGCAACGACCGCGATCGTCGAAACCCGACATGCGGTGCGCGCGCATTTTCGCACTTCAGCGGCGCAGAAGGGAAATTTGTAGGTTGAATCAGCCGGCTGCGCTCAGCCCTGCGCACCCGCCGCCGCGTCGCGCCGCCGCCGCTGGCGGCGCAGCACCCAGCCGATGAGGCCGAGGGCCGGCAGGAACATCCATTCCGGCGCGATGCGATCGGCCGCGACCTCGACCGCTTGCAGCCTGAAGCCGGCCTCGACCCCGAGCTTCGCCGCCGGGCTGCCGAAGGCGACCGCGCGCAGCGCGATGCCGGCCTCGTCGACGACGGCGTCGATGCCGCTCGCCGCCAGCCGCGACACGGCAGCGGCCCTCGGCTCCCCGAGCGGCAGCAGCACCACGCGCTCCACCACCTCGCCTTCGAGGCGGCGGCCTTCCACCACTACCCGCAGGTGCGCATCGCGCGGCGCCTCGGCGATCGCCGCCTGGGCCGCGGCGCCTTCCAGCGCGCGGAAGGGCGGCAGGATGGGGTCGAGCAGCAGGCCGGGGTGGAACAGGATCAGCGCGGCGCCGAGCAAGGCCAGGCGCTCCCAGCGCGTGGTGCGCACCAGCAGCCAGGCCTGGTTGAAGGCAATGAAGACGAAGCCCGCGAGTGCCGCGCTGGCAATGATCAGCAGCGTGTGCGCCACGCCCTCCACGCCGATCATCAGCAGCTTGGGGTTGAGCACGAACATCAGCGGCAGCAGCGCCATGCGCATCGAATAGCGGAAGGCGATGTAGCCGGTACGGAAGGGGTTGGCGCCGGCGATGCTGGCCGCCGCATAGCTCGCCAGGCCGCCCGGCGGCAGCACGTCGGCGAGCAGGCCGAAATAGAACACGAACAGGTGGGCCGCGATCAGCGGCACCGCCAGACCGTTCTGCGCCCCGACGGTGACGATCACCGGCGCCATCAGCGAGGACACGACGATGTAGTTGGCGGTGGTCGGCAGGCCCAGCCCGAGCACCAGGCAGATCAGCGCCACCAGCACCAGCATCAGGATCACGTTGCCGCCCGACAGCACCTCGACCAGCTCGGTCATCACCAGGCCGATGCCGGTCAGCGTGACGGTGCCGAACACGATGCCGGCGGTCGCGGTCGCGATCGACACCACCAGCATGCCGCGCGCGCCGCTGACCGCGCCGTCCACCAGGTCCTGCAGCCCGCGCGCGAAGGCCAGCGCCAGGGCCTCGCGCTCGCCGCGGAACCACGCGTGCAAGGGGCGCTGGGTGAGCACGATGAAGACCAGGAACACGATCGCCCAGAACACCGCCGCCGTCGGCGACAGGCGCGCGATGACCAGATTCCAGGCCAGCACGCCCACCGGCAGCAGGAAATGCAGACCCGACTTCAATGTCGGCCCCGCCGCGGGCATGCGCGTGAGCGGCGCATCGGGCGCCTCGTCGGGCAGGGGCTGGCGCGCACCGAGGCGCAGCAGCAGCACGTAGGCCAATGCGAGCGCGAGCGCGGTCAGCCAGGCCGCAGCCGACGGCAGCAGCATGCGGCCCAGCGCACCGAAGGCCGACACCCCGAGCAGCACCGCCGCCACGCCGGCAAAGCCGGCGACAAAGCGCAGCACGCTGCGTTGCCAGCGCCGCGGCTGCAGCCGCGGCAGGCCGCGCAGCCCGGCCTTCACCGCCTCGAGGTGCACGATATAGAGCAGGCCCAGGTAAGCCACCAGCGCCGAGATCAGGGCGTGCTTGAGGACGTCCAGATAAGGAATGCCGACGTACTCGACCATGAGGAAGGCGGCCGCCCCCATCACCGGCGGCATCACCTGGCCATTGACCGAGGACACGACCTCGATCGCCGCCGCCTTCTCCGGCGGATAGCCGATGCGCTTGATGAGCGGGATGGTGAGCGGCCCGGTGGTCACCACATTGGTGATCGACGAGCCCGAGAACAGCCCGCTGGCCGCCGACACGCCGACCGCCGCCTTCGCCGGCCCGCCGCGCAGGTGCCCCACCAGGGCCAGCGCGCTGCGCACGAAGTAGCTGCCGCCACCGGCGCTCTCGAGCAGGGCGCCGAAGAACACGAACAGGAAGATGAAGCCCGCCGACACCCCCAGCGCGACGCCGAACACGCCTTCGGTGCCGAGCCACAGGTGCTCCATCGCCTTCGCCACCGAGGCGCCCTTGTGGGCGATCAGCTCGGGCGCATGCGGGCCGAGGAACAGGTAGACGAGCATCGCCAGCGCCAGCAGCACCATCGGCAGCCCGAGCAGGCGACGCGACGCCTCCAGCAGCAGCAGCAGTCCGGTCAGCGCCACCGCCAGGTCCAGCGTGCCCGGATCACCCGGATGGGCGCTGATGCGCGCGTAGAACAGCTGCAGATAGCCCGCGCACAGCGCGGCCACGGTGGCCAGGGCGAGATCGACCGGTCGCAGGCGGTAGCCACCCGGGCGACCCCAGGCGGGCAGGATCAGGAAGGTGAGCAACAGCGCGAAGGCCAGATGCAGCGAGCGCAGGCCGGCATCGCCGAGCACGAACACGCCGGCCGCGAGCGGCAGCGGCGACGCCGCCCACAGCTGCACGCCGGTCCACGCAAGCGCGATCACGGTCACATGCCTGCCGACCGTGCTGTCGGCCCCGGCGGCATGCGCCAGGGCCCTGTTCTCGCTGGGGAGTACTCCGTGCGTCATGGTTCGCCGGCTGTCGTCGTCCCGAGCCGGCATGATCGCACAGCACGCCGGCGCGGTCGTCCCTCGCACCCGCCACGACCGACGCCACCACCTCAGCGCCGCCTCCGCCCCTGCGCCTCTTCCGCTCCGGCCCGGGTGGTGGCAGTCTGCGCATCCGAGTTCCCTTCTTCGCGCAGGATGTAACGATGAGCCAGCTCTTCACGCCGATCGAACTGGGCCAGCTGAAGCTGCCCAACCGCATCGTCATCGCCCCGATGTGCCAGTACTCGGCCGAGGACGGCCGCGCCACCGACTGGCACCTGATCCACCTCGGCCAGCTCGCGCTGTCGGGCGCCGGCCTGCTGATCCTGGAGGCCACCGCCGTCACCCCCGAGGGCCGCATCACGCCCGCCGACCTCGGCCTGTGGTCGGACGACACCGAAGCCGCGCTCGCCGGCGTGCTCGCCAGCGTGCGCAAGTACTCCGACATGCCGCTCGGCATCCAGCTCGCCCATGCCGGGCGCAAGGCCTCCAGCCACACGCCATGGGACGGCGGCCAGCTCATTGCGCCCGAGGCCGGCGGCTGGTGCCCGGTCGGCCCCTCGGCGATTCCGCACGCGCCCGCCGAAGCCCCGCCCCTGGCGCTCGACGCGGCCGGCCTGGCCCATGTGCGCGACAGCTTCGTCGCCGCCGCGCAGCGCAGCGTGCGCCTCGGCCTCGATCTCATCGAACTGCACGCCGCCCACGGCTACCTGCTGCATCAGTTCCTGTCGCCGCTCGCCAACCAGCGCGGCGACGACTACGGCGGCAGCCTGGAAAACCGCATGCGCTTCCCGCTCGAGGTCTTCGACGCGGTGCGCGCCGTGCTGCCCGCCGGCCTGCCGCTGGGCGTGCGCATCTCCGCCACCGACTGGGTCGAAGGCGGCTGGGACGTCGCCCAGAGCATCGCCTTCGGCAAGGCGCTGCAGGCGCGCGGCTGCGATTTCATCCACGTGTCGAGCGGCGGCGTGTCGCCGCTGCAGAAGATTCCCCTCGGACCCGGCTACCAGGTGCCGCTCGCCGCCGAGATCCGCCAGCAGGTGGCCATGCCGGTGATCGCCGTCGGTCTCGTCACCGAAGCCGAGCAGGCCGAGCAGATCGTCGCCCGCGGCCAGGCCGACTGCGTCGGCATCGCCCGCGCCATGCTCTACAACCCGCGCTGGCCGTGGCACGCCGCGGCGGTGCTCGGCGCCACGGTGAAGGCCCCGCGCCAGTACTGGCGCTCGCAGCCAGCGACGCACAAGACCCTGTTCGGCGACATCCGCATCGGACAGCGCTGATGACGCAGGGCCGCAACCCCGTCGCGTCCGTCGCGTCCGTCAACCTCGCCGGCACCGCCGCTGGCGCGGCCTCGTGCTTCGTCTTTCGGGGCCATCAACTGCTGGTGAGCGCGACCAGCGGCCTGCCCGTCACCGGCCGCCAGCAGCTCGGCGCCCGGCCACCGCTGCGCATGTTCGAGTTCCTCGGCCCCGCCGGCGAGCCCTGCTTGGTCGCCGAGTTCGAGCGCGAGCGCGAGCCGCCGCCCGGCCATCGTTTCGAACACCTGAAGGCCCTGCTCGATACCCTGCCCGCCGCCACCCGCAGCGCGGCCGCGCGTGCGCTCGAGCTGCTCGAGTTCGACCGCACGCATCGTTTCTGCGGCAGTTGCGGTGCCCCCACCGCGCTCGCGACCGGGCCGATTGCGCGCCGCTGCACCAACCCGGACTGCGGCCATGAGCACTATCCGCGCGTGTCACCGGTGGTGATCGTCGCCGTCGAGCGCGGCGAGGAGATCCTGCTCGGCCGCTCGCCGCACTTTCCGCCCGGCTTGTACAGCACCCTGGCCGGCTTCGTCGACGCCGGCGAGTCGGCCGAGCAGGCGGTACACCGCGAGATCCACGAGGAAACGCGGCTGCAGGTGCGCAATCTGCGCTATTTCGCCAGCCAGCCCTGGCCCTTCCCGCATTCGCTGATGCTCGGCTACCAGGCCGAGTACGCCGGGGGCGACATCGTGTGCGCGCCCGCGGAGATCGAGGACGCCCGCTTTTTCCACGTCGACGCCTTGCCGCCGGTGTTTCCGATGCGCTATGCGATGGCCAACCAGCTGCTGCGCGATTTCTGCCGCCGCCACGGCCGGCCCTGGCCGCCCGCGGGCTGAAGGCGGACGCTCAGGCCGGCGCCGATCCGGCCGCCGCCAGCGCACGCAGGTCGCGGCGTTCGACCGCCTTCAGCACCAGCAACAGGGCCGTCCCCAGCACCATCGCCGCCGCCGCCAGGTACAGCCCGCCGGCGTAGCTGCCGAACACGCCGCCCAGCCAGCCGGTGACGGCCGGGCCGATGATCTGCGCCGCGCCGTAGGAGAGCGTCATCTTGCCCATCATCTTCGCCGGCCGCGTCGGGAAGTAGCGCCCGGCCATCGTCAGCACCAGGCTCACCATGCCGATGAAGGTACTGCCGAACAGCAGCGCGCCGCCGATCGCGCCCACCAGGCCGCCAACGGTGAGCGGCAGCACGATGCCGCCGATCTGCAGCACCGCCGCCAGGATGAGCGCATTGAGCTCGCCCGTGCGGCGCGCGATGAGGTCCCACACGATGCAGGCCGGCGCCGCACCCAGGCCGATGACGAGGAAGCTCAGCGTGCCGTGGCCGGCCAGGCCGGGCAGGCGGTCGACGATGGCGACGATGAAGGTCGCGCTGATCACGTAGCCGACGCCGGCGCAGAAGTAGGCCGCCATGAACAGGCGCAGGAAGAGGGCGCTCGGCGGCCTGTCCTCCATCGCCTGGCCCGTCTTGGTCGTCGTGCTGCGATCCGGCGCGGGCAGCCAGGCCAGCGCCGGCACCAGCAGCACGCAGGCGATCGCGGTAAAGGCCAACCACTGGCCGCGCCAGTCCAGCCAGGTGCTCATCAGCGCCACTGCCAGCGAGCAGCCGGCGATGCCCAGGCCGATGCCGCTGAAGTGGATGCCGAGCTCGCTGCGGTGGTCATGCCGGATCAGCCAGTTCAGGATCAGCCCGGTGCCGAGCAGCATCGCGGCCGATGTGCTCAGTCCGGCCACGAAGCGCGACACCGCCCACACCGTGAAGTCGGTGCTCAGACCCATCATCAGCGTGCTGAGCACCGCCACCACCATGCCGATACGATAGAGGCGGTCCTTCAGCACGAGGTCGCTGATCAACGAGGCGATGAGCGCGCCGCAGAGGTAGCCGCCGTAGTTGATCGCCGCCAGCCAGCCGCCCTCGGCCAGGCCCAGCCCGGCCTGCGCCTGCATCACCGGCAGCAGCGGCGTATAGGCGAAGCGCGCCACGCCCATCGCCAGCAGGAGGCTGAAAATGCCGGCGCCGAGCACCTTCATGCGTTGGATCTGGTCTTTCATGGGCGGGATTCTTGTGGGTGGGTCGGGGGCCGTCGGCGGCGTAGCATACTGGCGCAGGGCGACGCCTGCACGTGCACCGCCGGTGCGTTGCCTTGCCGGATGCATCAGCCTATCTTGACAAGGGCGGGCGACGGTATCGCGCAGGCGACATCCGACACCAGCCTCGCCGCGACTCGATTGGGGAGCCCCACCATGCCACACGTCACCTTCATCCACGGTCTTGCCAACAAGCCCGAGGCGCAGAAACTCTACGAGATCTGGCTGCGCGCGCTGGCCAAGGGCGATGGCGGGCTCGACCTCGCCGCCGAAGGCGTCAGCAGCCGCCTGGTGTACTGGGCCGACGTGCTGTACGCACAGCCCGACCCCGATGTCGCCGCCTACGAGAGCACGGCCGAGCGCAGCGCCGAGGAAGTCGACGCCAGCGGCAACCCGCCGCCGCCGGTCGCCGCCAACGCGCGGGAGCAGGCCTTTCTCGATGCCATGCGCGCCAACTTCACGCGCCTGAGCGACGCCGAGATCGCCGCCGCCGAAGCGGCCGAGGCCGCCGCCGGCGCCCCGCAACCCGCCACCGCGCCCGGCGCCACGCCGCTCGAGCGCATCCCGCTGCCCTGGTGGCTGAAGAAGCGCATCATGGCCGCGCAACTGCGCGACGCCCATCACTACCTGTTCAACGTCGAGCATTCGCCGCGTCCCGGCACCACCTATCGCGTCCAGACCGAGATCCGGCATCGCTTCATCGATGCGCTGAAGGCGGTCGACAGCGACCGCCACGTGGTCGTCGCCCACAGCATGGGCACCTTCATCGCTTACGACTGCCTCAAGCGCGTCCCCGACTGCCCGCCCGTCGACGGACTGATCACGCTCGGCAGTCCGCTCGGCATCGACGAGCTACAGGACTGCTTCAAGCCCGAATGGACGCGCATCGACGGCTACCCCGCCAGCCACCTCCGCGACGCCTGGGTGAACCTCTTCGACCGCCTGGACGTGGTGTGCGGCGCCGACCCGAAGATCGCCAACGACTTCCTGTCGGCCGGCCTCAAGCGCATCACCGATACCGAGGTGAACAACAGCGGCTGGTGGCGCCACTCGCTGGTCAAGTACTTCGGCCAGCCCGCGCTGCGCGACACGCTGCGCCGCCTGCTCGAGCTGTAAGGCCACGGCGATGCCCGCACCCGAACCCCTCGGCGACGCCCCCGCCGAAGACGCCCTGGTCCGCCAGACGCAGGCGCTGCTCGCCGACTATCCCTGGCGCGATCTCGACGCCCGCCCGCCATCGCTGCTTGACCAGCTCGAGCGCTTGCGCAAGCAGCGCCAGTTCGCCCTCCTCGCCCAGCTCGCCGACCGCCTCGCCCGTCACGCCCCGGCCGACGCCCGGGTACGCCGGCTGCAGGTGCAGGCCCTGATCGAGTGCGGCCAGCCGAGCGCGGCGATCGACGTCGCCCACGCCGCCCTGCGCCGGGTGGACGCAGGCGAAGCCGAATGGGCCGAGCTGCACGGCCTGCTCGGCCGCGCCTGGAAGCAAATCTTCATCGACGCCCGGCGGGCGCTGGCGCCCGGCGACCTCGATGCGCTCGGCAACGCGGTGCGCGCCTATCGCAAGCCCTACGAGGCCGACCCCGGCAACACCTGGCATGCGATCAACCTGGTCGCCGTCGCCGCCTGCGCCGAGCGCATGCAGTTGCGCCGCGCGCCCCGCCTCGACCACCGCGCGCTCGCCCGCCAGATCGTCAGCCACCTGCACGACGCCCCCGCCGCCGATTGCTGGCATCACGCCACACTCGCCGAAGCCTTTCTCGCGCTCGGCGAGCTCGACCGCGCGGAGCACCACCTCGGCCTCTTCCTGCGCCAGGAGCCCAAGGATCTCGAAGCCTTCGCCGTCGCCAGCACCCTGCGCCAGTTCGAGCAGGTATGGGAGCTCGCCAGCGCCGGCGAGCGCGAGCGCGGCCTGCTCGAGGCGCTGCGCACGCGCCTCATGCAACTGTCCGGCGCGCGCCTGCAGCTCGACCGCGACGACCTGCAGCGCCTGCAGCAGGCGCCAGAACCGCCCGCCGCCCAGCTCGAGGCCATCCTCGGCGCCGATGGCACCAAGTCCTACCGCTGGTGGCAGACCGGGCTGCGCAGCGCGTCCTCGGTGGCCTCCATCCGCGCCGGGCTCGACGCCCGCATCGGCACCGGCTTCCTGGTCGCGGCCGAGGATCTCGGCCTGCCGCCGGTGGCGCGCGCACTGGTGCTGACCAACTTCCATGTCGTCAATGCCGAGGCCAGCAGCGGCGCGCTACGCGCCGAGGACGCCAGCGTCGTGTTCGAGGCTGCGGATGCCGAGCGCAGCTACGGCGTCGCGCGCATCGTATGGAGCTCGCCGGTCGACCGCCACGACGCCACGCTGCTCGAGCTCGACGCCCCGCCACCGGCCGGCGTCGCCCCGCTGCCCTTTGCCAGGCGCCTGCCGCTGCAGCCCGAGCAGGGCCGCAGCCAAGTCTATGTGATCGGCCACACCGGCGGCGGCGGCCTGGAGTTCTCCTTCCAGGACAACGAACTGCTCGACCACGAAGGCCCCGCCGACAACCGCTTCGACGGCACGCCCTGCCGCCTGCACTATCGTGCGCCGACCGAAAAGGGCAATTCGGGCAGCCCGGTGTTCAACGCCGCCGACTGGCGCGTCATCGGCCTGCACCACGCCGGCGGCGTGCTGTCCAAGCTCAACGGCAAGCCCGGCACCTACCCGGCCAACGAGGGCATCGCGATGCTCTCCATCGTCGCCGCCCTGCGTGGCGGATAAATGCCGCGCGCCGCTTCCCTGCCACTCGACCTTTCAAGACCGGAGTCCCTCATGAGCCTGCGTCCGATCTGTTTCATGGTGATGCCCTTCGGCACCAAGGACACCGGTGCCGCGCCACCGCACCCGCCGCGCGTCGACTTCGACGCTTTGTGGACGAATGCCATCGCCCCGGCCCTGGAGTCGCTTGGCTACCGCGCCGTGCGCGCCGACCAGGACACCGGCGCGGTAATCGTCAAGGAGATGCTCGAGCGCCTGTTCTTCGCGCATCTGGTCGTCGCCGACATCAGCATCGCCAATGCCAACGCCTACTACGAGATCGGCGTGCGCCACGCCGCGCGCGAGGACAACTGCGTGCTGATCGCCGCCAACTGGGCGCAGCCGGTGTTCGACCTGCAGCAGATCCGCCGCATCGCCTATCCGCTGGCGCACGAGAAGCCCGACGCCGACGAGGCGCAGGCCATCCAGGCGGTGTTGACGAAGGCGATCCCCGAGGTGCGCGCCGGGCGCTCGCCGGTGCATGCCCTGATCAGCGGCTACCCCGACATCCCCGCCGACGACCGCCGCGCGCAGGAGCTGGCCGACCAGCTCGAGGCCTTCGAGGCCCTGCGCGGGCGCATGCTGGCGATCCGCAACATGCCCAGGGAAGGGCGCGCGGCCGCCGCCGAGGCCTTCCTCGCCGACAATCCGCCCGCCGACATCCAGCTCGACGCCACCGCGATCGAGATCTTCCGCTTCGTGCGCGACGTGCTCGGCGACTGGCCCCGTACGCTGGCATTCATCGACGCCCTGCCCGAGGCGATCCGCCGCAGCCCCTACCTGCAGGAGCAGCGCGCGCTGGCGCAGAGCTACCAGGGCTCGCCCACCGACGCGATCGCCGCGCTCGAGGCCATGATCCGCAGCTTTGGCGACAACCCCGAGCGCAGCGGGCTCATCGGCGGCCGCTACAAGAAGCTCTACAACGCCTCGGTGGCGGCCGGCAGGCCCGATGCACGCATGCTCGACCGCGCCATCGAGGCCTACCAGCGCGGCATGCTGCTCGACCTCAACGACTACTACTGCAGCTGCAACCTGCCGGCGCTGCTGCGCGAACGCGGTGACGACGGCGACGAAGCCCAGGCCGAAGCCGCCGCCTGCGCCGCCCGCCTCGCCTGCGAGCGCGCGCGCCAGCGCGGCAACCCCGACGAATGGCTCAAGCCCACCCTGCTCGGCCTCGCCTTCGCCGAACACAACCTGCCCCTCGCCCGCCAGCTCACCCGCGAGGTGGAACGCGAGGGCGCCGCCGCCTGGAAACTCGGTACCACGCTGGCCGACCTGCGCCGCCACCTCGCGCAGATCACGGACGCCGCCATGCAGGCGGATTTCGGCGCACTGATCACGCGCCTGGAGGCGGCGCAGGGGGATTGAGGATCGCTGCCGGAACGGCCGCCGTCGCGCCCGGCGCTACGATCGGGCAGCGGCGGACGTCAGCAGCAGCCGCCCCGCCTGCAACATCCCCCACATCACCAGGAAAGGCAGCACCAGGGTCTGTATCAGGAACACCACGGCGATGCGGATGGTGTGATCGACGATGCGCTCAGCCGAAGCCTTGAGCTCCTCGATGCGCTCGCGCAGCTCCCACCAGCGCGCCTTCGCCGCCTCCTCGGCCACCGGCAGCGCGCCGAAGGAATCCGCCGCCTGCTCGATGCCCTGCTGGTGCACCTGGTACTCGTCGGCCATGAAGGCCTGGAAGGCGTACTCGCTGGTGAGCGCCGCCGCCGGCACGATGAAGCGCACCAGCAGCAGGGCGACCAGCACCCGCGACAACCAGGCCGGCGGCGGCCCCCGCAGCCAGCAACCGGCCCAGGCGAGCGCGACCAGGCTGAGGGCGGCGGCCACCAGCCAGCCGGCGCCGATCTGCATCAGCAGCAGCTGGGTGCCGAAGGCGATGCTCGCCGCCAGCATCAGGGTGGAGAACTGCTCGATCAGATCATTGACCGGGTCCAGCACCTGGCCGGGCGCGAGCTTGACGCCCACCACCACGCCGCCCGTCACCTCGGTGCCCTGCACGACCGAGATCACCGCGTTGAGCGCACGCGCCGCGGCAAAGCTCGCCACCGCGCGCTTGAGGCCGGCCTCGGCATGGGTCTCGGCGAGCTGGTCCAGCGGCTTCAGCCATGCCAGCGCGGCAAGCAGCAGGACGAGCAGGGGAAGGATCAGGCGAGCGACGGGCGGCATGGCGACAAGGGCATCCCAGGTGGAGCAGGGGGTGTGAGTGAGTGCGCCGGCGCGCACGAAGAGTTCCGGCGCGGAGGCATCGGCGGCCGACACTTGCTTACGATCCGCGCCCGCTGCGCACGGCCGCGGGCAGGGTACACTCCGGCCTTGCGCCGCCATCCCCTCCCCCTTTGCTCCCCTTGCACACCCCCGCCCGCATGGCCTCGTTCCTGCATCTGCCCCGCTTCCTCGCCCTCCTGCTGATTGTGCTGCTGGCGCTGCCGGTCAGCGCCGAGCCGCCGCTGCCGCCCTCGGCCGAGGATCTGCGCGCGCGCGTCGCCGCACTCGCCGATCGCCAGTTGCCCGAGGCCGAGCAGCAGGCGGCCAAGCAGGCGCTGGAACAGGCCTTGTCGAACCTCGCGGCGGCCGAGGACTACCGCCAGCAACTCGCCACCCTCAACGCGCGTCTGGAGGCGGCACCGAACCGCACCGCCGAGGCGCGCGCGCAACTGGCCGCCCTGCAGGCCGACGGCGATGCCGGCGCAGACGCCCCGGCCACGATCGACCCTTCCCTGTCCGCCGCCGAACTCGAGCAAGCCCTCGTCGAGCGCAATGCCACCCTCGTCGAATGGCAGCGCAGCCTGGACGAGGCCAACGCCCTGCTGCTGGGCGCGCGCACCGGGCCCGAGCGCGCCCAGACCGAGATCAGCGCCAACCAGACCCGCATGGCCACCCTCGAAGCCGCCCTCGCCGCCAATCGCGAGCCCGGGCGCGACGGCCGCGCGCTAAGCGTCGACCGGCGCGAAGCGCTGGCCGCGGAATGGCATGCGCTCGATGCCCAGAGCACGCTGCGCCAGCGCGAGCTCGCCGCCGGCAGCGTGCTGCAGGACCTCGGCCAGGCCCGGCGCGACCTCGCCACCCTGCAGTTGCAGTTGCTGGGCGCCCAGGTGCAGGCCTTGCAGACGGCGATCAACGCCCAGCGCAGCGCGCAGGCGGCAGAGACCGTCGAGGCCGTCGCGCGCGCGCAGGACGCCTCGGGCGGCGACAGCCTGCTCGCCCGCGAGGTCGCCACCAACCAGGAGCTCTCGTCCTACCTGCTGCGCGCGACCGAGCACCTCAACACCCTGACCCAGCGTAACCTCGCCACGCGCCAGCAGCTCGACAGCCTCAACCGCGCCGGCAGCATCATCGACGAGCAGATCAACGTGCTGCAGGGCAGCCTGCTGCTGTCGCGCATCCTGCTCGAGCAGAAGCGCGCCCTGCCACAGCCGCAGGTGGACAAGCAGCTTGCCGAGCAGATTGCCGACATCCGGCTGTACCAGTTCGAGGTCAACAAGCAGCGCGAGCAACTCGGTCGCCCCGCCGCCCACGTCGAGCGCCTGCTCGCCGACACCCCGCCCGAACAGGTCGACGAGGACATGCGTGCGCAGCTGCTGGCGCTGCTGAGCACACGTGCCGAGCTGCTCGAGCGCCTCAACCGCGAGCTCAACGCGGTGCTCAACGAGTCGATCACCCTGCAGCTCAACGAGCGCCAGCTGCAGGCCACCGCCGACCGCCTGCGCACCACCCTCGACGAGCAGATGTTCTGGATCCCGAGCAACCGCCCGCTCGATCTCGCCTGGCTGCAGGCCGTTCCCGCCACGCTGCAGGCCCAGCTCGCCGCCATTCCCTGGCGGTCGGCCATGTCCGAGCTGTGGTCGGGGCTGCAGGCGCGCCCCCTGCTCTTTCTGCCGGTGCTGCTGCTGACGCTGGGGCTGTTGTCGCGCCGGCGCTGGCTGCGCGACAAGCTCGACCGCCTGCATGGCGACATCGGCTACGTGCGCCGCGACAGCCAGTTGCACACGCCGCTGGCGATCTTCTTCAACCTGCTGCTGGCCCTGCCCGGCAGCCTGCTGCTGGCGCTCGCCGGCCTCGCCCTGCAGATGGACGCCCGCGGCCAGAACGCCAGCCTGGGCGCGGCGCTGCTGCAGATGGCCCAGGCCTGGCTGGTGTTCTACACCGCCTACCGCGTGCTCGCCCCTGGCGGCGTCGCCGAGCGCCACTTCCGCTGGCCGCTGGAGCGCGTGCGCGAACTGCATCGCCGCATGCGCCAACTCGGCCTCGTCGTGCTCGCCGTGGTCGCTATCGTGACCCTCGCCGAGCGTCAGCCCGAGGTGCTGGCCAACGACGTGCTCGGCATCCTGACCCTGCTCGCCGGCTACGCGATCATGGCCTGGCTGATGGGGCGGCTGCTGATCCACCGCTCGCACGAGCTCCGCCCCTCGCCGCTGCGGGTGGCCATCGGGCTCGCGCTCGGGCTGATGCCGATCGCCCTCATCGCCGCGGTGCTGATGGGTTACTACTACACCGCGCTGAAGCTGACCGGACGCCTGATCGACACCTTGTTCGTGCTCATCGTCTGGCGCCTGGTCGAAGCAACCGTGATCCGCGCCCTCGGCGTCGCCGCCCGCCGCCTCGACCACCAGCAGGCGGTCGCCCGCCGCGAAGCGGCCCAGCGCGAGGGCCTGGCCGGTGGCGAGGCCGACGATGGCGCCGAGACGCCACGGCTGGACATCGATCGCATCAGCCAGCAATCGCTGCGGCTCGTGCATCTGGGCCTGCTCGCCGGCCTCATCGTCAGCCTGTACTGGGTGTGGGCCGACCTCATCACGGTGTTCGCCTACCTCGACAACATCACCTTGTACGAGTACGTCAGTGGCAGCGGCGACACCGCCACCAGCACCCCGATCAGCCTGCGCGACCTGCTCGCCGCGCTCGTGATCGGCGGCATCGCCTTCATGCTGGCCGGCAACCTGCCCGGCCTGCTCGAGGTGCTGGTGCTGTCACGCATCAAGCTGGCACAGGGCAGCGCCTACGCCATCACCACCCTGCTGTCCTACGTGATCATGGGCGTCGGCATCGTCGCCACGCTCGGCACGCTGGGGGTGAGCTGGGACAAGCTGCAGTGGCTGGTGGCGGCGCTGTCGGTCGGCCTGGGTTTCGGCCTGCAGGAGATCTTCGCCAACTTCGTGTCCGGCCTCATCATCCTGTTCGAGCGCCCGGTGCGCATCGGCGACACCGTCACCATCGGCAACGTGTCGGGCACGGTGAGCCGCATCCAGATCCGCGCCACCACCATCACCGACTTCGACCGCAAGGAGATGATCGTCCCCAACAAGGCCTTCATCACCGGCCAGCTCACCAACTGGTCGCTGACCGACACCGTCACCCGCGTCACGGTCAAGGTCGGGGTGGCCTACGGCTCCGACCTCGAGCTCACCCGCCAGCTGCTGCTGCAGATCGCCAGCGACAACGCGCGCGTGCTCAAGGAGCCGGCGCCGCTGGTGTTCTTCCTCAGCTTCGGCGCCAGCACGCTGGACCACGAACTGCGGGTGCACGTGCGCGAACTCGCCGACCGCAACGCCGCCATCGACGAAATCAACCGCGAGATCGACCGTCGCTTCAAGGACAACGGCATCGAGATCGCCTTCACCCAGATGGATGTGCACATCCGCAGCATCGACGGCAAGGAGGCGCGGCTGCAGACGATCGCGCCGCCACCGCCCGGCCCCGAGCGCCCGAGCGCACGCGGCGACGATCCGAAGTGAGACGGACGCGCCAAGGACAGGCGCTCAGTGCCGGCTGTCCGCCGACGGGGGCTCCTCGACCTTCACCTCGCGAATGACCTCGCCTTCGATGATCAGGCCGCGCGCACGCGGGGCCGTCCCCGCGCCACCCGCACGCATGCCGGGCTCGGCCATGCGGGCCTCCATCTGCTCGCGCATCGCCTTACGCACCGCGCGGGTCTTCCACCACAGGTAGCCCCAGGCGACGGCACCGACGGTCAGCACCACCGCGAACAGCGCCACCGAGAAGGTCAGCGCGAGCACGAACACGCCCACCATCACCACCCCACCGACGATCTTCTGCCACAGCGAGGGCGGCGTCGCGCTGCCACGGTCGAGGTTGAGGAAAATGCCGGAAAAACGGGGATCCTTGTGCATGAGCGTGTCCTGGATGAGCTGCGCAGACCACCTGCGCCGCATCGCACAGGTCAGAACCCCGCGCGATGAAAAGATTCCGCACAGCAGCGGAAGCGGCATTTTCGCGCAAATGCACTGCACCCGCCGTCACCAATTGCAAGTGCCGCCACCTGCAGTCACGTCCGCCGCACGCGCCGGCCATTGAAATCGCTGCCGGCGACCGCGAAGATGCAGGCCATGCCCGCCCTTGTCCTGCACCAGCTGCGCACCCGCCACGTCGGCCCGATCGAGCTCACGGTCGCCGCCGGCGAATGCGTGTGCCTGCGCGGAGCCTCGGGCAGCGGCAAATCCTTGCTGCTGCGCGCCATTGCCGATCTCGACCCGCACCAGGGCGAGGCCCGCCTCGACACCCGCCGCTGCGCTGCGACGCCGCCCCCCGAGTGGCGCCGCCAGGTCGCGCTGGTGATGGCCGAGGGCCAGTGGTGGGCGGAGACGGTCGGCGCCCATTTTGGCGAGGGCTGCGAGCCGGACTGGCTCGCACGCCTGGGCCTGCCCGCGGCGGCGCTCGAGTGGGAGGTGGCGCGCTGCTCCACCGGCGAGCGCCAGCGCCTCGCCCTGCTGCGCACGCTGATGCGCCGCCCGGCGGCCCTGCTGCTCGACGAGCCCACCGGCAACCTCGACGAGGACAGCACCGCCCGCGTCGAAGCCCTGCTCGACGACTACCGCCGCGAGCACCAGGCCGCGCTGCTGTGGGTCAGCCACGACCCGCGCCAGGCCGCGCGCGTGTCCCGGCGCCGCTTCGTGCTCGAGGACGGCCAGCTTCACCCGGACACGCATGCCGGGGCGGAGGGCGACCGATGGTGATCGCGCTCTCGGTCCTCGACCTGTCGCTGGCCGCGCTGCTGATCCTGGCCCTGGCCGGGCTGTCGCTGCGCCTGGGCCTGGGCATTGAGCAGCGCCTGGTGGTGTCGGCCGCGCGCACCACGATCCAGCTGCTGTTGATCGGCCTGGTGCTCAAGCTGCTGTTCGACAACGTCCATTTTCTGTGGGTGGCGGCGATGGCGGCGATCATGATCACTGCCGCCGGACGCGAGGTGATGGCGCGCCAGAAGCGCCGCTTTACCGGCTGGTGGGGTTTCGGCCTGGGCACGCTGTCGATGTTCGTGTCCTCCTTCACCGTCACCGTGATGGCGCTGCTGGCGGTGATCGGCAACACCCCCTGGTATGCGCCGCAGTACGCCATTCCGCTGCTCGGCATGGTGCTCGGCAACACCATGAACGGCATCGCGCTGGGCCTCGACCGCCTGACCCAGGACGCCGCCGCCCGGCGCAGCGTGCTCGAGGCCAGGCTCGCCCTCGGCCAGGACTGGAACGAGACCATCGCCGATACCCGGCGCGAGGCGATCCGGGTCGGCATGATCCCCATCATCAACGCCATGGCCGCTGCCGGCATCGTCAGCCTGCCGGGCATGATGACCGGCCAGATCCTTGCCGGCACGCCACCGGTGGAGGCGGTGAAATACCAGATCCTGGTGATGTTCCTGATCGCCGGCGGCACCGGCTTCGGCACCGTGGTCGCAGTCAGCCTGGGCGCCCGCCGTCTGTTCGACGAGCGCCAGCGCCTGCGCCTTGACCGGCTGCGCACACCGCAGGACTGAAGGCGGGCGGCGCGCCGGCGATGAGCGTTGATCCCCTCGGCCCGCCGCAGGCTACGCCGCTGGTCCTGTTCGGCGCCTTCGACCGGCACAACTTCGGCGACCTGCTGCTCGGCCACATCGCCGCAGCGCAGGCCGCGCGCCTCGCCCCGGACCGGCCGCTGCACTTCGCCGGACTGGCCGTGCGCGACCTGCGCGCCGACGGTGGCGTGCAGGTGCAACCGGTGGACGCGATCGCCCGCGCCCTGCGCCTGCGCGCCGCGGCCGACCCCCAGGCGGCGCCCCCCGGCCTGCTGCAGGTCGGCGGCGAGATCCTCGACTGCCGCGCCTATGAGGCGGCGATCATGCTGATGGGCCGGGACGAGGCCGCACGCGCCATCGCCCACCACGACCGCGACCTCGCCGGCCGCGAGCGCTGGGCGCAACAGTGGCTGGGGATCGCGCGCCAGCTGCCCTATCTGGCGTCGGCGCCGATACTGCCCCCCGCCACCCGCATCGTCCACGCCGGCAGCGGCGGCGTCGGCCTCGCCGGGCTGCCGGGCGCGGTGCAGGCCGAGGCCTGCGCAGCCTTGCGCAGTGCGGCGCTGGTCCAGGTGCGCGATCGGCGCACCCAGGCCTGGCTCGCCACCGCCGGCATCGCGGCAGGCCTTGCCCCCGACCCCGCCGCCCTCGTCGCGCGCGTGCTCGGCGCGCAGATCGCGAAGCGCGCCGAGCAGGGCGAACCGGCCCGGATCCGCGCACGCTTTCCCGGCGGCTGGATCGCCGCCCAGCTGAGCGCCGAGTGCGGCGACGACGCCACGCTCGACGCCCTCGCCGTCGGGCTTGACCGCCTGCTGCGTGATACCGGCCTCGGGCTGGTGCTGTGGTGCGCCGGGCGTGCGCCCTGGCACGACGACCCTGCAGTCCTGCGCCGCCTTCGCGAGCGACTACGCGAACCCGCGCGCTGCCTCGTCGCCGCCAGCACCCATCTGCTCGAGCTGTGCGCGCTGCTCGCCGGCTGCACGCTGTGCCTTGCCAGCAGCCTGCATGCGCGCATTGTCGCCGAAGCCTTCGCCCGCCCCGCAGCCAGTCTCGTGCGGGCCGGGGCACAGGGCGACAAGCTGCGCGCCTACCTCGAGACCTGGCATGCGGATGCCCTTCACCTGCACGAAATCGCGGCAGGCAGCCCAATCCGGGCGGCGCAAGCGGCGCGGGCCGAGCCCGCGTCGAAGCGCGACGCACGCGCGGCGCGGCTCGCCGGCCTGGCCGCGGATGCCGCGGGGCGCTGCTTCGCGGCGCTCGACGGTCGCTGACGGCTTCGCCTGTTCTGCCGCGCCCCGATCACCGCGCAATGCAATCCAGGAAACGATCGCCCACCCGCATGATCGAAGGCCGGTATTGCAGCGCTGTACGCCCAAGGACGAGGCGCCGCGCTGCAGACCCACCCCGAGCGCATCCGCCGCAAGGCCGCGCTCAACGCGCCCGACCCGGCGACCTTCTACAGCCCGGGGCCGCAGGCCTATACCGACTATCCGGCCCTGGCCGACGGCGCCTGAACCCGACCGTGCGGCACCGGCGCCCCGCCCGGGGCGCACCGGCCGCCGCGCTCATCCCGGCCTCAGGCCGCCACCAGGCGCCGGAACACCCCGAAGCTCCACTGCGCGCCCACGGTCAGCACCACCACCCGCAGCACGTGGCACACGGTGACCAGCGGCACGCCCAACTGCAGCACCTTGGCGGTGATGCACATCTCCGACACGCCGCCGGGCGCGGTGGCCAGCGACAGGGTCGGCAGTGGCACCGCAGACACCAGCCCGAGCAGGGCCGCCAGCGCGAAGGAGAACACGATCGACAGCACCGCGGTCAGCGCGGCAACACCCATGAAGCGCGGTGCGGCGCGAAAGAAGGCGCGCGAGAAGCGACAGCCCAGCGCGCAGCCGATCAGCAGCTGGCCGCCGTTGACCACCCACACCGGCAGCGCCGACAGCGGCACGCCGGCGAGCGTCGCCGCCGCCACGCCGAGCAGCGGACCGAGCACCCAGGCGTTGGCGATGCGCAGCAGCTTGAAGGTCGCCACGCCGAGCAGGCTCGCGCCCACCAGCAGCGGAAAGTGCTGCGCGTCCACTTCCCGCACCAGCGGAACATAGAGGTCGCTGCCCTGCACCCCGGCGAAGGTGAGGGCGAAGGGCAGCAGCGACACCACCAACAGCACCCGGATCGCGTGCGCGGCAGCGATCCGATCCACCGCGCCGCCATGGCGGTCGGCGAGGTTGGCCATCTCCGACGCCCCGCCCGGCAAAGCGGCAAAAAAGGCGGTCGGCGCATCCACTCCGCCCAGGCGACGCATGATCAGCGCGCACAGCACGCCGAGCAGCAACGAGCCCACCGCAGCCGCCACCACCAGCGGCGCATGCAGGCTCAGCTGCGCCACCACCTCGGGGCTGAAGTACAGGCCGAGCGCGGCACCGATCGCCCATTGCCCGGTCTGCCGCCCCCCGGGCAGCGGGCGCAGCTCGATGTCGGCCATGCGCGCACCGGCTACCGCAAACAGCGGGCCGATCATCCACGGCAAGGGCAGCTGCAGGCGCTCGGCGAGCCAGCCGGCGGCGGCGGCAAGCACGAGCGTGGGGAGAATGCGGCGCCACGGCGCGGCAAGGAGCTTCATCGGAGACGACTCTTACTCGGTAGCGGGCCGCGTACGGGCGTCCCATTGACGCAGGAAGGCCTGCTTCTTGGCCTGATCCTGGTAGGTGAGAAGGCCCGAGCCGATGCGGATCGGACGGAAGGCATGGCGCAGGTTGCGGTGCAGCAGGACGGCGGCGCTGTCGGCGCCGGCGGTGCCGGCATCGCTGCGTACCGGCAGCAGGCCGAGGTGCTCGGCGAGCAAGGCCTGGCCGCGCGGCGACAGCAAGTGATCCAGCCACAGGCGGGCCGCCGCCGGATGCCGCGCATCGCGCGCGATGAAGGCAACGCGGCTCAGCACCAGGGTGTAGTCCTGCGGCCACACCACGCCGAGCACCGCGTCGCTGCGCGCGCGCTTGTGCGCATAGGAGCCGAGCACGTTGTAGGCCAGCACCAGCTTGTCGGCGGCGACACGGTCGAGCATGGCGGCACTCGAGTCGTGCTGCTCGAGGCCGAGATCGCCCATGCGCTCGACGAGCTGCCAGAACGCGATCGGGTTGGCCTGCGCATCCTGGGTATGCAGCAGCAGGCCAAGGCCGGAGCGCGCCGGGTCGTAGCTGCCGATGCGCCCGCGCAGGCGCTCGGGCTGCTCGTCGAGCAGGCGGATCAGCGCCGCGTGGGTGGCGGGCACATCGGCTTCGGCGAGCAGGCGTCTGTTGTAGACGATGGCGGCCGGCTCGTAGGTAGTGCCGAAGGCCTCGTCCTTCCACACCGCCCAGCGCGGCAGGGCCGCCGTCTCGGCCGAACGGTGAGGCTGGGCATAGCCGTCGTTGACCAGCTTCACCTGCAGGTCCATCGCCGAACTCCACACCACGTCCGGCCCGGGCCGGCCGGCGGCGCGCTCGTTGACCACCAGCTCGTACAGCTCGCTCGAGTTCATGTCGCGATACTCGACACGAATCCCCGGGTGCAAGGCCTCGAAGTCGTCGAGGATGGGCTGGACGACGTCCTGGTCGGCCGCCGCATACACCACCACCCGACCCTCGCGGCGCGCCTGCTCGAACCGGTCGACGGCGGGCTCGGCGCCGGCCACTGCGGCCAACAGCATCGCCGCCGCGCAGACCAGCGCCCGCAGCCCGCGCAGCGACCGGCGCACGTCCCCGCGGTGCGCCGGCACACGGTCGTCGTCGATCCTGGCCCCGTCCGTTCTCACATTCCGCTCCCATTGCACACCGGTCGGCCACTTGGACGCCGCCCGGCTTTGCGCCGATAATCGCCCACAAGCCTTTCGATTCACTTTCACCGGGACTGCCCATGCGCCTGTTGCTGGTCGAAGACCATGCCGAACTCGCCGAGTGGGTCGCGCGCGCGCTGCGCCAGGCCGGTTTCGTGCTCGACGTGCTCGGCCGCGGCGACCATGCCGACCAGGCGCTGCGCACCGAGCACTACGATGTGGTCATCCTCGACCTGTCGCTGCCCGGCCTGGACGGCCTCGAAGTGCTGCGCCGGCTGCGCAAGCGCGAGAGCAACCCGGACCACGGCGCCCCCACGCCCGTGCTGGTACTGACCGCACGCGGCAGCACCGGGGAACGCGTCGAGGGCCTCAACCTCGGCGCCGACGATTATCTGACGAAACCCTTCGAGCTCGCCGAACTCGAGGCCCGCATCAAGGCCTTGCTGCGCCGCGCCGGCAACCAGGTGCCGCGGGTGCGCCTGGGCCGGCTCGAGTTCGACACCACCAGCCGCATGGCGACGGTGGACGGCCAGGTGCTGGCGCTGACCCCGCGCGAGCTGGCGGTGCTCGAGGTGCTGCTGTCGCGCGTCGGCCGCCCGGTGGCGCGCGAGGCCCTGTTCCAGAAGGTGTTCGAGTTCGACGCCGACGCCCGCGTGGAGGCCATCGAGATCTACGTCTCTCGCCTGCGCAAGAAGCTCGAAGGTGCCGACGTCGTCATCAACACCTTGCGCGGGCTCGGCTACCTGCTCGCCGAACGGCCGGCGCCCTGACATGCGCGCAGCCCCCGGGGCCGCGCAGGGCGGCCGCACCGATGGCACTGGCGCCGCGGAGGGCAGCGAGGCTGCGGCAGACACCGCGGCACCGGCAGCGGATGTCGAACCCGCCGCGCCGCGCCACCACGCTGGCAGCCTGCGCCGCCGCGTCCTCGGCTGGCTGCTGCCCCCGCTCGCGATCATGCTGGTCGTCAATGCCTGGTTGAGCTACCGCGGCGCACTCGACGCGGTGAACCAGGCCTACGACCGCACGCTGACCGCCTCGGTGCGGGCGATCGGCGAGCGCACCCACTCGCTCGAAGGCGAGATCCAGGTCGACATTCCCTACGCCGCCTTCGAAGGCTTCGAGGACAGCGCCGCCGAGCGCGTCTTCCACGCCGTGTTCGACGCCGCGGGCGTGCTCGTCACCGGCTATGCCGACCTGCGCCCGCCCGCGCTGCCTGCCGGCGAGGGCATGGTGAGGATCTTCGATCTCGCCTACCGCGGCGAGACGGTGCGCATGGCCGCGATGCGCAAGCGCCTGTACGACCCCGCACTGGAAGGCGGCGACGCCGTGCTGATCGTGTTTGCCGAGACCACCGGCGCACGCGAGACCCTCGCCCGCGATCTCTTCCTCGCCAGCCTGCAACGCCAGTCGGCCCTGGTCGCCGTCGGCGCGGTGCTGGTGCTGCTCGCACTGGGCACCGCCTTCCGGCCACTGGTGGCGCTGCGCGATCACATCCGCGACCGCGACGAGGAAGACCTCACCCCGGTGCGGGCCGACCGCGTGCCGAGCGAGGTCGCGCCGCTGATCGACGCCATCAACCACCACATGCAGCGCCTGTCGGCCATGCTGGCCGCGCGCCGGCGCTTCCTCGCCGACGCCGCGCACCAGATCCGCACCCCGCTCGCGGTCCTCACCACCCAGGCCGAGTACGGCCTGCGCCAGACCGACCCGGAAGAGATGCTCAACACTTTCGCCAGCCTGCTGCGCAGCACCCGCGCCGCGCGTCGGCTGGCCAACCAGATGCTCACCCTGTCGCGCGCCGAGGCGGTCAACGGCCTCATCGACGAGCGCGCGCCGCTCGACCTCGCCGGCCTGGTCAAGGACGTGGCGATGGAGCTCGCCCCGCTCGCCCTCAAGCGCAACATCGACCTCGCCTACGAAGGCATCGGCCACGCGCTGATGATCGAGGGCAACGCGCCGATGCTGCGCGAGATGGTCTCCAACCTGGTCGACAACGCGATCCGCTACAGCCCGCCCGACTCGGCGGTCACCGTCGCCGTCGCCGCCTTCGACGGCGAGGCGGTGGTCAGCGTGTGCGACCAGGGGCCGGGCATTCCCGAGGCCGAGCGCGAACGCGTGTTCCAGCGCTTCTACCGCATCCTCGGCCACGGCGACAGCGATGGCAGCGGCCTCGGGCTGGCCATCGTGCGCGAGATCGCGCTCGCCCACGATGGCCGCGTCACGCTGCGCGACGGCGAACGCGGGCGCGGCCTGTGCGTGGAAGTCGAGCTGCCGCTGGGCGCCACCCCGGCACCCTGAGCGGGAGGCGAACATCCTGAGCCGGAGGCGGGCACCCCGCCACCGGCACCTTCATCGGTCCGTCCTCCTCGCGGACCGGCAGCACTGAAAGGCGATCGAAAGGCGACGGCGCTGCAATGCGGGCCGCGCCGACGTGTTTGGCGCGCCCATCCACAAGATCGAGGAGACTTCCATGCAACGCCTTTCCAAGTCGGTCCTGCTGGCCGCCGCCGTCGCCGCCCCGTCGCTCGCGCTCGCCCAGTCCAACGTCACCATCTACGGCCTCATCGACCTCAACCTCAGCCATGAGCGATCGGGCGACCAGCGCTACCAGGGCGTCCACCACGGCGAACTCAACGGCTCGCGCCTCGGCTTTCGTGGCACCGAAGACCTTGGCCACGGCATGAAGGCCTTGTTCGTGCTCGAGAGCGGCTTCGACCCCTCGACCGGACTCGCCGAGCAGGGCGGACGCCTGTTCGGCCGCCAGTCCTTCGTCGGCCTCGAGAGCAGCCTCGGCCGCCTGACCCTGGGCCGCCAGTATTCGCCCGCCTTCGTCGCCCTCGACCCCTTCGATGCCACCGGCAACGCCGACCGCAGCGCCGGCCTGCTGATCCGCAAGACCGGCGCCGTGAAGCCGGCCTACGAGGTGCGCTTCGACAACATGGTCAAGTACCGCTCGCCCAAGCTCGCCGGCTTCGAGCTCGATGCCGGCTACTGGTTCGGCGAGAAGGTCGCCACCACCTCCACCGCGCGCAAGGAAGGCGACGGCCATGGCCTCAGCCTGCTCTACGGCAACGGCCCGTTCTCCAGCGCACTCACCACGCAGAGCGTGCAGCGCGACGCCAGCGGCGGCAAGGTGCGCACCAGCGGCGTCGGCCTGGCCTACGACTTCGGCATCGTGAAGCCCTATTTCGCCTGGTCGCAGGACAAGGAGAGCGGCACCGTCGGCAATGGCAAGGCCCGCACCTGGTCCGTGAGCGCGGAGATCCGCGTGAACCCGGCGAACACGGTGGCGCTCAGCTATGCCGACCGCGACGAATCGGACGGCGCCGCCGGCGAGGACGCCAGCGGCTGGTCGGCCTACTACCTGCATGCGCTGTCCAAGCGCACCACGCTATACGCCGGCTACTCGCACCTCTCCAACGAGGACGGCGCCAACTATTCGATCGGCAACATCACGCCGGAGCCCGGTGACAACCACCGCGTGATGATGGCCGGCATGCGCCACCGCTTCTGACCTTCAACCACCGCACACGGGAGAACCCGACATGAACATCACGGGAATGCTGTACGGCGCCCGCCTGCTGCAGTTCGCCGACTTCCCCAGCGCGGAAGTCCTCGGCCCGGACGCCAGCGAGGAGCAGATCAAGGCGCTGATCGAGCGTCACGGCGCGGTCTTCGTCAAGCCGCTGTTCAAGGGCGGCGTCGGCAAGAAGGGCAAGGCCGGCCTCATCGGCCGCGCCAAGGACCTGCGCACCGCGCTGGCCGAGAAGGAGCGTCTGTACTTCGTCGAGCACCGCCACGGCCACCAGGTGGCGAAGGCCAACGGCGTCACCTTCGAGGGCGCGGTGCCGGCCGAGCACGAGGTCTATTTCTCGATCACCGACTCGACCGAGTTCCGCGCGCCGACCATGACCCTGACCCACCGCGGCGGCGTCGACATCGAGGAGCTCGACAAGTCGCAGGTCGCGCGCGTGCCTTTCGACCCGCTCACCGGCCTGAAGGCCTTCGTCGTCGCCAACGCCCTCGCCGACATCGGCGCGCCCAAGCAGATCATCTCGCCGCTGGTGCAGCACCTGCCGCGGCTGTGGGAGCTGTACCACGACTTCGGCATGACGACCCTCGAGCTCAACCCGATCCGCATGCGCCCCGACCGCCGCGGCCGGCTCACGCCGGTGGCCTGCGACTTCAAGTGCGGCTTCGACCGCGACGATCCACGCTGGCACCGGCTGAACCTGCCCGCCCACCTGTTCGCGGTGGACTACTCCGACTTCGAGCAGGAGATCAACCAGCTGCGCACCCACCAGGGCCAGAGCGACGTCTACGTGATCAACGCCGGCGGCACCATCCTCGCCCCCACCTTCGGCGGCGGCGCCAACTCGCTGGTCACCGAGATGCTCGGCGACGACGCCATCATCTCGTCCGACTTCGGCGGCAACCCGCCCTACGAGAAGATGAAGTCGGTCGCCTCGATCTGCTTCAAGCACTGGCTGCGCCAGTCCAACGTGCTCTTCATCATCGGCGGCAAGTCCAACAACACCGACATCCACGAGACCTTCCGCGCGATGGCCGACGCGCTGCGCGAGCACTTCGGCAGCCATGGCCCGACGCCGCTCTACGTCGTCGCCGGCCGCGGCGGGCCGAACCTGGTGCGTGGCATGGGCGTGTTGCGCGATACCTGCGAGGCGCTCGGCCTGCCCTACCGCCTGTTCGGCTTCGATTCGGCGATGAGCGAGGTGGTCGACTACGCGCGCGAAGCCAATGAATGGATGAAGGCCGGCGGCCGCGACGCCGTCGCCGCGCGCCTCGGGCTCGCCCCCGCGGCCACCGCCGCCTGAGCCCCGACACCCCCGACTCCAAGGAGACAGCCATGTACCAACAAGGCGTTGGTGATTTCAAGTACTACGTGGGCATCAGTTCGCTGGCCCAGATCGCGACCCGGCACGACCGGGTGTGCGTGCTCAACATCCTCGGCGGCGAATCAAGCGAGGTCACCCCGGTCGGCCACGCCTGGTCGGGCGGCAACGTGGTGTTCGGCACCTCGCCCGGCCGCCGCGGCCAGGTGCTGGAGACCGCGCTCGGCAACATCCCGGTCTACAACAGCGTGCGCGAGGGCCTCGACGACGGCCACCGCTTCAACTGCGGCGTGGTCTATCTGCCGCCGTCGGCGGCGCGCGACGGTGTGGCCGAGCTGATCCGGGTGAATCCGGAGCTGAAGAAGGTCTTCATCATCACCGAGAAGATCTCGGTGCACGACGCGCGCGAGATCCGCGCCATGGGCCAGCAGCACGGCATCGACATCTTCGGCGCCAACTGCCTCGGGGTGGCCGATTCGTGGAACCAGGTCCGCATCGGCGGCGCGCTGGGCGGTGACAACCCGTCCGACACGCTGCGCCGCGGCTCGATCGCGGTGCTGTCGAACTCGGGCGGCTTCACCACCACCATCGCCCAGTACCTGCGCATGGCGGGCTGGGGCACGACCACGCTGGTGTCCAGCGGCAAGGACGTCTACATCCACTACGCGGCGCCGGAGTTCGCCTTCGCCCTCGCCAACGACGCGCGCAGCAAGGCCGCGGTGCTGTATTGCGAGCCCGGTGGCTACTACGAGCGCGACGCCGACTTCACCAAGCCGGTGGTCGCCTGCGTGGTCGGGCGCTGGAAGTCGCGGCTGACGCGCGCGGTCGGCCACGCCGGCGCGATGGCCGGCGGCGAGGACGATGCCGCCGCCAAGGAACGCTGGTTCATGGACAAGTTCGGCGTCGACGGCCTGTACACGCCCGATAACCCGGTGTTCTCGGCGAAGGGCGCGGTGGTCACCAACATCGCCCACATTCCCGCCGCGCTCACCGCGGTGATGCGCGCCAACGCCACCCTGCCGGACTTCGAGCCTGAAGGCACGATGGAGCTCAAGCCCTGGTTCGGCGCCAATCTCGGCATCGCCCTGCCGCCGCAGCTCGACCTGCCGGTGGTGCCGGCGATCGAACCCTATCGCAGCCAGATCGCCCGCCTGGCCGAACAGGTCGGCACGGTGTTCCCGCGCGAATCCATGAAGGACGCCTCGGGCGCCTCGCAGATGGACCCCGCAACTCAGGTCTCCAGCCTGCACGGGGTGAGCGTGCTCGAGGCCGCGCGCCGCCCGCTCGAGGCCAACCTCAGCCTGGCGCTGCTGCGCGAAGCCGGCGGCGACAACGACCGCAAGCTGATCGCGGTGGCGGTCGGCGCCCACCTCAACCTCCATGGCGACCCCGCGCTCGCCGCGGCCGAGGCCGCGCGCGCCGCCGGCAATGCGCCCAACGCGGTGCTCGCCGCCGCCATGGCGATCGTCGGTCCGCGCCGCGCCGAGCGCGCACGCACCATCGCCGCCGCGCTGATCGACCGCCTGCACGCCGCCGGCCTGCGCGACGCGCTCGACGAGGACTTCTGCTGCCGAGCGCTGGCCGACGACGCCGACCTGATTGCATTGGTGCGCGCCCCGGCGCCCGACGCCCGCGCCGAGGCGATGCTCGCCGGCCTGGCGGCGCGCGACGCGCGCTCGGTGCCGGTGCGCCTGTTGCAGCACACCGGCGTGCCCCTGAGCGCCGATGCGGTGCTCGCCGCGATCACCACCACGCTCGCCTGGGGGCCGCTGATGCGCAAGCGCGTGTCGCGCCTGAGCGCCGAGAGCCTGCCGTGGTGGATGCAGCTGGTCGGCACCCTGATCGGCGCCTCGGCTCCGGCCGCACAGCACGAGGCCGGCCGCTTCTGCGGCATCGACGAGGCCGAGCTCCTCGGTGGCGGTTCGCTCACCGCGCTCGCCTGCCAGGCCCTGCTCGGCCGCGAGCCGCAGGCGGCCGACCTGTTCGCCTACCAGACCCTGGTCGGCATCCTGCTCAGCAACGGCCCCGGCACCATCTCCGCCCAGGGCGCCAAGGGCGCGGTCTCGGCCGACGGCCCGGAAACGCCGCAGCGCGTGCAGCTCAACAAGGCGGTCGTCGGCTTCCTCACCCACACCGGCTACGCCCACGGCGGCAACGGCTTCGAGGGGGTGCAGTTCCTGATCGAGCAGTTCCGCGACAGCGGCCTGGACGACCCGGCGGCCGCCCACGGCCTCGACGTCGCCGCGCTGGCGCGCCACTGCGCCGAGGACTATGCGCGCTACAAGGCCGAACGCAAGCAGACCGGCAGCGAGGACATCCGCAAGATCCCGGGCGTGAACCACCCGGTGTTCAAGGACCGGCCGGTTAACATCGATCCGCGCGAAGCCTTCATCCGCGAGCTGATGGCCACGCGCGGCGAGGCCAACGTGTTCCACGACTTCTACCACGCCCTGGTGCAGGCGCTGCACGAGGCCGGGGTGTCGCGCACGGTGTATTGCGTGAACATCGACGCGGTGATCGCCGCCCTGCTGCTGCGCCTGACCTGGCAGCCGTGGCGTGAGGGCCGCATCGACGAAGCGCGCCTCGAAGACGCCGCGTTCACCTTGTTCCTGCACGCCCGCATGCTGGGCTGCGCGGCCGAGATCGACGACCACCTGAACCGCGGACGCAACATGGACACGCGCACGCCGGCGTCGAAATGCCGTCACGTCAGCTGACGCGGCTCAGTCGGGGGCGGGCAGGCCGCCGCCCCCGGCGGGCTGCGGGCAGCGCTTCCCCCACCCCCACCGGAACCTCACCATGAACGATTCGACCGCCACGCCGCGCGGCGAACCCGCGATCCGCACCATCGCCATGCCCGCCGACGCCAACCCCGCCGGCGACATCTTCGGCGGCTGGCTGATGGCGCAGATGGACCTCGCCGCCGGCAACGTCGCCGCCCGCCGCGCGCGCAGCCGCTGCGCCACGGTGTCGGTGGACCGCATCACCTTCCTGCGCCCGGTGTTCATCGGCGACGAGGTCAGCCTCCACGCCGAGATCGTGCGCGTCGGCCGCAGCTCGATGACGATCGAGGTCGAGGCCTGGCGCCGCTCGCGCGACGGCGAGGAACAGGTCAAGGTCACCGACGCCAGCTTCGTCTTCGTCGCCCTCGACCAGGGCGGGCGGCCGCGGGTGATCAGTCCCGGCACCCCTTCCGCGGCAGACGCGTAAACACCTTGGCAGCATCCCTCGCGCAGCGACCCCGATGCAAGCGGGCTGCGCGAGCGTCCCATCTCCATCTCACGCCGCAAACGCGGCCATTCCCTGACACGTCAGTTCCCGTCCAGGCGAACTCCAGCGCGCCTCCGCAACACACCAGAAAGTCGATATCGGAATCCGGCCGGTCCTCACCGCGTGCCACCGACCCGAAGACCCTCACGTTGCGCGCCTTGTGGCTTGCTGCCGCCCTGAGCAGCTCGCTTTTCCTGCGGCTGACCTCCTCGAACGTCGTCATCACCGTTCCCTCGGACGAACACCATTAGAGTTTAGCGACTCGGCCATCACCTGGAGAGGCTTCGAGCGGATCTCGCGCCGTGCCTTCACACTGGCCGTCGTCCTGCTCCCCGGCTGTGCCACACCAGCCCGGGTTGAGCACATGAGCGCGACCGGGAGCGCCCAGCACCGAACGCGGGATGCCCCACTGCGGAACAAGCTTGCAATCAAGGATGTCACTGGCGGCACCGAAACCAACCCGATGTGGGTTTCCAACGTCAGCTCTTCGGATTTCGAGAAGGCACTCGAAGCGTCGCTTAAGTCGGCTGGCTCCTTGCCGACCGTCAGGCGGGCGATTTCGTCCTCACCGCCGATCTGATGAAGCTCGAGCAACCATTTGTTGGACTCGACATGACGGTAACGTCATCGGTCCGCTACGTGGTCATCGAGCGATCGTCCGGCAGGACGGTTTTCGACAGCACGGTCACGACGCCCTACACCGCCAGGTTCTCTGACGCCCTGATCGCCTTGGAGCGGCTGAAGCTCGCCAATGAGGGTGCCATCCGGACCAACATCGGCGAACTGCTCTCCCAGCTCATGCAACTGAAGATTGAGGAGATCGCCCTCGCCCGGTGAGCCGTCGGGCCTTCAAGCCTTGCGGCAAAAAAAAGGGCGCCCGCAGGCGCCCATCGAAGGCGGCGGCCCGGGAGGGGCCACCGCATGCGGGATTCCGTCACAACGCAGCGGACGGAATCCGCGGAGGTGAGGCTTCAACTCATGCCTGGGCCACCGCGCGGCGGCTGTCGAGCATGCGCGCGACACGCGGGCCCACCAGCATCGCGATGGCCGCCACCCACAGGCCGATGGCGATCGGGCTGGAGAACAGCACGCCGATCTCGCCGTTGCTGATCGACAGTGCGCGGCGCAGGTTCTGCTCCATCATGTCGCCGAGCACGAAGCCGAGGATGAAGGGCGCGATCGGGAAGTTCATGACCCGCAGCAAGTAGCCAATGCCGCCGATGATCGTGCCCAGCACCAGGTCGAAGGTGTTGCCATGCACTGCATACACGCCGACCATCGAGATCGCCGCCACGCCAGGCACCAGCAGCCAGGTCGGGATCGACAGGAACTTCACGAACACCCGGATCAGCGGAATGTTCAGCACCAGCAGCATCACGTTGGCGATGAAGAGCGACGCGATCAGGCCCCACACGATCACCGGCTGATCCTGGAACAGGGTCGGGCCGGGGGTGATGTTGTACAGCGTCAGCGCGCCCATCATCACCGCGGTGGTACCCGAGCCCGGCACGCCCAGGGTGAGCATCGGCACCAGCGAACCGTTGGCCGAGCCGTTGTTGGCCGCTTCCGGTGCTGCGACGCCGCGCACGTCACCCTCGCCGAACTGGTGATTTTTGCCCGCCATGCGACGTTCGCTGGCGTAGCACATGGTCGAGGCGATGGTTGCGCCCGCACCCGGCAGCACGCCGATGAAGAAGCCGGCCAGCGAGCAGCGCAGCATCGTCCACTTCACCAGCAGGAACTCCTTCATGTTGAACATCACGCGGCCGGTGAGCGCCATCGGCTCGACACCGGAATGGGCATGTTGCAGCATCAGCATGACCTCACTGACCGCGAACAGGCCGATCACGATGACGATGAAGGGAATGCCGTCCTGCAGATGCAAGGCATCGAAGGTGTAGCGGTAGACGCCGCTGTTGGAGTCGATGCCCACGGTCGACAGCAGCAGGCCGATCAGGCAGGCGATCGCCGCCTTGGGCAGGGAGTCACCGACCAGGCCGCCGAGGCAGCACAGCGCCAGCACCATCAGCACGAAGTACTCTGCCGGGCCGAAGGAAATCGCCCATTCGGCCAGGATCGGCGCGAACAGCACGATGCCCACGGTCGCGACCAGTGCACCGCAGAACGAGGCCATCGCCGAGATCGACAGGGCCGGTCCGGCAAGCCCCTTCTTCGCCATCGGATAGCCGTCCATCGTCGTCATCACCGCACCAGCGTCGCCCGGCACGTTGAGCAGGATCGCCGATATGCGTCCGCCGTACTCACAACCGGCATAGACCGCGCAAAGCAGGATCAATGCCGACTCCGGCGGCAGCTTCATCGCGAACGCGATCGGCAGCAGGATGGCGACGCCGTTGATCGGGCCCAGGCCGGGCAGCAGGCCGACCACGGTGCCCAGAAAGCAGCCGACCAGCGCGATCATCAGGTTTTCGGGCGTGCCGGCAACGGCAAAGCCCTGCATCAGCAGCGAGAGTGTGCTGTCCATGATTTACCCCAGGATGTTGTTGAGCCACAGCCCGGTCGGCAATGCGACGTCGAGCAGAAGGTCGAACAGGATGAACAGGCCGATTCCGAGGCCGATTCCGCCGATCGCGCCCTGTTTCCAGCTGCCGCCGAAGAAGCGGGCGATGGGGAGGACCATCAGCGCGGTGGCGATGATGAAGCCGAGCTTGTCGAACACCCAGGCGTAGGCCAGCACGATCAGAAACAGCAGGCCGATGCGCTGGAGGACGGCAGGGGGCGCCCAGGTGGTGTCGCTCTTCTTCTCCAGCATCAGGGCAACGGCGCTGATGCCGAGCAGGACGAGAATGACGATCGGAAAGGCGCGTGGTCCGACCGGCTCGTAGGAAATGGCCACTTCGAAACTGCGTGCGATCCAGATGCCAGCCAGGCTGACGATCAAGAGTATGCCGCCGAGGATTTTTTCGCTCATGTCGGTCTCCAGACAATGAGGCCCCGCAGCGCTGCCGGTGCGGGGCCGGTAACGGACGCTTACTGGGCAACCAGGCCGAGTTCCTTGGCGAGGACCTTGTAGCGGGCGACCTCGCGCTTGACGTTCTCGGTCAGCTCGGCGCCGGTCAGGTCATAGGGGAACAGGCCGCGCTCGGCGCGCAGCTGGTCGAACTCGGGCGAGGCCTGGAGCTTCTCGAACGCGGCGATCCACCACTGGTAGTCGGCGTCCGACACCTTCGGCCCCATGTAGAAGCCGCGAGTGATGGTCCAGTCGACGTTGTAACCCTGCTCGATCGCGGTCGGAATGCCGGCCAGTTCACCCTTCAGGCGCTCCGGGGCCATGATCGCGAGCACCTTGATCCGCCCGCCTTTCAGGTGGCCAAGGACTTCCGAGGCGTCGCCCGAGTAGGCATGCACGTGGCCGCCCATCAATGCGGTGATCGCCTCTCCGCCGCCTTCGAAGGCGACATAGCGCATCGACTTGGGATCGACACCGGCCTCACGGGCGATCAGCGCCGACTTCATCCAGTCCTGGCTGCCGACCGAACCGCCGGCACCGAACACCACCTTGGACGGCTCCTTGCGCGTGGCCTCGACCAGATCCTTCAGGCTCTGGTACGGCGAATCGGCCTTGACGATGATTGCGCCGTAGTCGGCTCCGACCGCGGCCAGCCACCTGACGTCGTCCTCGTTGTACTTGCCGAACTTGCCGATTGCCAGGTTGAGGAAGGAGCCGCCCGAGTAGGCGACGATGGTGCCGCCTTCGGCCGGACGGTTGGCGATCACGGTGTTGTAGGCCACCGCGCCGATGCCACCGGGCATGTAGGTGACGCGCATCGGCGCCTCGAGCAGCTTGCTGTTCTGCAAGGCGCTCTGCGCCAGCTTGCAGGTGAGGTCGAAGCCGCCGCCCGGCTTGGCCGGGGCGATGCACTCGGGCTTGGCCGGCTCGGCGTGGACGACACCAGCGGCGAGGGTGGCAAGGACCGCGGTGGCCGCGGCAAACAGGGTCTTCTTCAGCATCATGGCGATCTCCTCCGTGTATGGACGCCTCTTGTGCGAGGCGAATCCACTTCGCCCCGGGTGGAGCGGACGATACGAAGGAGGGCTTTCGATAGCCTTTCAGTGTCCGCAGCGCCGGATCCCGGTCGCGCGGTCGGCGGCCTCGGTGAAGGCCAGGCGGCCGTCGATCCGCTTCATGGCGTGGCTGTCACGGGATGGGTCTGCGCACCGATGCGGCCTCGCGCTCGGTCGACGCCAGCTGCGCCAGCAAGGCGACCTCGGCCTTGTCGAGTCCGTCCGGCGTACCGAACAGCACGAGCGTGTCGCCCGCCTCGAGCCTGAGCCCGGGCGGGGGGTGGAGCATGCGCTCGCCTGCGCGCACCAGCGCCTGAAGCCGGCAATCGCCGAGGTCCAGATCGCCGAGCACCTGCCCGACCGCGACCGCGCCGGGCACGAGTTCGACCGCATGCAGGCGGTCGTGCCCCGCATCCTGATCGGCGTCGCCCAGCACGGGTTCGTCCGAACGGTAAAGCTCGTGCAGGTACTGGTAGCGGTTGGCCTGCGCCGCGCGAATGCGCCGCAGGACGCGCTTGGTCGGCACCTCCGCCATCAGCAGCACATGGGCGGCGATCATCAGGCTGGCCTCGACCGTCTCGGCCACGACCTCGGTCGCGCCCAGTTCGAGCAGTTCGGCGAGCGGGGCCTCGTCGCGCGTGCGCACCATGACTTTCACCGGCCAACGGCTCGCGCGCACGTGCTGCAACACCTTGCGCGCCGCCCCGAGATCGTCGTGCGAGATCACGATCAGTCGCGCCTTGTCGGCCCCGACCGCCTCCAGGATGTCACGCTCGGACGAGTCGCCGTAGAACACAGGCATACCCGCGGCGTGGGCGTCGCGGACCCGCGCCGGATCCATGTCGAGGGCGATGAAGGGGATCCGCTCCGCTTCCAGGAAACGGGCGAGGTTCTGGCCGATGCGGCCATAACCGCAGATGACCACGTGGTCACGCTGGTCGGGCGGCGCGTCCTCGGCCTGCGCCACGCCATTGGTGGCCAGCACCGGTCCCTGCACCAGGCGACTGGCAAAGGCCGCGTTGTAGCGGATGAAGAAGGGGGCGATCAGCATGCTGAACAGGACCGCCATCAGCACCACCTGCGCCACATCGGAGGCCAGCACCTGGTTGTCGAGCGCAATCGCCAGCAAGGCGAAACCGAACTCGCCGCCCACTGCCAGCACCACGCCCGTGCGTACCGCCGTTGCCCGATTGACCCCGGCGAAATGGACGATGAAGAAGACCAGTACGGCCTTCGCAATCAGCATCGCGACGGCACCCGCCAGGGCCAGGTGCCACAGCTCGGGGAGCACCGAGACGTCGAGCAGCATGCCGATGGTGACGAAGAACAGGCCGAGCAGCACATCGCGAATCGGCCGGATGGTCGATTCGATCTGATGGCGGAACTCGGTCTCGCCGAGCATCATGCCGGCCAGAAAGGCCCCCAGCGCCATCGACAGCCCGAGGCTCTGCGTGATTGCCGCGGCGACCAGGCTCACCAGCAGCACGGTCAGCGTGAACAGCTCGGCCGAGCGCTGTGCCGCCACCTCGTGGAACAGCGGTCGCAGCAGCCAGCGCCCGGCCAGATACACCAGCACGAAGGCCGCTGCCGCCTTCAGCAAGGCAAAGCCCAGCGGGGCGGCGATCGAACCCGAGGCCAGGCCGAGCACCGGAATGACCACCACGAAGGGGACGGCGGTGATGTCCTGAAACACCGACATCGCCACTCCCAGCCTGCCGTGCCGGCTCTGGTCCTCGCCCTGCTCGATCAACTGCTTGCTGATGACCGTGGTCGACGACTGTGCAACTACCGCGCCGATCACGAATGCGGTCTCCGGCGAATGGCCGAGCAACCACGCACCGACACCGACGATGAGGGTGGTGAGCACGACCTGCGCCGTCCCCAGGCCGAACACCAGGTTGCGCATCGCCAGGATCTGTGGCAGCGAGAAGTTGAGGCCGACGGTAAACAGCAGGAACACGATGCCGAACTCGGCAAGCACGCGCTTGTGCTCGATATCGGGCACGAGGGCAAGGGCATGGGGACCGACCAGCGCGCCCACGAGCAGATAGCCGAGGCTGGACGGCATCCGCATGCGTTGCAGCGCGACGACCGCGATCACCGAAAAGATGAGCAGGATCAGGACATGCGCTTGGACCGGTGGAATCATCCGGAAATCGACGTGGCTGGTGGGTGGGGCTGCGGTCCGTCCGCGCCCCGCAGGCGCGGACGACTACGCCCCAAACCATACATGAGGACGGGCGGACGGGTGACACGACCCATCCGCCCGGCCCGCACGGCAATCAGGACGCAGGCGTACCGAGCGCCTTCGCCACCGCCCGCAATACCGCAACGCGCTGCGCATCGGCTGCCTCGGCCCGCAGTTCGAGGAACTCGGCCAGCAACTGTAGCTGCCGGACCACCGAGTCCATCTGCCGCCGCGAGGCCGCGAGCATGCCCGCCGACTCCTGGTAGGCACGCGCGAGCACCCTGGCGGCATCGTCGGCGTCCGCTGGCACACCGTCGATCAGCCAGCGCGTGACCGCGCAGTCGGCCACCATGATGCCGTCGAAGAAGCCGAAGCGGCGCTCGAAGCGCTTGCGCGCCACCGCCTGGCACTGCTCCAGCATGGCCAGGTCCACCGCTTCGCCCAGCATCCAGTCGAGCTGCAGCCGGTTGATGCGGGTGTACGGGTCCCAGTCGGCCTGTGCCGGATCCCCCTCGCCCAGCGCGTAGGCGTCGCGCGCGGCGCGCAGCGCGTCACGCACCGCCGCCCATGCCTTGCGCTGCGCGCTCGCCTGCCCCTTCGCAGCCCTTGCGCCCGGCGCCGGCGTGTCCTCGCCCGCCGCCGCGATGTCCTCGCCGGGCGGCTGGGCGCCTCGCAGCAGGATCACGGCGCGGCGTTTGCACGCGCTGCCGAGGATGGCCTGGCGCTCGGCGCTCGGCCGCAGCCCGCTTGCAGGCGCAGGCTGGGCCGCAGGCGCGACACGTGGCACCGGCTCGGGACCGGTGATCATGATCAGCGCGCGCATACGCGCGATCGCGTCATCAACCAGCCCGCGTGCGCGCTCGAGATCCTCGGCCGCACCCGACTGGCTGAGCTGTTCGGCCAACCGGGCCTCGATGTTGGCCAGTTGCTCGATGGCCGCGATCGGCACCACGCCCTTGGACGAGTCCTCGGCAATCGCGCGCAACAAGGGCTCGCGCGCCGCCTCGAAGCCGCCGACGTCGCCATACGCGGCATACAGCCGGCCCAGCGCCTGCTGCACGTCGGGCCGCGCCGCCCACGCCGCCGGCAGCCGGCCCAGCCTGCGCTGGACCCGCTTCTGCACGCTGCGAAAGGCCGCCGCGGTGCTGTCGCCGTCGAGCCGGTGGCCATCGAGCCAGAGCTGGTCAAGCCAATCGAGCAGCTCCTCCGGCGCGAGCAGCAGCCCGTCCTCACGCTCGGCACCGTCGTTGATCCGGAGCTGGAAAGCCGGATCGCCATAGGCCTGGTAGGCGCCCCAGGTGTTGCAGTCGGGATGGCGGCGGTGGGCTTCGCAGCGGGCGGCATGAATGGCATCGCCGAAACGCGCGCCCTCGACCGCCATGGCCTTGAAGAAGTGCTCGGAGAAGGTCAGCGCCGCATCGTCGCGCACCTCCCAGCCGGCCGCCACCACGCAGCGCACGCCCATGTCGATGAGCTCGCGCGCCAGACTGGCGGCCAGCCGCTGGCCGCCGTGCTCGGTGCCGACCTTGCCGAGATGGCAGCAGCTCAGGAAGACGAGGTCGGGAACGGTCTCCATCAGGCCGATCTCGGCCGCCGACAGCAGCAGCCCGTCTGACAGCACCACGCCGCTGCGGTAACTGCCGTCGGCCGCGCGGCGGCCATGGATGCCGTGCGCGGCGATCACCAGCACCCGGCAGGGGCGGGCGAACAGGCGTGCATAGACGTCGCCGGCGCGGGCGTCGGGCGGCGCATGGCTGACCGTGTAGCCCGCCCCCTCGAGCACGCGCAGCACGGCTTCGCCCTCGCGCGCCGCGCCACCGAGGCTGGGCAGGCGGTCGGGACGGGGGCTGCCGTCGGCATCAGGGCGGGGCTTCCAGCCCGGCCCGCCGAACTCGGCGTAATAGCCCTCGGTGCTCGGGTTGGCGATCACGCAGGCGGTCATCGCATCGGTGCGCACCACATCGCGCCGGTAGTTGCGGGTCATGAACTGCCGGACCACCCGGGTGCGGATCACGAGCGGCTTGCCATCGTCCTCCAGCATCTCCCAGGGCAGGTTGGCGGTGCTCTCGTCCACCACCAGGATCAGGTTGTTGGCCTTGCGTGCCGCGGCCTTGAAGTCGACCGGGACCAGGAGCTGGAACAGGGTGTGGCCGAAACTGCCTTCGCCGCCCCGATAGCGGGTCGACGCCGGGCCGGTGAGCGCCTCGTCGGCGAGGCGCTCGATGAGGCCGGGCTGGCGGGTCTGGACCACGACCTCGGCGCGCGCCTTCTCGCCCATGAAGGTGAAGCGGAAACGCTGGGCATGGCGGATCACCGGCGCGAAGGCCTCGCCCGCCGCCAGCGGGCTGGCGCCGTCGGCCCCGTCCTTGCAGCCATACAGGCTCAGCCAGCGGCGCAAGAGCTCGGGTGGCATCGGGTTGCGCAGGCGCGGCAGCCAGCATTCCGCGCTGCAGTCGCTGTCGTCGCGATCGGCATCGCTAACCGACAGCCGCGGCCAGTAGTCACCGAAGGGGCTCACGCTCAGGCGCTGGCGCACGCCCTCGCCGTGCTGCAGCGGATCGCTGACATCGAGCCGGGCGCCCAGGCGCTCGAGCTCGGCGGCAAGCAGGGTGTCGAGCGCGCTCACCGCATAGGCGGCGGAGATGGCGGCATCACGATAGAGCTCGATCAGCTCCAGCTCGACGATGCGGCCGACCGGCCCCTTGCGCGCCTTCGCCCCTTCCGCGTAATCGCGGTTGGCGAGCAGCACGCCGCGCACCACCGCCTTCACCGCCTCGGCGATGTCCAGGCTGGACGCCGAGTTCGTGCCCACCAGCAGGCTTGCCAGGCGCAGCGGCAGCTGGCCTTCGGGACGCCGCCCGCGCCCGTCGCAGTGGTCCTCGCCGTAGCGGTCGGAGGCGTGCAGCAGATAGCGCAGGGCGCCGGCACGCACCGCCTCGGTGACGCCGTCGGCGCCGAGCTTGCCCATCTCGCCCAGGCCCGCCACCACCGCGCCGCGGCCGGTGCCGCGCACGCGCTCCTCGGCGGTGCGCGGCATCAGCACCACGGTGGCGTCGCCCAGGTCGCCGGAATGGATCCCCAGGCGCTGGCGCTGGCTCAGCGCGCCGTCGACCAGCCAGCGATCGATGACCGCCTCGGCACCGGCGATCGGGTCGCCACGATAGTGGCCGCACAGCACCGGCACCTGCACGAAGCGCAGGTTCATCGCCTTCACGCCCACGCGCAGCACCGCGCGCCGACGCTGCGGCAGGGCCGGGATGCGACCGCCGAGTGCACGACTGACCAGCTCGGTCTCGGTCGGCCAGGCCGGCGGCGGACCGGCGCGGTAGGCGCGCAGCGGCTCGCGCGCCTCGTCGCTGCGGCTGACCGGCAGGCGCCCCAGCCGGCGCGGCGTACCCTGGACGAGCAGGGCATCGATGTCGGCAAAGTGCTCGGTGGTGCTGGTCAGCCCCATGTGGTCGGCAGGCATGAACCAGCAGCGCTCATCGGGCAGGCCGGCCAGGCGGCCGGAGGCCCAGGTCACCGAGCCGTCGCCATGGGGCGTGCCGCGCATGCGCACGAAGGGCCGGCTGCCTTCGTCGAGCAGGAGCAGCCCGCAGGGGGTGTTGTCGGCCTTGCCGAAGACGTAGGCGATGCGCTCGGGCGCGTGCGCCACCCAGCGCGTGTCGGCGATCGTCTTCCAGAACCCGCGCGCCAGGTCGAGCAGGGCCTGGCTCGGCTTGCCGGCGAGCTTGCGCCCGAACCAGAAGTCGTTGTTGATCGCCGCCAGTTCGCTCCAGGTCTGGGCGCGGTAGTAGTCCTTGGCGGCCGGGCCGCCGGTGTCGACGAAATCGGGCGCCGGCAGCAGGTGCGCTGCGCCCGGGAAACCGGCGACGATGTCGAGCACCGCCTGCATGCCCTGGCGCAGGTCGAGGCGGGCGAGCATGCGGATGGTGTCGGACTGGCCGAGCAGGGTCTCGACGAACAGGTGCGAACCCTGGTTCGGCGTCCCCAGCATCAGCAGGCGCACGCCCGCGCCGGGGCGCGCGGCGATCTGCGGCCACAGCTCGGGGTCGGCGGCGAAGGCGGCGCGCACCACCAGCCCGCCCATGCTGTGGGCGAGGATGCGCACCGGCTGGTCGGGATGCTTCTTGAGCGCCTCGCGCAGGCGGACCGCAAGCGCCTTGCCGAGCTCGGCGATCGGCTGGCGCCAGTCGTAGTCGTGGCAGATCACGCGATGGCCGGACTCGAGGTAGGCGGCCAGCCGGCCGTAGGCCATGCCGACCAGACCCGCAGGCTGCACCGTCTTGCTGCTGTCGATCGCGATGCGCACCAGACGTCCACGGGCGAGCTCGATCGGGTCGAGCCAGATGCGGCGGCTGTCGGCGCTGAGGTGCGAACCCATGATGCCGGGCAGGAACACCAGCACCGGCATCGTATTGTCGACGGGCTCCGCTTCACCGCGGCTGGCGCGGGTGGCGATGGCAGGCTCGGCCACCGGCAGCGTGAGCGGCGCCCAGGGCGCGAGCGCCGGATTGCGCGGCTCCGCCCCATCCGCATCGGGTGCGAGCCAGGCGGCCAGCGCCGCCGGCAGCGGCACGCCGTCGCGGCGCACGTCGTCGCGGAAATAGCGGAAGTGATTGACCTCCGCCCCCTGCACGAAGATCACCCGATGCGCAGGCAGCAGCGCAGCCGCGGCCGCATCGCCCGCGTCAGCGGCGGCGTCGCTGCTGGCGGCGCGCGCCACCAGCCCGCCGTACATCGAGTCGGTATCGACCACCAGGTCGTTGCGCGCGCGGTCGAACAGCGCCCAATCAACGAACATCACGCCGATCCGCTGCAGCACGCCGCCGCCCTCGATGTCGCCGGCGATCACGCCCACCCTGACCTGCGGTGCGATGCGCGCACGGCCGAGCAGCATGCCCATCGGCGCCTCGGGCAGCATGGCCTCGATGCCGGGCACCAGCTGCGGCTGCAGGCGCTTGTCGGCGATCTCCAGCACGATGCGGGCGAGGAACTGCAGGCCGCGGTCGGCCGCTTCCTTCGCCTTCAACGCCGCGGCCGGTGCCAGCGCGCCGACGGCAGCCCCCACGCTCCAGGCCCCGGCCCGACGTACCAGGTTGAGCAGGCCGGACAGGAAGACGTCGAGGTTGTCCGACAGCAGCGCGGTGCCGCGGGCCGGCGCGGCGACGCGCACATAGCGCTCGACGACGATGCCGCGCGCCACCAGTTGGGCGGCCAGGCGGCCGAGCTTGTCGCGCTCGCCGGCGGCGAAGGCCTCGGCCTCCGCGTCGGCATCGCCATCTTCCGTCAGGGGGCTCGCGCTGCGGTAGTCCTCGATCAGCGCGGCCAACTCGCCGTCGGCACCGTCCAGGCACAGCAGGTCGCCGACCAGGCCGCCGCGCGAATGCGTCACCAAGTTGATCCTGCAGCCTGCGGGCAAGGTCTCGACCAGGGCGAGCGCGTTGTCGATCGGGCTTTGCGAGAAGGTGCGATGCTCGTAGCCGAAGATGCGCTCAGCGAAGCGCTCCTTCAGCGCCGACCAGGCCGCGCTGCCCGGCAGATCGCCGAAACCGCCCAAGGTATGCGAGCCGGTGCCGTGGATGAAGATCAGCAGCGGCCCTGTCTCGGCAGCGTCGCTGAGCCTTCTGTCGCCAGCCTGCAGGCGGTCCTCCTTGCGCAGCGCGCCGCCATCCCAGGGATAGAGCCCGGGCTCGCCGGCGAGGCGCTCCTCGATCATCGCCATCAGCGCCGTCGCGCCCTTGCGCGAGGCCCAGGCCACCGCCCAGTCCTCGACCTTGCCGCCCAGCCACTCGCGCGCCTTGTCCTTGGCATCCTTGCTGATGCCGTCCTCGGGCAGGCTGAGCCGGCTCACCCGCCGCCAGATCCACCCCAGCGCCCCACGGGTGCTGTCCTCGGCGTCACGAAAACCGGCGAAATCGACCGCGCCTTGCGCATCCACCAGCTCGGGGCGGGTGCGCGCAAGCTGCTCGGCGAGGGCGTCGGCACGGATGAAGATCGTGGTGCCGTCCTCCGCTTCGAGCGCCAGCAGGCCCGCGCCTTCGTCCAGGGTGCCGGTGACCGGGGCCTCGTCGCTGCGGCTGGCCGCGGCGAGCTCCATGACGCTGGTGACCTTGAGGCCGGGCACCAGGTCGACCGCGTCGCCGCCGTCGGCCCGGCTGCCGGGCAGGCGCAGCAGGGCGGGCGCGGTGGCCGCCGCGGTGCTCGCCGGTTCGGCCGGGAGCGGCAGCTTGAGCAGGGTTCTGGGGCCCGCAGGGGCCTTGCGTTTTGCCATGTCAGTGGTCCGGGGATGAGCGCAGCGTTGGAGGGGGAATCAGGGATGACGCCAGAAGGCATGGGCGCGGAAGCGCGCGTTCAGCCACCAGGCGCTGGCAGCCGCGGCGCGCAGCACGTTGCGCGTGCCGGCCTGGGATTCGACCGGATGCAGCGCCTGGCCGCCGGCGTTGCGCCTGGCGCGCGCGCCGTCCTGTTCGGGCACGACGACGGTGATGTGTCCGGGGCGGTTGAGCTCGGTGCGCTGGCCGACGATGACGCACACCTCGCCGGCGTTGGCCGCGGCCTGCAGCGTCGTCAGGTCCACCTCGGGGACCCAGCCGAAGGCCGATCCGTGGTCCTCGAGCCAGTCGAACAGGCTGTTGGCATTGAGCTCGCGCACCGTCTGCCCATAGGCGACCGGTACCGTCTCGCCCGCGTGGAGGCGGCGCAGGGCCGGGTCGGTCCACCACACCCGCGGCAGATAGACGCCGCACAGATAGGCGAAGTCGGTCGCGTAGATGTTGCAGTAGGTGTTGCCGCCACCCGGCCGGTAACGCCGGTGGGCGGGATTGGCGACGTCGAGGTAATCGACGATCGCGCTCACCGCGGCGGCCAGTGCCTCGGCCGTGCGCCCGCTGCGTGACGGCCGTCCCGCCTCGCCCAGCGGGTAGGCGCGGCCGCCGTCGCGCGCGCGGGTGATGTCACTGCGGTTCTGCTGCAGGTGTGCCGGCGGCACCGCCGGTGCCGCCGGCGCGGCCGTGAGCAGCACCGGCGCCGCCGCGCGCGCACGACTGCGCGGCAGCGGCTCGAGGTAGCGCTCGGCGGCGAAGCCCTCGCGCAGCGCGCCATTCACCCGCGCGCGCAGGCGCACCCAGCCTGCCTCCGGCGCGGCGCCGAGGACCTCGATCGGGCTACCCTGGTTGAGCGTCGCCATGCGGGTGTTGTCCGCCACACGCGGCGCGCTGCGCAGATTCAGACTCAGCGGCAGGACACGGTGTGTCGGCTTCAGCGCCGGCCCCGACGGCAGCTCGGCCGCCGTGCGCCCGGCAAGCTCGGCGAGCGCACGCTTGGCCTTCTCGAGCAGCTCGCGACGATGGGCAAAGCCATTGAGGCCACCGTTGATGCGGCGGGTGATGGTGTTCAGGTCGTCGAGGTCGGCCAGCGCGTTGAGCGCGCTCTTGTCCCAGAAATACACCGCCGACTGCGCCGCATAGCGTGTGGCGACGAGCTCGGGCTGGGCGACGACGTCGTCGCCGATCCACGCCGAGAAGGCACGGTAATTGGCCTTGCCGGTGAGCTGGATCAGGCCACGGCCGCGGTAACGGTAGCCGTCCCCGCTCGACTCCGGCCCGTTGCCCATGCGCCCGCCATAGACGCGGCTGCCGATGCGTTCGGGCTGGTTGGCATAGGCCGCGGCCTCGGCCGCGGTAGGGAAGTAGCGCGGAAACACCGCCTGCAGCCGCTCGGCCGAATAACGCATGTTCTCGACCGTGGTCCTCAGCGAGCCGGACTCGTGCATCACCTGGGCCAGGAAGTGCGCGATGCGCAGGACGGAGTCGATACCATGCGCCGCCATCGCCGTATTGAGCGGGTCCAGGTAGGCATCGGCGTTCGCCGCCGTCGCCCCCATGCGGGTGAGTACTTCGCGCGAGATCGACATGGCTCCCCTCCCCAGGCTGTGCAGTCCTTGCACTTAAGCCCATGGAATGCGGCTTTTCAAGCACGGCAGGGCGCAACAGCGGGCTGGGCCGGGGCGAGGCGGCATAATGGCGCCGACCCGATCGTTGATGGAGCTGCAGGACATGCAAATCGGCCCTCCCGCCAGGCATTGCGCGGTCCGTCCCGCAAACGCAGCGCGGCACCCGGCACGTACTGCCCTTGCCACGGCGCTGCTCGCGCTGAGTGCCGCGTGCACGGCCGAGACGCCGCCAGCCGCGGCGACCGGCGCCGCCGCCACACGCGCCGCGGCAGCGAGCGCGCTCGACATCGTGTGCACCGAGCTGCACGACAGCGATCGCACGCGGCTCGTGCTGGAGGTGGGGCGCGCACACACGGCGACACGGCCGGACGTCGTCCGCTTCGAGATCGTCACGCCCGAGTTCCTGTGGCCGGCGCCCGGCCAGCCCGAGACGCCTCGCTTTCCCGCCGAGTTCAGCGATGCTTCGCCCAACCTCGCAGCCGCCCTGCGCTTTGGCGCGGCCCACGATAGCGACGATGCGCTGCGCCTGCTCGACTTTCACGCCCGCGAACCGGATGCGGTAGCGCTGGAGGGCCTGCGCGGCTCGCTCGCGCTGCACGAGAGCTGGCAGAACCGGCGCGCGCTGGCCTCGCTGTTCTACGCCGCCACCGGCAACCTGGTGCAGCTTGTCGCGCTCGACTGCCGCCGCTTCGGCGGCGACTGAGAGGCGGACTCAGGCCCGCCAGGTGGCGCGCCCGCCATGCTTGGCGCGATACATCGCGGCGTCGGCGCGGGCGATCAGGGCCGCCGGGCTGTCGCCGTCCTGCGGAAAATAGGCCACGCCGACGCTGGCGGAAATGTCCACTGCCTGGCCCTCGATGTCGAAGGGCTCGGACAGGCGCTCGACGATCTTCTGCGCCGCCTGCTCGGCAATCTCCCTGCCCTTGACCGCCGGCATCAGCACGACGAATTCGTCGCCGCCGAGGCGGGCGACCGTATCCTCGCTGCGAAACAGCTGCTCGAGCCGGCGGGCGACCTGGACCAGCAGGCGGTCGCCAAACGCATGCCCGAAGCGGTCATTGACCGGCTTGAACAGGTCGAGGTCGATGAACAGCACGACGACCTGGGCGTCGTGCCGACGCGCATGCAGCATCATGCGCTGCAGGCGATCGAGCAGCAGGGCGCGATTGGGCAGACCGGTGACGAGGTCGAAGTTGGCGCGCTGCCAGACCTCGGCCGAGGCGAGGCGGCGCATCGCCTGGCCATAGCGCCCGAGCGCAACCACCAGCGCCGCGATGACGAGCAGGAACACGCCACTGAGCAGGGCGCCACGCACGATCGCCCACTCGCGCGCCTGTCGCACCGGCGCCAGCACGTCCTCCAGCGCCAGCCCCGAGATCGTGATCAGGCCCGACGGCAGCCGGCTCCAGCCGTAGATGCGGGTCACGCCGTCGGCGTGGCTTGCGCTCAGGTAGTCGCCTTCGGGCACATCGTGCTCAAGCACGAAGGGGCGCTGCAGGCGCAGCTGCTTGCCGTAGTAGTCCGTCCCATGCAGGGTGCGCAGCAGCAGTTGCCCCTCGCGGCCGATCAGCGACAGCGTGTCCCGTGGTCCCGAACCGAGACGCATCAGTTGCGTTGTCCAGCTATCGACCGACAAGGCCATCGACACCACCCCTTCGAACGCGCCCTCGCGCCGGATCGCCCGCGCCACCTGGATGCTCCAGCGCTGGGTGAGGCGGCCGAGCACCGGCTCGCTGATGACGAGAATGTCGTCGTTTGCCGCGGCCAGACGCAGGAAGTAATCGCGGTCGCCGAGGTAGTTGCGCGGCGCTGGTCCCAGCGAGGAGTAGCTCAGGTAGCCCTCGCGATCGATGATGAAGACCTGCAGCACGAAGTCGGTGGAAACGCCCCGCAGCGCGAGTTGGGCATGGCGCTCGATGGCCGCCGGTCCGTCGGCCACCACCGCCCGCACCGACCTGAGAGCGAAATCGAAACCGTTGAGTGTGGCCTGGACCAGTTCGCCGACCGCGCGCGCTCGAATCCGCGCCTCCTCGCGTGCGTGCTCCACCGCCGCCGCCTCGGCTTCCTTCGCGCTGCGCAGCATGTCGCCCCAGCCGAAAGCGAGCGCGAGCAGGCTCACGAGCACGATCGCGAGGCGAATGGCATTCAGCGGCCACTGAATGGCCGGAGGCTGCACGACAGGTCGTGACACCGGAAGCTCCGCTTGGCGTTGTTCGGGCCCACGGGAAGCCCGCTGACTGCCGGGCGAGGATCGCTTCAGATGCTACACCGCCACCGAGCGGGCCAGCGTGTCATGCGTCTCACCGCGCACGAGCACGGCGAGGGCCGTGGAAGCGTCATGGGCCGGGCGGCGGAAGCAGGAACAGGAGCAGCGACAAGGTCAGCACGGAAAGCAGGGTCGACAGGAACACTGCAGAGGCGATGGTGGACTGGCACACGTTATGGCGCTGGGCGAACAGGTAGGGCGTGATGCCCGCCGGCAGCGCCGCCAGCAGCACGCCGGTCATCACCCACAGCGGCGGCACGTCGAACACCTGGGTGGCGAGCAGCCACACGAGCAGGGGATGAACGACCGTCTTGAGCGCCACCAGCAGGGCCGGTTCGCGCAGGTTGCCGCCCAGGCTGTAGCGCGTCAGCGATGCGCCGAGCGCGAACAGCGCACACGGCGTCGCCGCGCTGCCCAGGCCCTTGGCCACGGCGTCGAGCGGGCCGGGAATCTCGATGCCGATGAGGGCGAACGCCAGGCCGCAGGACAGCCCCCAGATGATCGGCGTGGCCAGCACGCTCTTCAGCAGCTTCAGCAGCATCGTGCCAAGCGCTTCCTTGCCCCCTTGCGCCGCCTCGATCAGGGCGGTGGTCGGCGGCAGCATCAGCAGGCTGTGGCAGGCGATCATGACGAACAGCGGCAGTGCCGCGGACGAACCGTAGGCCGTCATCACCAGCGGAATGCCCAGCATCCCGGTATTGGAGAAGGCCCCGCCAAGGCCGAGCACCGCCTGCTCGTGGAGGCGACGCCCGAACAGGATGCGTCCGCCCACCATCGCCAGCGCATAGACGGCGAAGGCGCCGATGTAATACGACAGCAGATAGCCCCACGGCATCGCGTCGGGCAGCTCGGCCTGCGCGATGGCGCGAAACAACATCAGCGGCAGCGCGAAGTTGAACACGAACAGCGACAGCCCGCGATTGGCCGCCTCGTCGAACACGCCGGAGCGCGCTGCGGCGTAGCCGAGGCCGAGCGTGCCGAAAACCGGCAGGATGATGCCGAAGATGATGTCCACGAGGTCCTCTTGGCTGACTTGGGCGGCGCCCGGCAGCGCCAACTCAGGGGATGCGCCGCCGCCCTTCAGGCGGCGGGCACACGCTCGGCTTCTTCCTGCACACGCACCAGGCGCTCGCGGCTGTTGGAAAGGTGGGTGCGCATCGCCGCCCGCGCCGCCTCGGGGTCCTGGCGGCGGATCGCGTTGTAGATGTCCTCATGTTCGCGATTGACGCGGTAGAGGTACTGCGCGAAATCGTCCCCCGCCAGCTTCGCGGTATTGACCCGCGCACGCGGAATGATCGCCTCGCCGAGGTGCTGCATGAAATCGGCGAAATGGGCATTGCCGGTCGCGACCGCGATCGACAGGTGGAAGCGGATGTCTGCCGCCACGCAGGCACGCTGGTCGCTGACCGCGGCCTGGAAGGCGTCGAGGGCAGCGCGCATTTCGTCCAGGTGGGCCTCGCTTCGACGCAGCGCGGCGAGCGAGGCGGCTTCGGTCTCGAGCGCGATGCGCAGCTCGAGGATGGCGATGATGTCGCGCACCGTGCTCAGCGTTCCGGGATCGATGCGCAGCGTGCCCTGCGCACGAGCCGCCTGCGCGAGCACGAAGGAACCGATGCCGTGCCGGGTCTCGACCACGCCACCGGCCTGCAGGCGCGAGATCGCCTCGCGCACAACGGTACGGCTGACCCCGTGCTCGCGCACGATCTCGGACTCAGTGGGCAGCTTGTCGCCCGGCTTGAGCTCACCCGCCTGGATGCGGCGGTTGAACTCGGCCACGAGTTCATGGGCGAGGCCGCGGGCACGCCGTCGCGGGGGCACGGCTGCGGCAAGGCGGGATTCGGAATTCATGTCGCTCACTTGATACGCCATCGTCGGTAAAGAGGGGAAGCGGCCCATGGCTGCCATTGCAGGGCGATGCCCACGATGCTGCAATTGTATGTTGTCTGACCTCTAAAGCCAATCACCCACGGCTTCAACCTATCCAACTCATCAGACATCGGTTAGGAGCGACGACCTATTCCGTCCAGTCATCACATCTCAAGCTTGCACCCTTTGATCCGCTTATTGCGCTGCATGATTCGTTATTTGCATGTTTTTACGTGTTTTTTCGCCTCTACACTGGGTATTTGTTGTTGCATTGAAATAAATAAAATCTCTTCATCCATCAGGAAATATCTTGCATGGCGCCAGATCCAATTATAGGATGTCGTACATCTTAAGCCGCTGCACTCAGCCTCAGGAGCTCGCCCGATGACCTCTCCCCAGTCCACCACCTCTGCCCCGGTCGTCACCGCCATGCGCGTCGTGCCGGTCGCCGGCCAGGACAGCATGCTGCTGAACCTGAGCGGCGCGCACGGCCCGTACTTCACCCGCAACATCGTCATCCTGCAGGACAGCGCCGGCAACACCGGCCTGGGCGAAGTGCCCGGCGGCGAGAAGATCCGCCAGACGCTGGAGGATGCGCGCAGCCTGATCATCGGCCAGCCGACCGGCAACTGGAACGCCATCCTCAACGCCATGCGCCAGCGCTTCGCCGACCGCGACGCCGGTGGCCGCGGCCTGCAGACCTTCGACCTGCGCGTGACCATCCACGCCGTCACCGCGGTCGAGGCCGCGCTGCTCGACCTGCTCGGCCAACACCTCGGCGTGCCGGTCGCCGCGCTGCTCGGCGAAGGCCAGCAGCGCACCGAAGTCGAGATGCTCGGCTACCTGTTCTTCGTCGCCGACCGCAACAAGACCGACCTCGGCTACCGCAGCGAGCTCGACGCCGACGACGCCTGGTTCCGCGTGCGCAACGAGGCCGCGATGACGCCCGAGGGCGTGGTGCGCCTGGCCGAGGCCGCGCATGCGCGCTACGGCTTCAACGACTTCAAGCTCAAGGGCGGCGTGCTGCGCGGCGAGGAAGAAGTCGAAGCCATCCGCGCCCTGCATGAACGCTTTCCGCAGGCGCGCGTCACGCTCGACCCCAACGGTGGCTGGCTGCTGAAGGACGCGGTGCGTCTGCTGCGCGACCTGCACGGCGTGCTCGCCTATGCCGAAGACCCCTGCGGCGCCGAGGGCGGCTTCTCCGGCCGCGAGGTCATGGCCGAGTTCCGCCGCGCCACCGGCCTGCCGACCGCCACCAACATGGTCGCCACCGACTGGCGCCAGATGGGGCATTCGATCCAGCTCCAGTCGGTGGACATCCCGCTCGCCGACCCGCACTTCTGGACGCTCGCCGGCTCGGTGCGCGTCGCCCAGATCTGCCACGAATGGGGCCTGACCTGGGGTTCGCACTCGAACAACCACTTCGACATCTCGCTGGCGATGTTCACCCACTGCGCCGCCGCCGCCCCAGGCCGCATCACCGCCATCGACACCCACTGGATCTGGCAGGAAGGCACTGAACGCCTGACGCGCGCGCCGCTGCAGATCGTCGACGGCAAGGTCGCCGTGCCGCAGAAGGGCGGCCTCGGCATCGAGCTCGACGAGGACCAGCTCGAGAAGGCCCACCGCTGCTACCTGGAAAACGGCCTCGGCGCCCGCGACGACGCGGTCGCCATGCAGTACCTGATCCCGGGATGGACCTTCGACAACAAGCGGCCGTGCATGGTGCGCTGACCCGCACCCCCCGACCCCACCTCATTTCACGATCACGGAGAACTCACATGAAACTCGGATTCATCGGCCTCGGCATCATGGGCGCCCCGATGGCAGGCCACCTGCTGGCTGCCGGTCACGAACTCTTCGCGCAATCATTCGGCGGCGTGCCGGCGCAACTGCAGGAGCAGGGCGCCAAGGTGTGCGCGAATGCCCGCGAGGTCGCGCAGCAGGCCGACATCGTCTTCATCATGGTGCCCGATACCCCGCACGTGGCCGACGTGCTGTTCGGCGCCAACGGCGCGGCCGAAGGCCTGTCCGCCGGCAAGACCGTGGTCGACATGAGCTCGATCTCGCCGATCGCCACCAAGGACTTCGCCCAGCGCATCAACGCCCTGGGCTGCGACTACCTCGACGCCCCGGTGTCCGGCGGCGAGGTCGGCGCCAAGGCCGCCAGCCTGACCATCATGGTCGGCGGCAGCGAGGCCACCTTCGACAAGGTGAAGCCGCTGTTCGAGCTGATGGGCAAGAACATCACCCTGGTCGGCGGCAACGGTGACGGCCAAACCTGCAAGGTCGCCAACCAGATCATCGTCGCGCTCAACATCGAGGCCGTCGGCGAGGCGCTGCTGTTCGCCTCCAAGGCCGGCGCCGACCCCGCCAAGGTGCGCCAGGCGCTGATGGGCGGCTTCGCCGCCTCGCGCATCCTCGAGGTGCACGGCGAGCGCATGATCAAGCGCACCTTCGAGCCGGGCTTTCGCATCGAGCTGCACCAGAAGGACCTCAACCTGGCGCTCGAAGGCGCGCGTGCGCTCGGCCTGTCGCTGCCGCACACCGCCAGCGCGCTGCAGCTGATGAACAGCTGCGCGGCCCACGGTGGCGCCGCCTGGGACCACTCCGGCCTGGTGCAGGCGCTGGAGATCGCCGCCAAGCACAAGATCGCCGGCAACTGAGGCCGACCGTTCTCCCACGGCGGGCGCCGTGGCCGACGCATGTCGCCGCAGTGCCCGCCACCTTTCATCCCACGCATCGGAACCGACCATGGACCTGCCCATCAACCGTTTCAAGCACGCCATCCAGTCCGGCCAGAGGCAGATCGGCCTGTGGTCGCACCTGTGCAGCAACATCAGCACCGAGATCCTCGCCCACTGCGGCTATGACTGGCTGCTGCTCGACATGGAGCACTCGCCCAACGAGGTCGGCACCATCCTGTCGCAGCTGCAGGCGATGAACGGCGGCACCGCCACCGCGATCATCCGCCCGTACTGGAACGACATGGTGCTGTTCAAGCGCCTGCTCGACATCGGCGTGCAGACCCTGCTCGTGCCCTACGTGCAGACGGCCGAAGAGGCGCGCAACGCGGTCGCCTTCACCCGCTACCCGCCGCAGGGCGTGCGCGGCTTCGCCGGCGCCCCGCGCGCCTCCAACTACGGCCGCATCAAGGACTACGCCCACCGCTGCCAGGACGAGATCTGCGTGCTGGTGCAGGTCGAGACCGTCGAGGGCCTGAACAACCTCGAGGCGATCGCCAATGTTGACGGCATCGACGGCGTCTTCATCGGCCCGGGCGACCTCTCCGCCGCGCTCGGCCACCTCGGCAATCCCAAGCACCCCGAGGTGCTGGCCGCGATCGAGGACGCGATCCGCCGCATCCAGGCCTGCGGCAAGGCCGCCGGCATCCTGACCGGCGACGAGACGCTGGCGAAGCGCTACCTCGAGCTCGGCTGCCTGTTCGTCGCCGTCGGCGCCGACCAGAACGTGCTGCGCGACGGCGCGCAGGCACTGGCGGCACGCATCAAGGGCTGACCCCGCCTGGGCCACCCGGCAATTCCGGATCAGGAGCGCTCCATCCATGACTGAAACCACGCACACCGCCAGCCCCATCGTCACCGAGATGCAGGTCATCCCGGTGGCGGGCCACGACGGCATGCTGCTCAACCTGTGCGGCGCCCACGCCCCTTACTTCACCCGCAACATCGTCGTGCTGCGCGACAACGCCGGCCGCACCGGTGTCGGCGAAGTGCCGGGCGGCGAGGGCATCCTGCGCACGCTCGAGCGTAGCCGCGAGCTGGTCGTCGGCACCCCGGTCGGCCGCTACAACCGCACGCTGAACACGATCCGCCAGGCGATCGCCGGTGGCGGCGACGGCATGCCGCAAAGCACCGTCCATCAGGTCACCTCGGAGGCCGAAGCCCGCGTGATGAAGCAGCCGCACGAGATCAACCTGCGCCTGGACAACGTGCTCACCGCGGTCGAAGCTGCGCTGCTCGACCTGCTCGGCCAGCATCTGGGCGTGCCGGTGGCAGAACTGCTCGGCAGCGGCCAGCAGCGCGCGCACACGCCGATGCTCGCCTACCTGTTCTACATCGGCGACCGCAGCCGCACCGACCTGCCCTACCTGTCCGGCGACGAAGCGGGCCAGCCGCGCGGCCACGACTGGTACCGCACCCGCCATCTCGAGGCCGTGAGCCCCGAGACCATCGCCCGCCAGGCCGCTTCGGCCGCCGACCGCTACGGCTTCCGCGACTTCAAGTTGAAGGGCGGCGTCATGCACGGCAGCGAGGAGATGGCAGCGGTGGCCGCAATCAAGGCGCGTTTTCCGGAGGCCCGCGTGACCCTCGACCCCAACGGCGCGTGGTCGCTGGCCGAGGCGATCGCGCTGTGCAAGGGCCAGGGCCACATCCTGGCCTACGCCGAAGACCCCTGCGGGCCCGAGAACGGCTTCTCCGGACGCGAGGTGATGGCCGAGTTCCGCCGCGCCACCGGCATTCCCACCGCCACCAACATGGTGGCCACCGACTGGCGCCAGATGGGGCATTCGGTGCGCCTGGACGCGGTCGACATCCCGCTCGCCGATCCGCACTTCTGGACCATGCAGGGCTCGGTGCGGCTGGCGCAACTGTGCGAGGCCTGGGGCCTGACCTGGGGTTCGCATTCCAACAACCACTTCGACATCTCGCTGGCGATGTTCACCCACTGCGCCGCCGCCGCCCCGGGTCGCATCACCGCCATCGACACCCACTGGATCTGGCAGGAAGGCACCGAACGCCTGACCCGCGAGCCGCTGCAGATCATCGGTGGCGAGGTCGCCGTGCCGGATCGCCCCGGCCTGGGCATCGAGCCCGACATGGCGCGCATCCTGCAGGCCCACGCGCTCTACAAGAAGGTCGGCAGTGGCGCCCGGGACGATGCCATGGCCATGCAGTACCTCGTGCCCGGCTGGCAGTACGACCCCAAGCAGCCCAGTCTCGGCCGCAGTCGCGACTGACCGATAACCGCCTCACCCGAAGCACATCCGAGAAGGAGATAGAGACCATGTTCAACAAGATGCTCACCAAGACCCTCGTCACCGCCATCGTCGCCGCCACCGCCGGCACCACCTTCGCCGCCGACGCCACCAACTGGCCGAGCCGCCCGGTGCAGGTCGTCGTGCCGGCCAACGCCGGCGGCGACACCGACTTCAACGCCCGCACGATGGCCAAGTACTTTACCCAGATCACCGGCAAGTCGATGGTCATCACCAACATGGCCGGCGGCGGCGGCACCATCGCCGTTTCGCAGGTCCAGGGCGCGCGGCCAGACGGCAACACCATCCTCTTCGCCCACACCGGCCAGCTCGTCGTGAACGAGGTCTCGGGCCTGACCGAGGACAGCTTCGACGTGCTCGACATCGCCTGCATCGCCGCGGTCGACAAGGGCGCCGTGTTCGTCAGCAGCAAGGCCTCGGGCATCAAGGACGTCAAGGACCTGGTCGACAAGGCCAAGGCTGCGCCTGGAACCGTCGTGTATGGCACCGAGATGGGTGGCTTCTCCCACCTGCAAGGCCTGATGTTTGAGAAGCTCGCCGACGTCAAGCTCAAATTCGTCGACTCGGGGACCGCCGCGGAGAAGGTCACCTCGCTGCTGGGCGGCCGTGCCGACCTCGGCGCGATCAGCTTCGGCGTCGTGCAGGACTACGTCACCAAGGGCGACATGGTCGCGATCGCCCAGCCCAATGCCGAGCGCAACCCGCTGCTCGGCGACATCCAGACCTTCCGCGAGCAAGGCATTGACATGGTCATGGACAAGCCCTACGTGATCGCCTTCCCGAAGGGCACCGACCCCGCCATCGTCGCCAAGATGGCCGCGATCATGAAGGACATCACCGAGAAGCCCGAGTACGCGCAGGATCTGGAAAAGGCCTACAAGCAGCCAGTGAGCTACTACGGCACGGGCGAAGCCATCGACCTTCTGAAGCAGACCCGCGAGAACTACATGCAGTACAAGGACGTGCTGCGCCAGGGCGGCAAGTAAGCGGGCCACCATGGACCGCCGCTCGTGGCGGCGGTCCCTTTCGCTGACGTTCTCCACCCCAAGGATCGACCATGGATGGCGCCAAGAAAAGGGAAGTCGTGATCGGTGCGGCGATGCTCGTCATCGGCCTCGCTTACCTCTACCTGACCACAAACCTGCCGCGCAAGGCCTTCATCGACGCGGCTTTCGTACCCTACCTGCTGGCCGCCGCCCTGTGCCTGCTGGGCGCGTTGCAGCTGCTTGCCGCCTGGCGGCAGGCGCCGACGGACGCCAAGACGGTGGCAACGGGCGCCGGGCCCGATTACCTGACAGTGGGCAAGACCCTCGGCCTGATCGTCGGCTACATCGCCATCCTCGAATGGGTGGGCTTTCCGCTCGCGACCGTGGCCTACCTCTATCTCCAGTTCCTCGTGCTGACCCCGCTCGAGCAACGGGTCTCGCATGGGCGCTACCTGTTGATCGCCGTGTGCGCAGCAACATTGATCTTCGTGGTGTTCCGCCACGGCTTCGACCTGCTGCTGCCGGCCGGACTGCTCGACTTCATCGAATAAGGAGGGACAAACCATGTTCGAACTCCTGCTGAGCGGCTTCGGCGCCGTCTTCTCGCTCAACATCCTGGTCCTCGTCACGCTCGGCGTGGCGGTCGGCATCATCTTCGGCGCCGTGCCCGGCCTCACCGCGGTGATGGCGATCGCCCTGTGCTTGCCGCTCACCTTCACGATGGGACCGGCCGCAGGCTTGTCGCTGCTGGTCGCGCTGTACATCGGCGCTACCTCGGGCGGCCTGATCGCCGCCATCCTGCTCAAGATCCCCGGCACGCCGTCCTCGATCGCCACCACCTTCGACGGCGGACCGATGATGGACAAGGGCGAGGGCATCAAGGCGCTAGGGGTCGGCGTGGTGTTCTCCTTCTTCGGCACGATCTTCAGCATCGCCGCGCTGATCTTCATCGCCCCCTGGCTGGCCAAGGTGGCGCTGAGCTTCGGCCCGCACGAATACTTCGGCATCGCGATCTTCTCGCTGACGCTGATCGCCACACTGTCGAGCGGCTCGATGGTGAAGGGCCTGTTCGCCGGCGCGATCGGCTTCGCCATCTCCACCGTCGGCATTGCACCGGTCGATGCGATCCGCCGCTTCACCTTCGGCCTGCCCAACCTGAACAGCGGCTTCGATCTGCTGGTGGTGCTGGTCGGCGTGTTCGCGATCGCCGAGATCATCAAGGTCGCCGAGGCGGTTCGCCGCGAGCACAAGACCGCGGTCGGTCAGGTCAGCATGCGCAGCATCAGGGGCTTCGGCTTCTCGCTGAAGGAGTTCTTCGAGCAGATCCCGAACGCCTTCCGCTCGGCGAGCATCGGCCTGGGCATCGGCATCCTGCCCGGTGTCGGCGCCGGGACCTCGAACATCGTCGCCTACATCGCGGCGAAGAAGCGCTCGAAGCACCCCGAACGCTTCGGCAAGGGCTGCATCGACGGCATCGTCGCGCCCGAAACGGCGAACAACGCCGGCATCGGCGGTGCGATGATCCCGCTGCTGACGCTGGGCATTCCCGGTGACGCAGTCACCGCGATCCTGCTCGGCGGCTTCATGATCCACGGCATCCAGCCCGGTCCGATGCTGTTCGTCAGCCAGGGCGAGCTGGTCTATACGATCTTCGCCGCGCTGATTCTGGCCTCGGTGCTGATGCTGATCCTGGAGTTCTACGGCCTGCGCCTCTTCGTCAAGCTGCTCGCCGTGCCCAAGCACATCCTGCTGCCGATCATCATGGTGTTGTGCGTAGTGGGCGCCTTCGGCCTCTCCAGCCGAATCTTCGATGTGTGGGCCATCGTCGTCTTCGGCCTGCTCGGCTACGGCTTCGTCAAGGGTGGCATCCCAGCGGCGCCCTTCATCATCGGCTTCATCCTCGGACCGATGGCCGAGACCAACTTTCGTCGCGGCCTGATGCTGTCGGACGGCAATTTCATGGGCTTCCTGAGCTCGCCGATCTCGGGCAGCTTCCTCGGTCTGGCGATCGCCGTGATCGTGTGGCACCTGTGGGTGGCGTTCCGCGGCCAGCGCAGCAAGGCCGCCGAGATCCTGCGCACCTGAATCCGCTACTCACCATGTTCGATGAGACTGCAATGATGACGCATCCACACAGCGCTCCGGTCCCGCTTCACATCCGCATGCACCCGGCGGACAACGTCGCCATCATCGCCAACGACGGCGGCTTGCCGGCCGGCAGCTCGTTTCCCGACGGCCTGAGGCTGCGCGAACACGTGCCCCAGGGCCACAAGGTGGCGCTCGTCGACATCCCCGCCGGCAGCGCAGTGCGCCGCTACGACGTCGCCATCGGCTATGCGCTGCAGGGCATCGCGGCCGGAAGCTGGGTGCACGAGCGCCTGCTGAAGATGCCGGCAGCGCGCGAGCTCGACGGCTTGCCGATCGCAACCCGGAAGCCCGCGCCGCTGCCGCCGCTCGAGGGCTACACCTTCGAGGGTTACCGCAATCCGGACGGCTCGGTGGGCACACGCAACATCCTCGCCATCACCACCACCGTGCAGTGCGTGGCAGGCGTGGTCGAGTTCGCCGTCAAGCGCATCAAGGCCGAGTTGCTGCCGAAGTATCCAAACGTCGACGACGTCGTCGGGCTGGAGCACGGCTACGGCTGTGGTGTCGCAATCGACGCGCCGGATGCGGTGGTGCCGATTCGCACCCTGCGCAACATCAGCCTCAACCCCAACTTCGGCGGCGAGGTGATGGTCGTCAGCCTGGGCTGCGAGAAGCTGCAACCCGAACGCCTGCTGCCGCCGGGCAGCATCCCGATCGTCGACGAGCGCAACGTCGCCGACGTCGGTGTCAGCGCCGAACCGGCGCTCGACGTGATCTGCCTGCAGGACGAGCGTCACGTCGGCTTCATGTCGATGATCGACTCGATCATGATCACCGCCGAGGAACACCTGGAGCGGCTCGATGCCCGCCGACGCGTGACCGTGCCGGCCTCGGAGCTGGTGGTCGGCGTGCAGTGCGGCGGCAGCGACGCCTTCTCCGGTGTCACCGCCAACCCCGCGGTGGGCTTTGCCACCGACCTGCTGGTGCGCGCCGGCGCCACCGTGATGTTCTCGGAAGTGACCGAGGTCCGCGACGGCATCGACCAGCTCACCGCGCGTGCGGTCAATGCCGAAGTGGCCGAGGCGATGATCCGCGAGATGGCCTGGTACGACGCCTACCTGAACCGCGGCCGCGTCGACCGCAGCGCCAACACCACGCCCGGCAACAAGAAGGGCGGGCTGTCGAACATCGTCGAGAAGGCGATGGGCTCGATCATCAAGTCCGGTACGGCGCCGATTTCGGGCGTGCTGGCGCCGGGCGAGAAGCTCGCCCAGAAGGGCCTGATCTACGCCGCCACCCCGGCCAGCGACTTCATCTGCGGCACGCTGCAGCTCGCCGCCGGCATGAACCTGCACGTGTTCACCACCGGCCGTGGCACCCCTTACGGCCTGGCCGAATGCCCGGTGATCAAGGTCGCCACCCGCAGCGAGCTGGCGCGGCGCTGGCACGACCTGATGGATGTGAACGCCGGCCGCATCGCCACCGGCGAGGCGACGATCGAGGACGTCGGCTGGGAGCTGTTCCAGCTCATGCTCGAGGTCGCCAGCGGACGCAGGAAGACCTGGGCCGAGCAGTGGAAGCTGGCTAATGCGCTGGTGCTGTTCAATCCGGCACCGGTGACCTGAACCCTTCGCACGGCGACCGTCCGGCGCGCGAACGTCAGCCCTTCCCCACCCACTCAAGGACACCCCGCATGACCCGCCAGACCAAGATCGTCGCCACCCTCGGCCCCGCTTCCTCCGACCCGCAGATCCTCGCCCGCATGGTGCAGGCCGGCGTCGATGTGGTGCGCATGAACTTCTCCCACGGCAAGGCCGAAGACCACGTCGCCCGCGCCGAGGCGATCCGCCATGCCGCGGCCGCAGGCAGCCGCCCGGTCGGCATCCTCGCCGACCTGCAGGGGCCCAAGATCCGCGTCGGCAAGTTCGCCGACGGACGCATCACGCTCGAGCGCGATGCGCCCTTCATCCTTGACGCCCGCTGCGAACTCGGCAACGTGGAACGCGTGGGCCTCGACTACAAGGACCTGCCCAGGGACGTGAAGGCGGGCGACGTGCTGCTGCTCGACGACGGCCGCTTGAAGCTGACCGTGCAGCGCGTGCT
>NZ_JBLQGP010000011.1:0-148078 GCF_047806685.1 Thauera sp. WH-1
ACCGCCCGGTGCGGACCCGCATGCCGGGTGGTGTGGGAGGGGAACGGTCAGGTAGGCTGACCGCCCCTATCCCGATTTGCGGCATCACGCTCCGCGCAGGCGAAAATGGGGGCTGCTCAGCCTTCCCCTTGCCCTCATGAACCTCACCACGCCTGCACTGCTGTTCCCGGCGATCTCCTTGCTGCTGCTCGCCTACACCAACCGGTTCCTGACCCTCGCCCAGGTGGTGCGCCAGCTCGCAGCCTCGCTCGATCGCACCGCGCCCCTGGTGCAGGGGCAGCTGCCCGGACTGAAGCGACGGATCGTGCTGACCCAGTACATGCAGAGCTTCGGGGTGCTCAGCTTCCTGTTGTGCGCGCTGTCAATGTTCGCGCTCTTCATGGAGGCGCAGACGACGGGGCAGCTCATGTTCGGCGCCAGCATCCTGACGCTTGCGCTGTCGCTTGTGCTGTCGCTGATCGAGGTGCTGATCTCCACCGAGGCGCTGTCGGTGGTGGTGAAGGATCTGGAGCAGGCTGCACGTCCTCAGGACAGCGTCGCCCGGGACCCCGCCGGGCGGCGCTGAGCAGGCCCGCGCGCTCAGCGGCTGGTGAGCTTGAGCTCGATGCGCCGGTTGCGCGCGTAGGCGTCCTCGGTGCCGCGTGCATCCAGGGGGTGGAACTCACCATAGCCGGTGGCGGCCAGGCGCTCGGGCGGAATGCCCTGGGTACGCAGGAACTTGACGATGGCGAGCGCACGCGCGGTGGATAGCTCCCAGTTCGACGGGAAGCGCGCGGTGGCGATCGGCCGGCGGTCGGTGTGGCCATCGACCTGCAGGACCCAGGGCAGGTCGGCCGGGATCTCGGCGGACAGCGCCTTCAGCGTCTCTGCCAGGCGGGTGAGCTGGATCATGCCCTCGGCGCTGACCTCGTCGGACGCAGTGGGGAACAGCACCTCGCTCGAGAACACGAAGCGGTCGCCGACGATCTGGATGTCCTTGCGCTCGCCGAGCACGGCCTGCAGGCGACCGAAGAATTCGGAGCGGTAGCGGGCGAGCTCCTGCACCCGCGCCGCCAGCGCGAGGTTGAGCTCGCGGCCCAGCTCCTCGATCTTGAGGTCCTTCTCGCGTGCGGCGAGTTCGGCGGTGGCGAGCGCTGCGTTGAGCTGTTCGAGCTGCTCGCGCACCGCGGCGAGCTGACGGTTGAGGAGTTCGACCTGGGCGATCGCGGCGGCCGACATCTCGGCCTGCTCCTTGAGGCCGCGCTCGCTGTCGTCGAGTGCACTGGCAAGCCTGGCCGCCTCGGCCTCGAGCTCGGCCTTCAGGCGCTGCAGCGCCGCGATGTCGGCAGTGAGTCGGGCGGCTTCCTCGCGTTGGGCCCGGGCGTCGTCCTGCGCGGCGTGGAGCTCGTCGCGAGCGGTCAGCAACTCGGTGGACAGGGCCTCGCGCTCGCGCTCGGAGGCGGTGAGGGAGGCGCTCAGCTCGCCAACCTGCAGGTCGGCACGCTCGCGGGCGGACTTCTCCAGACTCAGGGTCTGGGCGAGGGCGGCGAGTTCGGCGTTGAGCTGGGCCAGCGCGCGGTCGCGCCCGCTCACCGCGTCGGCGAGCACGAACTGGCCGATGACGAAGATCAGGATGACGAACACCAGCACCATCAGCAGTGAGGCGAGGGCGTCGACGAAGCCGGGCCAGAAGTCCATCGGCCGGCGGCGGGCGAGACGGGCCATGGTTCAATCCGCCTTGTGGCTGCCCTGGCCGCCGAGTGCGGCGGCGATGGTGCGCGACAGCAGGCGCAGCTCGGCGCGCAGATCCTCCGAGAACTGCGCGCCTTGTGCGGGTTGCTGGGCGAGCTGGCGAATCAGGCCGCGCAGATCGTCCTGCGAGGCCGACAGCGTCGACAGGTCGCGCGACTCGCGGGTGATGAGGTCGGCGAGGCGGCCGAGCTGATTGTTGAGTTCGCCCAGATGCTCGGCGGTGGCGCGGCGTTCGCGTTCGGACTCGGCAGCCGAGCGCTGCATGCGCTCGATGCTCTCGGCGGTTTGCTCGAGCAGGGCCTGGACGTAGGCGGGCACGTTGCCCTCGGCTTCGACGCCGACGCCCGAGGGCAGCTTGGTCATGTGCGACAGCCATTCTTCCAGCTCGTTGTAGAAGCGGTTCTGCGCGTGACCGGACTGCAGGTCGAGAAAGCCCACGATGAGCGAGCCGGCCAGACCGAACAGCGAGGTCGAGAAGCTCGTTGCCATGCCGCCGAGCGGTTCGTCGAGCTTGGTCTTGAGCGCTTCGAACATCGCCACCGGATCGGTGCCGACGCTCATGTTGCCGATGATCTCGCCGATCGAGCGGATGGTGACCAGCAGGCCCCAGAAGGTACCGAGCAGGCCGAGAAAGATCAGCAGGCCGATCAGGTAGCGCGACAGGTCGCGCTGCTCCTCGAGGCGGATCTGCACGCTGTCGAGGATGGAGCGGGTGGAAGTGGGCGAGAGGTTGAACTTGCCGCGCTGGCGCGTGGACAGCAGGCGCGCCATCGGTGCGAGCAGGACCGGGCGCAGCCCGCTGGGGGGACTGTTCGGCTCGGCGTGCTGGAAGTCCTCGATCCACAGCACCTCGCGCTGCAGCCGCCAGACCTGGCGCAGATTGACCGCGATGCCGATCGCCAGCACGAACAGGATGACGCCATTGAAGGCGGCATTGGCGAGGAAGGCATGCTTGAGCTGGGGAACGAGTGCGGCGGCGAGCAGGGCGACGAGGGCGAGGAAGACGGCCATCCAGGTCGTGACATGAACGGGTTTGGTGAAGGCCTTGCGTTCCATCGACGAAGCTTCCTGATCGCGGGGCGCCATAAAGGCGCCCATTACGGGTAGAGATCCGCGCGCCAGTCTAGCGCGAATCGTGCAGCATTCGGGCCGCGCGAATCCCCTTTTGTGATCCACGTCATGTTCAGCAACCACAATAATCGGTTACTAATTGCAAATGCGGCGCAGTATGGACAAAATAATTAAAAACATCAAAAACAAGAACGAATTCCGGATTCCCTGTGTGAAAACCAGATTACTCGCGGCACTCGGGACCTCGATCCTGGGTGCGAGCCTGTCCTGCTTCGCGGCGGAGCCCGTCGTGGCCGATCGCGCCCTGCCGCCGGTTTGGTCCGTGAGCGGCTTCGGCACGCTCGGTGTGGCTTACCACGATGAGGACGACACGCTCTTCAGGCGCAGCGTCGACCAGCGCGGCGGCGCGCGCAGCGGTCATTTGGAGACCCGGGTCGACAGCCTGCTCGGCCTGCAACTCAATGGCCAGATCGATGGCAACTGGTCGGTCATGGGCCAGATCGTGAGCCGCCAGGACATCGACCGCAAGTGGACGCCGCAACTGACCTGGGGCTTCGTCAAGTACGCGCCCAACGATTGGTCGGAGTTTCGTGTTGGCCGGATGGCGGTGGATATCTATCTCGATGGCGACTCACGCCATGTCGGCTACAGCTACACCACGGTGAGGCCCTACGCGGATGTGTATGGCCGGCTGACGTATGACACCTTCGATGGGGGGGATGCGGTCTTCCAGCGCATCGCGGGGGACAACCTGCTTCGGTTCAAACTCTTCGGAGGGCGAACCCGAGGTTCGGTGTTCCTGAACGGTGAGGAGCACGCTGTCCCGCTCGGGAGAACCTTTGGTGCGACCCTGGACTGGATGGGCCCGGAATGGAGCCTGAAGCTGTCCTGGGGCAGCATGGTCGCGACTCGGCGGGATATCCAGGCACCGTTGCGCGACGTTCTGCGTCAGGTCGCGACGCTCGGTATTCCGCAGGCTGGCGAGCGCGCAGACGAGATTGTTGGCAGCTACCGCGTCAGTTACTTCGGTGCGGGAGTTGGATGGGAGCGCGGGCCGTTCGCGCTGCAAGTCATGGGTACCGACATGTCGATGACCGTCTATCCTGGCTTTGATGGTTGGGGGGTCGGTGCCACGGCAGCGTACCGTATGGGGGTCTGGAAGCCCTACGCGACCTACTCGCGCAGCATTATCGACCCTCGGGAGCGCGCACTGACACTGCCAGCAGGGGCCATGTTCGAGCCCTTGAGGGGCGCATGGAGTCTCATTCACGAATACACTCGACACGACCAATACACAGTCGGAGCCGGCGTTCGCTACGACTTCGCCGACAACGCGGCCTTCAAGCTGCAAGTGGACCGCATCGAAGCCAAGCGTTCATCGTCCCTGCTCGACGACAGGGGTTTCAGGACAGGTCCGCGCGGAATGACGCTGTTCTCAGCCACGATCGACTTCGTGTTCTGAGAGGCCTGCCATGTATCGATTTTTCATCATCTGCATGGTGTCGCTGCTTGCTGTCGTGGGTAAGGATGCGCTTGCCGACGAACTGGTGGTCGTGACCCATCCGCAAAGCAGCATCGGCGAACTCAGTCGACAGCAGGCCAGCCACATCTTCCTGGGCCGCCTGCGGCAACTGCCGTCGGGTGAGCGAGTGACCGTCGTTGATGTCGAGCCTTTGCGCGCCGTCTTCTACGAGCGCCTGGTCGGACGCAATCTGGCCGAGATCAACGCCTACTGGGCCCGTCTGCAGTTCTCCGGGCGCACCCAGCCGCCCCTGCGTGTGGCAAGTGCGCAGGAGGCGATCGAAATGGTGCTCGACAGCCGCAGCGCGATCGCCTTCGTTCGGGCCGACCAACTCGATCCTCGTGCCAGGGTGGTGATGCGTCTTGGGCCCTGATCTGAAAGGTATCGCCGCGCAGGCGGTGGCCCCCGTGGCTCCGCCACCGCCTGCGCGGCGCGGGCTGGCAGTCCGCGCCACGCTGCTCATCCTGCTCTTCGGTGGCGTGATCGGCGTCGTCGTGGCCTGGTTCAGTGCGGTCTTGATCGAGCGGACCGAGCGCGACCGTCTCAATGGCGCGGTGGTCGAGCTGATGTCGACCGTCGAGCGCGCCGCCAGCGTGGCCGCCTTCGCCGGTGACGTCCAGCTTGCGACCGAGGTGGTGATCGGTCTGTTGAACAACCGCAGCATCGCGCAGGCGGTGATCGAAGACAACGGCATCGTCCTCGCGGTCGCGGGCGGGCTCGATGCGAGCCCCATGCGCTTGCGCCAGACTCCTGTCCTGAGCCAGCCCCTGCATTCGCCCTTTGACGACAGCGAGGTCATCGGCCAGCTTCGCATCGTGCCGGCAGTCGAGCTCATCGCCCGCGACGCCGCAAATTATTCGCGCTTCATGGCGTTCATTCTTGCAATCGAGGTCGTGCTGATTACCTTGGGTGTGAGCTGGGTCGTGACGCGCGGCGTCACGCGACCAATCTGGACGCTGTCCGACGATCTGCATCGACTCGATGCCGAGGGCGGGGCGCACGTGCCGGCGCCGCGCGGCCACGAGCATGACGAGATCGGCCGCCTGGCCGGGGACATCAATGGCTTGATCGACCGCATGGCCCTCAGCCTCGTCAGCGAGCGGCGGGCGCGTGAGCTGCACGCGGCGGCCGAGCGCAAGTGGCGGCTGATCTTCCACAATGCCGAGACCGGCCTGTTCACGATCGATGCCGAGGGCCGCCTGTCGGACTGGAATCCCTGGCTGGCAAGGGTGCTCAACCTGCCCATGCGCGACGACCGTGAAGGTCGTTTCATCCTCGGTGAGCATTTCGTCGACGCCGAGGGGCTCTTCGCTCACATGCTCGGTGAAGCGGCGCAGGGGCGCCCGCTGCCGGGCGCTGATTTCGAGTGTCGCGATTCGAGTGGCTACGTGCGCTGGCTGAATGTCGTGCTCAATCCGCTCGAAGGCTCGCCCAACATGCTGCAGGGGATCATCAACGATGTGACCGAGCGCAAGCGTGCCGAGGCACTGGCGCGCACCCAGGCCGAGCGCGATGCCCTGACCGGCCTCCTCAACCGTCGAGGTGTGGAGAAAGTCTATGGTGCCGCTGCACGGGAAAGCCGCGAGTCGGCCGGGCTGTGCCTGCTGATGCTCGATCTCGATGGCTTCAAGACCGTCAACGACACCCACGGGCACGAAGCGGGTGACGAGCTCCTGAAACTGGTCGCCCGTCGCGTCGAATCCATCGTACGCCGCAGCGACAAGGTCGCGCGGATCGGTGGCGACGAGTTTGTCGTCCTGCTCGAGCGTCTGAACTCGATCTCGATGGCGCGTCAGATTGCCGGCAAGCTGGTCGACCTGCTCGCTCAGCCGTTCACGGTGAGCGATGGCGTACTGGTCACGATCGGGGCCAGCGTCGGGGTGGCCTACACTCACTATCCGCCCGCGCAGCTCGCAGAGCTGTTGCGGCGTGCAGACGGGGCGATGTACGAGGCCAAGAGAAGCGGCAAGTGCCAGTACCGCTTCGCGTTTCCCGCCTGAGCCCGCGGGCGGATCTCGCCCCGCGCGCCACCTGCAACAATTCAGTACATTCCACAAACAGTTGCGCAAAAGTGGCTTGTCACACTCCATCCTGAACTGAATCGGGCGCAGCTTTGCGTCCCGCCCGGCCGTACAACGCACAACAGTGGCCGGGTGTCGAGACAGACAGGACAAAAACCGAAGGAGGAGTGTGGAATGGACGCAGGCAAGGACAGGTCCGATATCCACGGGCAGGGTGCAGAAGGCGGTCTGGATACGTTTCCGCGCTACCTGATGCACCACGCGAAAGCCCGGCCGCAGCAGCCGGCGATGCGCGAGAAGGCCTACGGGATCTGGCAGACCTACAGCTGGGCGCAGGTGGCGGAAAACGTGCGGGCAATCGCCTGCGGCCTGGCGCAGCTGGGCTTCAAGCGCGGCGACCGCCTTGCCATCGTCGGCGACAACCGGCCGCGCCTGTACTGGTCGGTCGCCGCCTGCCAGTGCCTGGGCGGCATCCCGGTGATGATGTACCAGGACGCCGTCGCGCAGGAGATGGTCTATGTGCTGCAGGACGCCGAGATCAAGTTCGCCATCGTCGAGGACCAGGAGCAGGTCGACAAGATGCTCGAGATCCAGCCCGAGGCGCCGCTGCTCGAGCATGTGATCTACGATGATGCGCGCGGCATGCGGCATTACACCCAGACCCTGCTGATGGGGCTGGACGAGCTGCAGGAGATGGGGCGCATCCACGACCGCAACCAGTCGGACTTCCTCGATGGCGAGATCGCCAAGGGGGCGTCGGATGACATCTCGATCATGCTGTACACCTCGGGCACCACCGGCAAGCCCAAGGGCGTGTGCCAGACCCATGGCGCCTTCATCGCCGCGGCGCGTGGCGGCATGCAGTTCGACAAGCTCACCGACCGGGAGGACATCCTGTCCTACCTGCCGATGGCCTGGGTGGGCGATCACCTGTTCTCCTTCGCCCAGGCCATGGTGGCGGGCTTCACGATCAATTGCCCCGAATCGGGCGAGACGGTCATGAACGACCTGCGCGAGATCGGTCCGACCTATTACTTCGCCCCGCCGCGCGTGTTCGAGAACCTGCTCACCCAGGTGATGATCCGCATGGAGGACGCCGGCGCCCTCAAGCGCAAGATCTTCAGTCACTTCATGGATGTCGCCCGCCGCTGCGGGGCCGACATCCTCGACGGCAAGCCGGTGTCGGGCGGCGACCGCTTCCAGTACTGGCTCGGCAACCTGCTGGTGTATGGCCCGCTCAAGAACGTGCTCGGCATGAGCCGCATCCGCGTCGCCTACACCGCGGGCGCGGCGATCGGCCCCGACCTCTTCCGCTTCTATCGTTCGATCGGCATCAACCTCAAGCAGCTCTACGGCCAGACCGAGACCTGCGCCTATGTGTGCCTGCAGCCCGACGGCCAGATCAAGCTCGATTCGGTCGGCAAGCCGGCACCCTTCGTCGAGGTCAAGCTCGCCGACAACGGCGAGATCCTGGTCAAGGGGCCGATGCTGCTCAAGGCCTACTACAAGCGCCCGGACGCCACCGCCGAGTCGATCAACGCCGAAGGCTACTTCATGACCGGCGACGCGGGCTTCTTCGACGAGGACGGCCACCTGAAGATCATCGACCGCGCCAAGGACGTCGGCAAGATGGCCGACGGCACGATGTTCGCGCCCAACTACATCGAGAACAAGCTCAAGTTCTTCCAGCACATCAAGGAGGCGGTCACCTTCGGCAACGGCAAGGCGTTTGTCACCGCCTTCATCAACATCGATCTCGAGGCGGTGGGCAACTGGGCCGAGAAGAAGGGCATGGCCTACTCCGGCTATGCCGATCTGGCCCAGCAGTCGGCGGTGTACGACCTCATCCGCGACTGCGTCGAGAAGGTCAATGCCGATCTCGCCAAGGACCCCAACATGAGTGGCTCGCAGATCAAGCGCTTCCTGATCCTGCACAAGGAGCTCGATGCCGATGACGGCGAGCTCACCCGTACGCGCAAGGTGCGGCGCAACTTCATCGCCGAGAAGTACGGCGCGCTGATCGACGCCATGTTCGAAGGCAGGAAGAGCCAGTTCATCGAGACCCAGGTCAAGTACGAAGACGGTCGCACCGCCAAGGTGTCCGCCGATCTGCGCATCGAGGAGGTCAAGACCTTCGCGCCGCAGGCCGGCAAGCAGGCCGCGTGAGGAGAGACGAGACAATGACGACTGCAAGCAATGCCGCGCCCGCGGCTCAGGCGGGGCGCCAGTTCGGCGACGTGATCCTCGACCTGCAGAACATCTCGCTGCGCTTTGGCGGGGTGAAGGCGCTGACCGACATCAGCTTCAACATCCGCGAGCACGAGGTGCGCGCCATCATCGGCCCCAACGGCGCCGGCAAGAGCTCGATGCTGAACGTGATCAACGGGGTGTATCACCCGCAGGAAGGCAGAATCATGTTCCGCGGCCAGGAGCGCAAGAAGATGGAGCCGCACATGGCGGCCCAGCAGGGCATCGCGCGCACCTTCCAGAACATCGCGCTGTTCAAGGGCATGAGCGTGCTGGACAACATCATGACCGGCCGCAATCTGAAGATGAAGTGCAACCTCTTCCAGCAGGCGCTGTGGATCGGCGCCGCACGCAACGAGGAGATCGCGCACCGCGCCAAGGTCGAGGAGATCGTCGACTTCCTAGAGATCCAGCACATCCGCAAGACGCCGGTGGGCGCGCTGCCCTACGGTCTGCAGAAGCGCGTCGATCTTGGCCGCGCGCTGGCGATGGAGCCGCAGATCCTGCTGCTCGACGAGCCGATGGCGGGCATGAACGTCGAGGAGAAGCAGGACATGTGCCGCTTCATCCTCGACATCAGCGACCAGTTCGGCACCACGATCGTGCTGATCGAGCACGACATGGGGGTGGTGATGGACATCTCCGACCGTGTGGTGGTGCTGGACTACGGCAAGAAGATCGGCGACGGCACGCCTGACGAGGTGCGCAACAACCAGGACGTCATCAACGCCTATCTGGGCAGCGGTCACTGAGCGGAGCGGGACATGGGATTCTTTATCGAAACGATGTTGGGCGGCCTGATGACCGGCATGCTGTACTCGCTGGTCGCCCTGGGCTTCGTGCTCATCTTCAAGGCTTCCGGGGTGTTCAACTTTGCCCAGGGGGCGATGGTGCTGGTCGCCGCGCTGGCGATGGCACGCTTCTCCGAGTGGTCGAACGCGGCGCTGGGCGGCGACAGTCTGTTCCTCGCCAACGTGATCGGCATCATCGGCGCGGGCATCGTGATGTTCGCCGTGGCGTGGACGGTGGAGCGCTTCGTGCTGCGCAAGCTGGTCAACCAGGAAGGTGCGACCCTGCTGATGGTGACGCTGGGCATCGCCTACGTGCTCGAGGGCCTGGGCCAGACCTTCTTCGGCAGCGAGATCTACTCGATCAACGTCGGCATGCCGAAGGACCCTGTGATCATGTTCGAGGGCCTGATCGAAGGCGGCGTCATGATCAACAAGGAAGACTTCATCGCCGCGGCGCTGGCGGCGGTGCTGGTCGCCGGCCTCACCGTGTTCTTCCAGAAGACCGCGGTGGGCCGGGCGCTGCGGGCGGTGGCCGATGACCACCAGGCGGCGCAGTCGGTGGGCATCCCGCTCAACAAGACCTGGGTGATCGTGTGGTGCGTGGCCGGCCTGGTGGCGCTGGTGGCGGGCATCATCTGGGGCTCGAAGATGGGCGTGCAGTTCTCCCTCGTCACCGTGGCGCTGCGCGCGCTGCCGGTGGTGATCCTCGGCGGCCTGACCTCGGTGCCGGGCGCGATCGTCGGCGGCCTGATCATCGGCGTCGGCGAGAAGTTGTCCGAGGTCTATCTCGGACCCTACGTCGGCGGCGGCATCGAGATCTGGTTCGCCTACGTGATGGCACTCATCGTGCTGCTGTTCCGGCCGCAGGGTCTGTTCGGCGAAAAGATCATCAACCGCGTCTGACCGGGAGAGAGAACAGTGATTTATCGTGAGAATGGCCAGTTCAAGACGAGCTACCTGGCCGACCAACAGATCTTCACGATCGCCCAGGACAAGTGGTTCGTCCTCGGCCTGATCGCCTTCGCTGCCATCGGCGTGCCGATGCTGGCCGACGAGTACCTGTTCCGTGCGGTGCTCATCCCCTTCCTGGTGCTGTCGCTGGCGGCGCTGGGGGTGAACCTGCTGGTGGGCTACTGCGGCCAGATCACCCTGGGGGCGGGCGCCTTCATGGCGATCGGCGCCTATGCGGCCTACAACTTCATGGTGCGCATCGACGGCATGCCGCTGGTGCTGGCGATGCTGCTGGGCGGTGCCGCGGCCGCGGCCTTCGGCATCCTGTTCGGCATTCCCAGCCTGCGCGTGCGCGGCCTCTACCTGGCGGTGGCGACGCTGGCGGCGCAGTTCCTGTGCGACTGGGCCTTCCTGCGCATCGGCTGGTTCACCAACTACTCGGCCTCGGGCTCGGTGTCGGTGGCCAAGCTGGAAGCCTTTGGCTGGGTCATCAACACGCCGGCAGAGAAGTACCTGTTCTGCCTGGTCTTCGTGGTGGTGTTCGCGCTGCTGGCCAAGAACATGACCCGCGCCAGCATCGGTCGCCAGTGGATGGCAATCCGCGACATGGACGTGGCTGCCGAAGTCATCGGCATCCGCCCGATGTTCGCCAAGCTGTCGGCCTTCGCGGTGAGTTCCTTCGTCGTCGGCGTCGCCGGCGCGCTGTGGGGCTTCGTGCACCTGGGCTCGTGGGAGCCGGCAGCGTTCTCGGTCGATCGCTCCTTCCAGCTGCTGTTCATGGTCATCATCGGCGGCATGGGCTCGATCATGGGCAGCTTCTTCGGCGCCGCCTTCATCGTGATCCTGCCGATCTTCCTCAACCAATTCCTGCCCTTCCTGGGCGGCCTGTTCGGTATCACGGTGTCGACCGCCGGCATCTCTCACGCCGAACTCATCATCTTTGGTTCGCTGATCATCTTCTTCCTGATCGTCGAGCCCCATGGCCTCGCCCGCCTGTGGTCGATCGCCAAGCAGAAGCTGCGCCTGTGGCCGTTCCCGCACTGATGCAGCGCCCATTTTTCGCAGTGCCCATGAAGCAATCATAAGGAGGAGACTCATGAAATTCCGCACCCTGGCCCTCGCGGCCGCCATCGCCTCGGTGGGCCTGTCGTCCGCCATGTTCACCCCCGCCGCCCACGCCCAGGCGTCCGAGCAGTTCTTCCCGGTGCTGGTCTATCGCACCGGCGCCTATGCCGCCAACGGCAACCCCTGGGCCAACGGCTACGTCGACTATCTAAAGCTGGTCAATGCCCAAGGCGGCATCAATGGCGTCAAGCTCTCCTTTGAGGAGTGCGAGTTCGGCTACGCCACCGACCGCGGTGTCGAGTGCTACGAGCGCCTGAAGGGCAAGGGCGCCACCGTGTTCCAGCCGCTGTCGACTGGCGTGACCTTTGCCATGACGGAAAAGGCCCCGGTGGACAAGATTCCGCTGATTACTTCCGGCTACGGTCGCAGCGAGTCGCAGGACGGCACGGTGTTCACCTGGAACTTCCCCCTGCTGGGCACCTACTGGGTCGGCGCCGACGTCGCCATTCAGCATATCGCCAAGCAGATGGGCGGGCTCGACAAGCTCAATGGCAAGAAGATCGCGCTGGTCTACCACGACAGCCCCTTCGGCAAGGAGCCGATCCCGCTGCTGCAGGAGCGCGCCAAGATGCACGGTTTCGACCTCCAGTTGCTGCCGGTCGCCCACCCGGGGGTCGAGCAGAAGGCCACCTGGCTGCAGATCCGCCGCGACCGCCCGGACCATGTGCTGCTGTGGGGCTGGGGTGTGATGAACTCCACGGCGATCAAGGAGGCTCAGGCCACCGGCTATCCGCGCGACAAGATGCTCGGCATCTGGTGGGCGGGCGCGGAACCCGATGTCAAGGATGTCGGTGCCGGCGCCAAGGGTTACAGCGCGCTCGCCCTGCAGCACGGTGCCGAGCCCAACAGCAAGGTGGTGAAGGACGTGCTCGCCCTGGTGCACGACAAGGGCCAGGGGACCGGGCCGAAGGACGAGGTCGGTTCGGTGCTCTACATGCGTGGCCTGATCTCGGCCATGCTCGGTGTCGAGGGCGTGGCGGCGGCGCAGGAGCGCTACGGCAAGGGCAAGGTCATGACCGGCGAGCAGGTGCGCTGGGGCCTGGAGAATCTCAACCTCGATCAGGCCAGGCTCGACGCGATGGGTTTCGAGGGGGTGATGCGCCCGGTCAAGACCTCGTGCAACGACCACATGGGCGCGGCCTGGGCGCGGGTACACACCTGGGATGGCGGCAAGTGGGAGTTCAGCTCCGACTGGTATGAGGCCGATGCGTCGGTGCTCGGCCCGATGGTGAACGACGCCGCCACCCGCTACGCCACCGAGAAGGGCATTCAGCGCCGTACCGCCGAGCAGTGCGCGGAGTAAGTTGAAACATGCCGCCGCGCCCTCGGGCGTGGCGGCCTTGCCGTGGAATCGAAGATGAACGCACCCAATTCAGCCTTCCTCAGCGTCAATAACGTCGAGGTGATCTACAACCACGTGATCCTCGTCCTCAAGGGCGTGTCGCTATCGGTTCAGGAGGGCAGCATCGTCGCCCTGCTCGGTGGCAACGGCGCGGGCAAGACCACCACCCTGCGTGCGGTCAGCAGCCTGCTCAAGGGCGAGCGTGGCGAGGTGACCAAGGGTTCGGTGGAGTACAACGGCGAACGCGTTGACGCGATGACGCCCGCAGACCTCGTCAAGCGCGGTGTCGTTCAGGTCATGGAGGGGCGCCACTGCTTCGGCCACCTCACCATCGAGGAGAACCTGCGCACCGGCGCCTACACCCGCACCGACGGCAAGGCCGCGGTCGAAGAGACGCTGGAAAAGGTCTACAACTACTTCCCGCGCCTGAAGACGCGCCGCAACAGCCAGGCGGCCTACACCTCGGGTGGCGAGCAGCAGATGTGCGCGATCGGTCGTGCGCTGATGGCCAAGCCCAAGCTGGTGCTGCTCGACGAGCCCTCGATGGGCCTGGCACCGCTGATCGTCGAGGAGGTGTTCGAGATCGTCAAGGACCTCAACACCAAGGAAAAGGTGAGCTTCCTGCTCGCCGAACAGAACACCATGGTCGCGCTGCGCTATGCCGACTTCGGCTACATCATGGAAAACGGCCGCATCGTGATGGAAGGTGCCGCCAAGGACCTGGCGACCAACGAGGACGTCAAGGAGTTCTACCTCGGCCTGTCGGGCGAAGGGCGCAAGAGCTTCCGTGACGTCAAGCACTACCGTCGCCGCAAGCGCTGGCTGAGCTGAGTCGCCGGGCGCGTCAGCGCCGTACCTCCTCGATACCGGATCGCGCAAGGATGCCGACATGAATTTTCACGACCACCGCGAAACCCTCGACCCCGCCGTGCGCGAACGCGAGCTGCTTGCGCGCCTGCCCGGCCAGATCGCCCATGCAAAGGCGAACGCCCCCGCATTCGCCAAATTGCTTGAGGACGTCGATCCCGACAGCATCGTCAGCCGCGAGGCCCTGGCCACGCTGCCGGTGACGCGCAAGTCCGAGCTGCTCGAGCGCCAGAAGGCGGCGCGCCCCTTCGGCGGCTTCGCGGCGGTGGGCTGGGGCCAGGGTTGCCGGCGCGTGTTCGCCTCGCCGGGGCCGCTGTACGAGCCCGAGGGGGCCCGACCCGACTACTACCGCCTGGCACGTGCGCTGCACGCGGCCGGCTTTCGTGCCGGCGACCTGGTGCACAATACCTTCTCCTATCACTTCACGCCGGCCGGTTCGATGATGGAGACCGCCGCTCATGCACTGGGCTGCACGGTGTTCCCGGCTGGTGTAGGCCAGACCGAGCAGCAACTGGCGGCGATTGCGGACCTGCAGCCGAACGCCTACGTGGGCACGCCATCCTTCCTGCGCATCCTGCTCGACAAGGGCGATGAGATGGGCGTTGCCGTCGCCTTCACCAAGGCCTTCGTGTCCGGCGAGGCCTTCCCGCCGAGCATGCGCGAGGCCTTTGCCGCGCGCGGCATCCAGGCCTTCCAGGCCTACGCGACCGCCGACATCGGGCTCATCGCGTATGAAACGCCAGCGCGTGAGGGCTTGGTAGTCGACGAGGACATCGTGCTCGAGATCGTCCGTCCCGGCACCGCCGACCCAGTCGAGGTGGGGGAGGTGGGCGAGGTGGTGGTCACCACCTTCAATCCCGACTACCCGCTGATCCGCTTCGGCACCGGCGACCTGTCGGCGGTGCTGCCGGGCGCCTCACCCTGCGGCCGCAGCAACCTGCGCATCAGGGGCTGGATGGGGCGTGCCGACCAGACCACCAAGGTCAAGGGCATGTTCGTGCATCCCGGGCAGATCGCGCAGGTGGTGCGCCGTCATCCGGAGATCACCCGCGCCCGCCTGGTGGTGGATAATCCCGACCTCAACGACCGCATGACATTGATGTGCGAGGTGGCCGGTGGCGGCAGCGAGACCCTGGCCGGTGCGATCGCCACCAGCATCCGGGAGCTGACCAAGCTGCGCGGCGAGGTTGCCTTCCTGCCGTCCGGGGCGCTCGCCAACGACGGCAAGGTCATCGACGACGTGCGGGTTTATGAGTAATCAAAAGGCGGGCGCACCGCTGCGCTGACCGGGCTCCCCGCTCGCGGGCCGGCGCGGAGCGTGCGCGCTGCCAGCATCGGGAGCATGCATGCAAGCAGCGACTCACGCTGAGCGCCGTCCGCTCGAGGGCGTGCGCATTCTCGACCTCACCCGTCTGCTGCCGGGGCCGCTCGCGACCCAGCATCTGGCTGACTACGGGGCCGAGGTCATCAAGGTCGAGGACACCGGCGCCGGGGACTACGCCCGCAGCATGGGGGCGATGGGCGGCGACACCAGTTATTTCTACCAGGTCGTCAACCGCAACAAGCGCAGCCTGCGGCTGGACCTCAAGCAGGCCGAGGGCAAGGCCTTGTTCCTGCGCCTGATCGAAGGCGTCGATGTGGTGGTCGAGGGCTTTCGCCCCGGCGTGATGGATCGCCTCGGGCTTGGCTACGCCGTGCTCGCCGCGCGCAATCCGCGCGTGGTTCTGTGCAGCATCACCGGCTATGGCCAGACCGGCCCCTATGCCGAGCGCGCGGGCCACGACATCAACTACATCGGCTACGCCGGCGTGCTCGACCAGATCGGTGCTGCAGGCGGCCCGCCGGTGCTGCCGAATCTGCAGATCGGTGATCTGCTCGGGGGTACGATGGCGGCGGTGATGGGCATCATGGTCGCCTTGTTCGATGCGCAGCGCAGCGGACGGGGCCGCCATGTGGACGTGTCGATGACTGACGCGGCGTTCGCCCATGCGATCTTTCCGCTGGCCGAGGTCCTGGCCACGGGGCGCGCGCCCCCACGCGGCGAGGACCTGGTGAGCGGCGGCGTGCCCTGCTATGGCGTCTATGAGACCGCCGACGGGCGGCACATGGCGGTGGGGGCGCTGGAGGAAAAGTTCTGGCACCTGCTGTGCGACACCCTGGGCCGGCCCGATCTGAAACCCGGCCATCTCGCCCGCGGCGAGGCCGGGGCGCAGGTGCGGGCCGAGCTCGAGGCGATCTTCGGCAGCCGCAGCCAGCAGTGCTGGGTCGAAGTGTTCGACCGCGTCGATTGCTGCGTCACGCCGGTGTTGCGGCTGGAGGAAAGCCTGGATGATGCCCAGCTTCGCGCGCGCAACATGGTGGTGGACGTCGGCGGTATCCGCCAGTTCGGGCCGCCGGTGCAGATGGACCGCATGGCGTGGACGACGCCCAGGTCGGCGCCTGCGCGCGTAGGGGAGGACAGCGAGGCGATTCTCGCTGCGCTGGGGGTGGGGAGCGGGGAGCTTGCCCGTCTGCGCGCGGCCGGCGTGATCTGAGCCAGCCCGGCGCGCAGGGGCGGCCCGATTTACTTGTCGGCGGGGGCCTTGCGCCGCCCGCCGCGGCTGGTCGCCTTGGCCGCGGCTTCTGCCGCGGCAGACTGCGATTCGCCGGCCGGCTGGGTGTTCATCATGTTCCACGGCCACATCGAGGCGGCGGCGGCGAAGGGGTTGGCCGCCGGATCGGCGCTCGGCGCTTCGCCCCCTTGCGCATGCTGGCTCATGGCCTTGACTGCGGCGATCGCGGCGCGCTGCATCTCCAGCCCCTGGGTGCTCATCTGGAGCATGTTCAGGTTCATCTTCAGCCAGCCTTCGACCGCCTTCATGTCGGCAATGCGCTTGTCGAGCTCATCCACATCCAGCGTCGGCGTCACCATGCCCGGCAGCGAAAAGCCCATGCTGCTCCACATGCCACGCACGAACTCGAGTGGGTCCTGGGCATTCTGATCCTGCGACATCGCGTGACTCCCGGCTGATTGAAGGATGTGCGCGGATATTACCCGATGCGCTGGGCTTGCTGTGCGTTGCTCATGCTCGGCATGCGTCGTCGGTCGCGCCGGCGGCCGGGGAGGCCGACAACAGGCGGTGCATCAGTGCGCGCAGGCGTGCGGGGCGCACCGGCTTGTGCAGCAATTGCACGCCGCTGGCGTGGATGCGCGCCAGCGTCTCGCTGGCGATCTCGCCACTGGCGACGATCGCCGGCAGGCGACGGGTGGCCGGTCGGGCGTGGACGCGTTCGATCAGGGTGAGGCCGTCACAGGCGCCGCGCAGGCGCAGGTCGGTGAGCAGGATGTCCGGGATCGCCCCGCCCTCGAGCTGGGCGATCAGCTCGTCCGCGCTGGCCGCGCTGATCACCGCGCAGCCCCAGCTCGACAGCAGGTCGTGCATCGCCCTGCAGGCCAAGGGGTCGTCATCGACCAGGGCCACGCGCAAACCGTCGAAGCGTCCGAGGGCGCGTGCGTTCTCCTCGATCCCGAGCGGGCTGGGCGGTTCGCCGCGCGGCAGGGTGACGGCGAACATCGAGCCGCGGCCCGGGGCCGAGCGCAGCTCGAGGCGAAGGCCGAGCAGGTCGACGAGGCGACGCACGATCGCCAGGCCAAGGCCGAGCCCCTTGTCGCGCGCGCGCTCGACGTTATCGAGCTGGACGAACTCCTGGAAGATGATGTGCTGCGCGTCCTCTGCAATACCGAGGCCACTGTCGCGCACTTCCACGCGCAGTTGCGTCTGATGCCGCCGGCAGGCGACCAGCACGCTGCCGGCGGGCGTGTAGCGGATCGCATTGCTGACGAGATTGGAGATGATGCGTTCGAACAGATGCGGATCGCTATAGACCCAGCAGGGCGCACAGCGCAGCCTGAGGCGAAGGCCGCGCGCCTCGGCGCTGGGCGAATGGCCGGCGACGACGCGTTCGAGCACGGCCTGCAGGTCGAAACTGCACGGCACCGGCTTCAGCACGCCGGCGTCGAGGCGGGAGATGTCGAGCAGGCCGTCGAGCAGGTTCTCCATCGCCTCTGCCGACGCGCCGATGCGCTCGGTGATCTGCCGGCTCCGGGCGTCGAGCGCCTGTTGCTGGAGCTCGGACAGGAACAGGCCGAGTGCGTGCAGGGGCTGGCGCAGGTCGTGGCTGGCGGCGGCGAGAAAGCGCGACTTGGCGAGGTTCGCCCGCTCGGCTTCGTCCTTGCGCGCGCGCAGCTCCGCCGTGGCCTCCTCGATCCGGCGCGACATCGAGGCGTGGGCGTCAGTCAGGCGTTCCGCCATCTCGTTCACGCCCTCGGCCAGCATGCGCAGGCTGCCCCCTTCGCGAATGTGGACGCGCTCGTGCAACTGGCCCTGGCCAATGCGTGCCACCGTCTCGGCGACGCTGCGGATCGGGCCGCTCACGGTGCGGCTCATGGCACGCGCGAAGAGCAGGCTGCCCAGCGCCACCACCAGCATCCAGCCCGCGCCAATCCACAGCAGCTGGGCGCGACGGTCGTGGATGCGGGCGAGGGACACCTCGACGACCACGGTGCCGAGTGCTGGCGACGTGGCGGCGCCGTCGCCCATGCCAAGCTCATTGGTCGGGTCGGTCGCGAGCGGGCTGTAGCGGATCGGCTCGACGATGCGAAGCCAGTGCCGCGAGCCCGCCGCCGCCATGCCCGAGCTCGTGGCGTCTGCATCGTCCGCTCGCGTATCCGGCGATCGCCCCGCTTGCGCCAGCACCTTGCCGTCGGGGTCGAGGATGGAGACCGAGGCGATGTCGTCTTCGAGCAGCAGTGCGCTGCTGAGCTGGTGCAGGGACTCCTGGTCGCCGGAGAACACCGCATATTCGCTCGCCGCCGCCAACTGGCGAGTATGCGCCTGGGCGCGGGCGACCAGCGCTTCGTCCAGGTCGGACAGGCGCAAGCTGGTATGGGTGGCCGTCGTCAGCGCGGCCAGCACCACCATCGGCACGAAGGCGACAAAGGTCACGCGGGCGCGTACGCCCCAGCGTTCGATCATGACCCGTGTCCTCGTTCAGTCGAAGCGCGGTGAGCAGAGGGTCGCGCAAGGGCTGGTCGCGACAGCGGTGCGCGACCGGGTGGTCGCCCACGCGCGCCGATCGCAGCGGGGCGCGGCGCGGCGAGCCGGGCAGGAGCAGGACGTGACATGGCGTGGAGAGGGTAGGGGCTCGGATTGTCCGCTGTTTCCCCGGTGCGGCATAGGGTCTCACGGATCTCGCATGCTATCCTGCGCGCCCTGCATGGCGAGCGGTACCAGAAACGTTGCGGAGCGCGTGTTGACCAAGATTCTGATCGTTGAGGACCATGCGCTGGTGCGTGAGGCCATGGCCCAGGCCTTGGCGCGCCTCGGCGAGGCGGTGTGCTGCATCGAGGCGGCGAGTGCCGACGAGGCGCTTGCGCGGCTCCAGCAGGATGGGGATCTGGATCTCGCGATCATCGACCTGATGCTGCCCGAGATGAACGGCTTCTCGCTCCTGGCGATCCTCGCCAAGCGCTTTCCCGACATGCCGGCGATCGTGGTCTCCGCCATGGACGACGAGGCCTCGGTGCAACGCGCGATCAAGGCCGGCGCCTCGGGTTTCGTATCCAAGTCCAGCTCGAGCGAGGTGTTGCTGCAGACCGTGCGCAGCGTGCTCGAGGGCGGCATGCCCATGGACCCGCCGACGCGATCCGCGGCCCCGGCGCACGCCCCCGCGCAGGTGGCTGCCGACTTTGTCCTGACCGCTGCCCAGGGCCGGGTGCTGGAACTGCTCGCCAGTGGGCGGACGAATCGTGAGATTGCCGATCTGCTGGGCTTGTCCGAGGGAACGGTCAAGGTCCACATGACCGCCATCTTCCGCGCGCTGGGCGTGGCCAATCGGGCCCAGGCGCTGGTTGCGCTGGCGCGCAGCGGCACCCGCCTGTAGCCTGCGCGGCGCTTCTTCAGTGCGAGCGCCGAACGCCCTGCGTCAGGCGTAGCGGCATGTCGGCTGCGGGCAGGCGTTCGACCGCCTCTTCCACCTCGTACTCCTGCCCGTCGTCAATGAAGTCGATTTCCAGCACCTCAAGCACCTGGCGCGCGATCGCGCGACAGGCGTTCGCCAGCGGCGTTGGCAAGTGCTCGGGAAGCTGTTTCTGCAGCAACAGCTTGGAAGACGAAAGCGCATTGACCGGACGCAGGATGCGATGACGATAGGCCCCCATCCATTGCGCCACGCTGCGGTCGGCGGCTTCGCGCTGCCAGGCGTTGTGTGGCCACTGCGTGGGTACGGCGTAGGCGCGCGGGAACATCTCGAGGTCGCGCAGCACGGTGCGGATATCCTCGTGCGACTCGCGGAAGGGTAGCAGCACGATGTCGGACAGGGCGTAGAGCTTGCGGTCCATCTCGGTGCGGTTGCCGCCGCCGTCGATGACGCCGATCCAGTCCTCCAGCGTGCGCAGCTTGTCCACGATCTTGGTCAGCGCGTCGCGCGTGCGTGCATCGGCGATCACATAGCGGCGCCCAGCGGGAATCAGCGGTTCGCGCGACGTGTCGGTGAGCACGCAGGCCGCGCGTTGGCCGAGCAGCCCCAGTCCCTGGCACAGCATGTGGGAGAGCGTGGTCTTGCCGGTCCCGCCCTTGTTGCCGATCACGCAGATGATCTCAGCCATGAATCCTCAGTCCTCAGCTTTGCACTCGCAAATCAGCGCGTGGCAGGCATTATCCGGTGCGGCCGACAGCTGCGAGCGCGCGAAAAGCGGGCTTTCATGCCGCCATTTCCGTCCATCGGCCGGGCGCCTCAGGTGGCCGTGGCCGGCGCGATCCGGTAGGCGTAGAGCTGCGTGCGACGTCGGTCTCCGACTTCGACGACGAACGCCGGTTCGCAGCCGGGAACAGGGAAGCTGTTGCTCAACAGCAGGCTGCCTGGGCGCATTTCGGCCCGGGCCTTGTTCCACACCGCGGCCATCGGCACCGGTGACAGGAAGGCATACACCACATCGTAGTCGCCCCATGGCTCAGCGAACAGGTCACCCCGCCGCCATTGCAGATTGGCGAGTCGGTGCGTCAGCAAACGCCCGAGCAGCCAGCTCGCAGGCGCCAGCTCGACGCCGGTGAACTGACAGTCGGGGCGCGACCGTGCCAGTGGCCGCAGCAGCGAGCCGGTGCCTGCGCCAATGTCCAGCAGCCGTGCCGACCTGGCGGGGAGCAGCGCGAGCACGGCCCGCGCCGTGTCACGATTGCTCAGGTAAAGCGGCACCTGGCTGCGAAAGCTTGTCCAATAGGTGAGGGCAAGCGCGATGAAGGCCAGCAGGTACCAGCCCGGGTGCAGTGCGAGCCGCTGCGCTGCCACAACGAGCGGAAGGAAGCCGAGGTGAATGGGCAGCCACCAGCGGTCGCTGCGCAGCAAGACCGCAACCAGGGCGGCCAGCGTCGCCTGGGCGACCACGAGCGGCCATAGCCCGTTCAAGGCGCCGCTGCGGGCGAGGAGGAAGGCGCCGGCAAGGCCGGCACCCTGGGCGAGCAGGGCTTTGAGGGCAGGCGCCATGGCAGGCTCGAGTCTGGCAGGATGCGGTGTGGGGGCAGAAGCTGCGGTGGCCCGATCGTCTGAAGACGGTCGCGGTGAGTGCCGTCATGATAGGGCCGCGCCCTCGGGTCTGGCGCTGCCCGTTTCACTGTCCGCCTTGTCGCGCATGGCAGATGACGCGGACTGTCGCAGAAAGTATTTGACAGGCCAATTTCGAGACACTATAGTGCGGGGCTTCCCGACGGAGGGATACCCAAGCGGTCAACGGGATCAGACTGTAAATCTGACGGCTCAGCCTTCGAAGGTTCGAATCCTTCTCCCTCCACCAGATACATTGTCGTCGTGTCGCGCTGAGTGTGCGGTCGGCGAAAGCGGTTGTAGTGAATCGACTGCAGTTTGCTGCGGCGTGGTAAGTGCGGGTGTAGCTCAATGGTAGAGCAGAAGCCTTCCAAGCTTATGACGAGGGTTCGATTCCCTTCACCCGCTCCAGATGTGCTGCGTTTGTACTGTTTCGGAGCCCATGTAGCTCAGTGGTAGAGCACTCCCTTGGTAAGGGAGAGGCCACGTGTTCAATCCACGTCATGGGCACCACTCATTTTCTGCCTGGCCTGGCGCGGCGGCCGATTCGATTGGCTGCCGCACTGGTTTTTCTGGTTCTGATTTTAAGGATAGCGATATGGCTAAGGGTAAGTTTGAGCGGACGAAGCCGCACGTGAACGTTGGCACGATTGGCCACGTTGACCATGGCAAGACGACGCTGACTGCAGCGATCACGACCGTGCTGACGAAGAAGTTCGGCGGCGAGGCCAAGGCCTACGACCAGATCGACGCGGCGCCGGAAGAAAAGGCGCGTGGCATCACCATCAACACCGCGCACGTCGAGTACGAGACCGCGAATCGTCACTACGCGCACGTGGACTGCCCGGGTCACGCCGACTACGTGAAGAACATGATTACCGGTGCGGCGCAGATGGACGGCGCGATCCTGGTGTGCTCGGCCGCCGATGGTCCGATGCCGCAGACGCGCGAGCACATCTTGCTGGCCCGTCAGGTGGGCGTGCCCTACATCATCGTCTTCCTGAACAAGTGCGACATGGTCGACGACGAAGAGCTGCTCGAGCTGGTCGAGATGGAAGTGCGCGAGCTGCTGTCGAAGTACGACTTCCCGGGCGACGACGTGCCGATCATCAAGGGTTCGGCGCTGAAGGCGCTCGAGGGCGACCAGTCCGACATCGGCGAGCCGGCGATCTTCCGCCTGGCCGAGGCGCTCGACAGCTACATCCCGACGCCGGAGCGTGCGATCGACAAGCCCTTCCTGCTGCCGATCGAGGACGTGTTCTCGATCTCGGGCCGCGGCACCGTGGTGACCGGTCGTGTCGAGCGCGGCATCGTCAAGGTTGGCGAGGAAATCGAGATCGTCGGCATCAAGCCCACGGTCAAGACCACCTGCACCGGCGTTGAAATGTTCCGCAAGCTGCTCGACCAGGGCCAGGCGGGCGACAACGTGGGCGTGCTGCTGCGCGGCACCAAGCGTGAAGACGTCGAGCGCGGCCAGGTGCTGTGCAAGCCGGGTTCGATCAAGCCGCACACCCACTTCACCGGTGAGGTGTATGTGCTGTCGAAGGAAGAGGGCGGCCGTCACACCCCGTTCTTCAACAACTACCGTCCGCAGTTCTACTTCCGTACCACCGACGTGACCGGCTCGATCGAGCTGCCCGAAGGTACCGAGATGGTCATGCCGGGCGACAACGTGTCGATCACCGTGAAGCTGATCGCCCCGATCGCCATGGAAGAAGGTCTGCGCTTCGCGATCCGCGAAGGCGGTCGTACCGTCGGCGCCGGCGTCGTCGCCAAGATCATCGAGTAATCTGCTCGCTGGTTGCCAGAAAGCGCGCCCGCTCGGGTGCGCTTTGCAGTCTCTGCTGCAGGGGTATAGCTCAACTGGCAGAGCGTCGGTCTCCAAAACCGAAGGTTGGGGGTTCGATTCCCTCTGCCCCTGCCATAATTTTCCGGGTGGTTATCCGCAATGGCCGATAAGTTGAAATTCGCGCTGGCGCTGGCTCTGTTGGCGGCCGGCGTGGTCGGCTTCTATCTGCTTTCCGAGCAGCCTCTCGTGCTGCGCGTGTTGTCCGTGCTGGTCGGTGTGGGGGCAGGCGTCGCCGTCGCCTCCTTTTCCGACCAGGGGCAGCGCTTCATCGGCTTTGCGCGCGAATCGATCACCGAAGTCAAGAAGGTCGTCTGGCCGAGCCGCAAAGAGACCATGCAGACCACGGGTCTGGTGTTCGCCTTCGTGGTCGTCATGGCAATCTTCCTGTGGCTGACGGACAAGACCCTGGAATGGGTTCTGTACGATCTCGTTCTGGGTTGGAAGTGATATGACCAAGCGTTGGTACGTGGTTCATGCCTATTCGGGCTTCGAGAAGTCCGTTCAGCGCGCGCTCATCGATCGCGTCAATCGCGCTGGCATGCAGGACAGTTTCGGCCAGATTCTGGTGCCGGTCGAGGAGGTCGTCGAGATGCGTGGCGGCCAGAAGACCGTCACCGAGCGCAAGTTCTTTCCCGGCTACGTACTCGTCGAGATGGAGATGAACGACGATAGCTGGCATCTGGTGAAGTCCACGCCCAAGGTCACGGGGTTCGTTGGTGGTACCGCCAACAAGCCTGCGCCGATCTCCGACAAGGAGGTCGAGAAGATCATGCAGCAGATGCAGGACGGCGTGGACAAGCCGCGTCCCAAAGTGCTGTTCGAGATCGGCGAGGTCGTGCGCGTCAAGGAAGGTCCGTTCACGGACTTCCATGGCTCGGTCGAGGATGCGAACTACGAAAAGAACAAGCTGCGCGTGTCGGTGACCATCTTCGGTCGCGCCACGCCGGTTGAACTGGATTTCGCCCAGGTCGAAAAGACCTGAGCGATACGGCGGGCCCGCGGGCCTGCCGTTGCCCGTTCACTCGACCGACGAGTGCGGGCATCGCGAGGAGCGCCGGACGGGGTCCGGTGCGCTAGCACTCAATACAGGAGCAAGCCGCAATGGCAAAGAAAATCATTGGCTACATCAAGCTGCAGGTGCCGGCCGGCAAGGCCAACCCCAGCCCCCCGATCGGTCCGGCGCTCGGTCAGCGCGGCCTGAACATCATGGAGTTCTGCAAGGCCTTCAACGCCAAGACCCAGGGTCTTGAGCCGGGCCTGCCGATTCCGGTGGTGATCACCGCCTTCGCCGACAAGTCCTTTACCTTCATCATGAAGACGCCGCCGGCGACCATCCTGATCAAGAAGGCGGCCGGTCTGCAGAAGGGTTCGCCCAAGCCGCACACCGACAAGGTCGGCAAGATCACCCGCGCTCAGGTCGAGGAAATCGCCAAGACCAAGCAGCCCGACCTGACCGCTGCCGATCTGGAAGCCGCCGTGCGCACCATCGCCGGTTCCGCCCGCAGCATGGGCATCACCGTGGAGGGCCTGTAATCATGGCGAAGCTGTCCAAGCGAGTTCAGGCGCTGCGCGCCAAGGTTGATCGCAACCAGGCCTACCCGGTCGCCGACGCCCTGCGTCTGGTGAAGGAATGCGCCACCGCCAAGTTCGACGAGTCGATCGATATCGCCGTCAATCTCGGCGTCGATGCACGCAAGTCCGACCAGGTCGTGCGTGGTTCCGTCGTGCTGCCCGCCGGTACCGGCAAGTCGGTCCGCGTGGCCGTGTTCGCCCAGGGCGAGAAGGCCGAGGCGGCCCGCGCCGCGGGTGCCGAGGTCGTCGGTTTCGACGACCTGGCCGAGCAGGTCAAGGCCGGCAACCTCAACTTCGACGTCTGCATCGCGACGCCGGACGCCATGCGTGTGGTCGGTCAGCTCGGCCAGATCCTCGGTCCGCGCGGCCTGATGCCGAACCCGAAGGTCGGTACCGTGACCATGGATGTGACCACCGCGGTCAAGAACGCCAAGGCCGGTCAGGTGCAGTACCGCACCGACAAGGCCGGTCTGGTGCACGCCACCATCGGCCGTGCTTCGTTTGAGGTTGATGCCCTGCAGCAGAACCTGGCGGCCTTCATCGACGCGCTCGTCAAGGCCAAGCCGGCCGCTGCCAAGGGCGTGTACCTGCGCCGCATCGCCGTCTCCAGCACCATGGGTGCGGGCGTGCGTGTGGAGCCGGGCAGCCTCAACCCAGCCTGATTGCCGTGACGCGCCGCCCACGTGGTGGCGCGTTCAAAGAACTTTGAGACGTGGCCGCGCACAGCGTGGCTGCGGATCGTCAAAGACCGCAGGTGTGCTTGCTGAAAGGCGGCGCTTAAGCAGAAATGGCCTGCGTAGACGGTGTGCTCAGAACAGGATTTGGCTGCCTCGGTGGCCGCGCTCCTGATCCAGGTCGCCGTGGGTGCGGATCGCCACGAGTGATCCGCGTGTGGACTTGAAAGGAGGAAAGGCCTGTGGGTCTCAATCTCGATGACAAGAAAGCCGTAGTGGCTGAGGTGTCGGCACAAGTGGCCAACGCCCAGACAATCGCGGTGGCCGAGTATCGCGGCATTGCGGTGGGTGATCTCACCGTGCTGCGTGCCAAGGCTCGCGAGTCTGGCGTTTATCTGCGCGTGCTGAAGAACACCCTAGTGCGTCGTGCCGTTGCCGGTACGCCGTTCGAAGGGCTGTCCGACCAGCTGACAGGGCCGTTGATCTATGGCATTTCGGCCGATCCGGTCGCTGCCGCGAAGGTGCTCAACGACTTTGCCAAGGGTAACGACAAGATCGTCCTGAGGGCCGGTTCCTATGCGGGCAACACGCTCGACAAGGCCGGTGTGCAGGCGCTCGCCTCGATCCCGAGCCGCGAAGAGCTGCTCGCCAAGCTGCTGGGTGTCATGCAGGCGCCGGTCTCCGGCTTTGCTGGCGCGCTCGCCGCCCTCGCCAAGAAGCGCGAGGAAGAAGGCGCTGCCGCCTGAGCGCAGCAGTCAGCTACCCAAGTTTTCTGAAAAGTATCGATTCTGGAGTGATTTGAAATGGCAATCAGCAAAGAAGACATCCTGGAAGCCGTTGCCGGCATGACCGTGATGGAACTGAACGACCTGGTCAAGGCGTTCGAAGAGAAGTTCGGCGTGTCCGCTGCCTCGCTGGCCGTGGCCGCCCCGGGTGCCGGTGCTGCCGCTGCCCCGGTGGAAGAGAAGACCGAATTCGACGTCGTGCTGCTCGAAGCCGGCGCCAAGAAGGTCGAGGTCATCAAGGTCGTGCGTGCTGCGACCGGCCTGGGCCTGAAGGAAGCGAAGGACGTGGTCGACGGCGCGCCGAAGACCGTGAAGGAAGGCGCGCCGAAGGCTGACGCCGAAGCGCTGAAGAAGCAACTGGAAGAAGCTGGCGCCAAGGTCGAGATCAAGTAATACTCGCGGAACCAGCGGGGCTGGCACTCTCAGGAGTGCCGGCCCTTTCGTGCTTTCTAATCGAGGTTGCGGCATGCTCCGCAATCAACGATGGCAGGCCAGAACGTTTGCCGAATCCGGGCCTCGGCCCTTGACCGGTTCGAGCCGAACTTTGTGTCCTGTCTTTCCGATGTTAGCCCTCTAGCCGGAGCATCCATGGCGTATTCCTACACCGAAAAGAAACGTATCCGCAAGAGCTTCGCCAAGCGCGATGCCGTGCTCGATGCGCCTTTCCTGCTCGCCACCCAGATCGAGTCATTTGCTGAATTCCTGCAGGCGGACACCCCGCCCGAGGCGCGGCGGAACCAGGGTCTGCAGGCCGCATTCACCTCGATCTTCCCGATCTCGAGCCACAGCGGCAACGCCCGTCTCGAGTACGTGCAGTACATGCTTGGTGAGCCGGCGTTCGACGTCACCGAATGCCAGCAGCGCGGCCTCACCTTCGCCTCGCCGCTGCGCGCGCGCGTGCGCCTGGTGATCATGGATCGTGAAGCGCCGAAGGAAACGATCAAGGAAGTGAAGGAGCAGGAAGTGTACATGGGCGAGATTCCGCTCATGACGACGACCGGTTCCTTCGTCATCAACGGCACCGAGCGCGTCATCGTGTCGCAGCTTCACCGCTCGCCGGGCGTGTTCTTCGAGCACGATCGCGGCAAGACGCACTCCTCGGGCAAGCTGTTGTTCTCGGCGCGCATCATTCCCTATCGCGGCTCCTGGCTGGACTTCGAGTTCGACCCCAAGGATTACCTCTACTTCCGCGTCGACCGCCGGCGCAAGATGCCGGTCACGATCCTGCTGCGCGCGATCGGCATGACGCCGGAAGAGATCCTCGACACCTTCCACGACTCCGACACCTTCCACCTGCAGGGCGAAGGCGCGCAGTTCGAACTGGTGCCGGAGCGCCTGCGCGGCGAGGTCGCCCGCTTCGACATCACCACGCCCGACGGCAAGGTCATCGTCGCGCGCGAGAAGCGCATCACCTCGAAGCACATCCGCGAGATCGACCAGGCCGGCGTCAAGACCATGGCCGTGCCGGATGACTTCCTCCTTGGCCGCGTCATCGCCACCAACATCGCCGATCCCGAGACCGGCGAGGTGCTCGCGCGCGCCAACGACGAGATCACCGAGGATCTGCTCGACAAGCTGCGCCTGGCCGGTGTGACCGAGCTGCGCACCCTGTACATCAACGACCTCGATCGCGGCGGCTACATCTCGCAGACGCTGCGCATCGACGAGACCGCCGACCAGTGGGCAGCCAAGGTCGCGATCTACCGCATGATGCGTCCGGGCGAGCCGCCCACCGAGGACGCCGTGGAAGGCCTCTTCAACGGCCTCTTCTACGCCGAGGAGCGCTACGACCTGTCTTCGGTCGGTCGCATGAAGTTCAACCGCCGCGCCTACCCCGAGAAGATCGACGACAAGGCACCGGGCTGGCTCAAGCGCTTCTACGAGCGTGTCGGCGCGCAGGGCGAGGACGGCCCGGGCGTGCTGGTGAACGAGGACATCCTCGCCGTCGTCGGCGTGCTGGTCGAGCTGCGCAATGGTCGCGGCGAGATTGACGACATCGACCACCTCGGCAACCGTCGCGTGCGTTCGGTGGGCGAACTGGCCGAGAACCAGTTCCGCGCCGGCCTGGTGCGCGTCGAGCGCGCGGTCAAGGAGCGCCTGTCGCAGGCCGAGTCCGACAACCTGATGCCGCACGACCTGATCAACGCCAAGCCGATCTCGGCCGCGATCAAGGAGTTCTTCGGCTCCAGCCAGCTGTCGCAGTTCATGGACCAGACCAACCCGCTGTCCGAGATCACGCACAAGCGTCGCGTGTCCGCACTCGGCCCGGGCGGCCTGACCCGCGAGCGTGCCGGCTTCGAGGTGCGCGACGTGCATCCGACGCACTACGGCCGCGTGTGCCCGATCGAGACCCCGGAAGGCCCGAACATCGGCCTGATCAACTCGCTCGCCGTGTACGCCCGCACCAACCGCCACGGCTTCCTCGAAACGCCGTACCGCAAGGTCATCGACGGCAAGGTCAGCGACCAGATCGATTTCCTGTCGGCGATTGAGGAAGGCCAGTACGTGATCGCGCAGGCCAACGCCGAGATCGACGAGGCCGGCATGCTGGCGGGCGACCTGGTGTCCTGCCGCCACAAGGGCGAGTTCCTGCTTGCGACCTCGGACATGGTGCAGTACATGGACGTGGCGCCCGGCCAGATCGTGTCGGTGGCGGCCTCGCTGATTCCCTTCCTCGAGCACGACGACGCCAACCGCGCGCTGATGGGTGCCAACATGCAGCGCCAGGCCGTGCCCTGCCTGCGCCCCGAGAAGCCGCTGGTCGGCACCGGCATTGAGCGCCGCGTGGCGGTCGACTCGGGCACCGCGGTGCAGGCGCGCCGCGGTGGCGTGGTCGACTATGTGGATGCGAACCGGATCGTGATCCGCGTTCACGATGCCGAGACCCTGCCGGGGGAAGTCGGCGTCGACATCTACAACATGATCAAGTACACCCGCTCGAACCAGAACACCAACATCAACCAGCGTCCGGTGGTGAAGGTGGGCGACGTGCTCGCAAAGGGCGACGTGATTGCCGACGGCGCATCGACCGATCTCGGCGAGCTGGCGCTGGGCCAGAACATGCTGGTCGGCTTCATGCCCTGGAACGGCTACAACTTCGAAGACTCGATCCTGATCTCCGAACGCGTGGTTGCCGACGATCGCTTCACCTCGATCCACGTCGAGGAACTGACGGTCGTTGCTCGTGACACCAAGCTCGGACCCGAGGAGATCACCCGCGACATCGCCTCGCTGGGCGAGGCCCAGCTGTCGCGTCTCGACGAATCGGGCATCGTGTATATCGGTGCCGAGGTCGAGGCCGGCGACGTGCTGGTGGGCAAGGTCACGCCCAAGGGCGAAACCCAGCTGACGCCGGAAGAGAAGCTGCTGCGCGCGATCTTCGGCGAGAAGGCGTCCGACGTGAAGGACACCTCGCTGCGCGTGCCCTCGGGCATGGTCGGTACCGTCATCGACGTGCAGGTGTTCACCCGTGAAGGCATCGAGCGCGACAAGCGTGCGCAGTCGATCATCGACGACCAGCTGCGCAGCTTCAAGACCGACCTCGCCGACCAGATGCGCATCGTCGAGCGGGATGCCTTCGCGCGTATCCGCCGCATGATCCTGGGACAGGTGGCCAACGGCGGTCCGAAGAAGCTGGCCAAGGGTAGCGAGCTGACCGACGCCTACCTCGACGGCCTCGAGCCCTACCACTGGTTCGACATCCGCCTGGCCGACGAGGCGCTGGCGGTGCAGCTCGAGGCGGTGCGTGAAGGCCTTGAGAACACCCGCAAGGACTTCGAGCAGGCCTTCGAGATCAAGAAGAAGAAGCTCACCCAGGGCGACGAACTGCCGCCGGGCGTGCAGAAGATGGTCAAGGTGTACCTCGCCGTCAAGCGTCGCCTGCAGCCGGGCGACAAGATGGCGGGCCGTCACGGCAACAAGGGCGTGGTGTCAAAGATCGTGCCGGTCGAAGACATGCCCTACATGGAAGACGGCACGCCGCTCGACATCGTGCTGAACCCGCTCGGCGTGCCGTCGCGGATGAACATCGGGCAGATCCTCGAGACGCACCTGGGCTGGGCGGCGAAGGGGCTGGGTCAGCAGATCGACAAGATGCTACAGGCGCAGGCGTCGGCCACCGAGCTGCGCGGTTTCCTCGACCAGATCTACAACGGTAGCGGCAAGTCCGAGGACATCGTCGGCCTGAAGGACGAAGAAGTGAGCGAGCTGGCGGCCAACCTGAAGAAGGGCGTGCCCTTTGCCACCCCGGTGTTCGACGGTGCCAAGGAGTCGGAGATCCAGCAGATGCTGGAGCTCGCCGGCCTGCCCACCGGTGGCCAGGTCACGCTGTACGACGGGCGCACCGGAGAGGCTTTCGAGCGCAAGGTCACCGTGGGCTACAAGCATGTGCTGAAGCTGCACCACCTGGTCGACGACAAGATGCACGCGCGTTCGACCGGTCCGTACTCGCTCGTCACCCAGCAGCCGCTGGGCGGCAAGGCGCAGTTCGGCGGCCAGCGTTTTGGCGAAATGGAAGTGTGGGCACTGGAAGCTTACGGCGCGGCCTACACGCTGCAGGAGATGCTGACGGTCAAGTCCGACGACGTGACCGGCCGGACGAAGGTGTACGAAAACATCGTGAAGGGCGAGCACAAGATCGATTCCGGCATGCCGGAGTCCTTCAATGTGCTGGTGAAGGAAATCCGTTCGCTCGCGATCGACATCGATCTCGACCGCAACTGATTCCGACCCGACCAACCGCCTGCGATTGAATCCCGGGGGCGTGGCCAAGGCGGCTGCGCCCCGGATGGAGTGAACAATGAAGAGCCTGCTCGCTGACCTGTTCAAGCAAACCCTGCCGAACGAGGAAGAGTTCGACGCGATCACCATCGGTCTCGCGTCGCCGGACAAGATCCGGTCGTGGTCCTACGGCGAAGTGAAGAAGCCCGAGACCATCAACTACCGCACCTTCAAGCCCGAGCGCGATGGCCTGTTCTGCGCCAAGATCTTTGGCCCGGTGAAGGATTACGAGTGCCTGTGCGGCAAGTACAAGCGTCTCAAGCACCGCGGCGTGATCTGCGAGAAGTGCGGCGTCGAGGTGACCCTGTCCAAGGTGCGCCGCGAGCGCATGGGCCACATCGAACTGGCTTCGCCGGTGGCCCACATCTGGTTCCTGAAGAGCCTGCCGAGCCGCCTCGGCATGGTGCTCGACATGACCCTGCGTGACATTGAGCGCGTGCTCTACTTCGAGGCCTTCGTCGTCGTCGAGCCGGGCATGACCCCGCTCAACCGCGGTCAGCTGCTGACCGAGGATGACTACCTGGCCAAGGTCGAGGAATACGGCGACGAGTTCGACGCCGTGATGGGGGCCGAGGGCATCGGCTCGCTGCTGCGCACGCTCGACATCAACCTCGAGGTCGAGAAGCTGCGCGGCGACCTCGAGACCACCAACTCCGAAGCCAAGATCAAGAAGTTCTCCAAGCGGCTGAAGGTGCTCGAGGCCTTCCAGCAGTCGGGCATCAAGCCCGAATGGATGGTGCTCGAGGTCCTGCCGGTGCTGCCGCCCGACCTGCGCCCGCTGGTGCCGCTGGACGGCGGCCGCTTCGCGACCTCCGACCTCAACGACCTCTATCGTCGCGTCATCAACCGCAACAACCGTCTGAAGCGGCTGCTCGAGCTCAAGGCCCCCGACATCATCGTGCGCAACGAGAAGCGCATGCTGCAGGAGGCGGTCGACTCGCTGCTCGACAACGGCCGTCGCGGCAAGGCCATGACCGGCGCCAACAAGCGTCCGCTGAAGTCGCTCGCCGACATGATCAAGGGCAAGGGCGGCCGCTTCCGCCAGAACCTGCTCGGCAAGCGCGTCGACTACTCGGGCCGTTCGGTGATCACCGTGGGTCCGCAACTCAAGCTGCACCAGTGCGGCCTGCCCAAGCTGATGGCACTCGAGCTGTTCAAGCCCTTCATCTTCAACAAGCTCGAGCTGATGGGGCTGGCCACGACCATCAAGCAGGCCAAGAAGATGGTGGAGTCGCAGGAGCCGGTGGTGTGGGACATCCTCGAAGAGGTGATCCGCGAACATCCGGTCATGCTCAACCGAGCGCCGACCCTGCACCGCCTCGGCATCCAGGCCTTCGAGCCGGTGCTGATCGAAGGCAAGGCGATCCAGCTTCACCCGCTGGTCTGCGTGGCCTTCAACGCCGACTTCGACGGCGACCAGATGGCGGTCCACGTCCCGCTGTCGCTCGAGGCGCAGATGGAAGCCCGCACCCTGATGCTGGCCTCCAACAATGTCCTGTCGCCCGCCAACGGCGAGCCGATCATCGTGCCCTCGCAGGACATCGTGCTCGGCCTCTACTACGCCACCCGCGAAGGCGTGAACGTGCCCGGCGAGGGCATGATCTTCACCGACGTGTCGGAAGTGAAGCGCGCCTACGAGTCCGGCCAGATCGCGCTCCATGCCCGCATCACGGTCCGCCTCAAGGAGGCCGACCTCGGCCCCAATGGCGAGCGCATCGAGAAGATCGTGCGTCACGAGACGACCGCCGGTCGCGCCATCCTGTCCGAGATCCTGCCTGCCGGCCTGCCCTTCAGCGTGATCGACAAGGCGCTGAAGAAAAAGGAGATCTCCAAGCTCATCAACGCCTCGTTCCGCCGCTGCGGTCTGCGTGCGACGGTGATCTTCGCCGACAAGCTCATGCAGTTCGGCTACGGCCTGGCCACGCGCGCGGGTCTGTCGATCGCGGTCAAGGACATGCTGGTGCCCAACGCCAAGCATGACCTGATCCGTGCTGCTGAGTCCGAGGTCAAGGAGATCGCCCAGCAGTACACCTCCGGTCTGGTGACCGACGGCGAGCGCTACAACAAGGTGGTGGATATCTGGGGCCGCTGTGGCGATCAGGTCGCCAAGGCGATGATGGAGCAGCTCGGCTCGGAAGAAGTCGTCGATCGCACCGGCAAGACCGTGCGTCAGGAGTCCTTCAACTCGATCTACATGATGGCTGACTCGGGTGCGCGCGGTTCGGCGGCTCAGATCCGTCAGCTCGCCGGCATGCGCGGCCTGATGGCGAAGCCGGACGGCTCGATCATCGAGACGCCGATCACGACCAACTTCCGTGAAGGCCTGAACGTCCTGCAGTACTTCATCTCGACGCACGGCGCCCGTAAGGGTCTGGCCGATACCGCGCTGAAGACCGCGAACTCCGGCTACCTGACGCGTCGCTTGGTCGACGTGACGCAGGATCTGGTGGTCATCGAGGACGATTGCGGCACCCGCGAAGGCTTCTCGATGAAGGCCCTGATCGAGGGCGGTGAGGTCATTGAGCCGCTGCGCGAGCGCATCCTCGGGCGTGTCTGCGCCGAGGACGTGGTCAACCCGGAGACGCAGGAGACGGCGATCGAGGCCGGTAGCCTGCTCGACGAGGACGCTGTCGAACTGATCGAGAGCCTCGGCGTCGATGAGGTCAAGGTGCGTACGCCGCTGACCTGCGAGACCCGTTACGGCCTGTGCGCCAAGTGCTACGGCCGCGACCTCGGTCGTGGCTCCATGGTCAACGCCGGCGAGGCGGTGGGCGTCATCGCTGCCCAGTCGATCGGCGAGCCGGGCACCCAGCTGACCATGCGTACCTTCCACGTCGGTGGTGCGGCCTCGCGCGCGGCGTCGGCCAGCGGGGTCGAGTCGAAGTCGGCGGGCACGCTGCGCTTTGCCGGCAACATGCGCTACGTCTCCAACGGCAAGGGCGAGAAGATCGTCATCGCGCGTTCGGCGGAACTGGTGGTGGCCGACGACATGGGCCGCGAGCGCGAGCGTCACAAGCTGCCCTACGGCGCGCTGCTGCTGGTCGACGATGGTGCCGCGATCAAGGCGGGCACCCAACTCGCGACCTGGGATCCGCACACCCGCCCGATCGTGACCGAATACGCCGGTACGGTGAAGTTCGAGAACGTCGAGGAGGGCGCGACGGTCGCCAAGCAGATCGACGAGGTCACCGGCCTGTCGACGCTGGTGGTCATCGACTCCAAGCGGCGCTCGAGCACCGGCACCGCCAAGGGCGTGCGGCCGCAGGTCAAACTGCTCGACGAGAGCGGCGAGGAAGTGAAGATCGCCGGCACCGAGCACTCGGTGGCGATCACCTTCCAGGTCGGCTCGCTGATCACGGTGAAGGACGGCCAGCAGATCAACGTCGGCGACATCCTGGCGCGGATTCCGCAGGAATCGGCCAAGACGCGCGACATCACCGGCGGTCTGCCGCGCGTGGCCGAGCTGTTCGAGGCCCGTGCGCCCAAGGACGCGGGCATGCTCGCCGAGTACACCGGCACGGTGTCCTTCGGCAAGGAGACCAAAGGCAAGCAGCGCCTGGTGATCACCGAGCCCGACGGCAACTCACACGAGTTCCTGATCCCGAAGGACAAGCACCTGATGGTGCACGACGGCCAGGTGGTGAACAAGGGCGAACTGATCGTCGATGGACCGGCCGATCCGCACGACATCCTGCGCCTGCAGGGCATCAACGAACTCGCCCGTTACATCATCGACGAGGTGCAGGACGTCTACCGACTGCAGGGCGTGAAGATCAACGACAAGCACATCGAAGTGATCGTGCGCCAGATGCTGAGGCGCGTTGTCATCACCGATTCGGGCGACAGCCGCTTCATCCGCGAGGAACAGGTGGAACGCTCCGAGGTGCTCGACGAGAACGATCGCCTCGAGGCCGAAGGCAAGCTGCCGGCGCAGTATGAGAATGTGCTGCTCGGCATCACCAAGGCTTCGCTGTCGACCGACTCCTTCATCTCCGCGGCGTCCTTCCAGGAGACCACCCGCGTGCTGACCGAGGCGGCGATCATGGGCAAGCGCGACGAGTTGCGTGGCCTGAAGGAGAACGTCATCGTCGGCCGCCTGATCCCGGCGGGTACCGGTCTGGCTTACCACCGCAGCCGCAAGGCGCAGGAAGAGGGTGCCGACCTGGGCGCCGAACATGCCTGGGCGCCGGCGGAGGACGTTGTCGAAACGCAGCAGGATATCGAGGCCAGTTGACTTCGGTTCGGGTCTCGGACTAAACTCCGGCCTCTTTTTTGTGGACTGACCAATCGTAGTCAGTCGCAGCCGGAATAATCCGCCCGCGGCGGCCCATGGTGGGCTGCCGCGGTCTTATGGGAAATTCTTAAGCTATGCCAACAATCAATCAGCTTGTCCGCAAGCCGCGCCAGATGGAAGTTGCGAAGAGCAAGGTCCCGGCGCTCGAGGCCTGCCCGCAGAAGCGTGGTGTGTGCACCCGCGTCTACACCACGACCCCGAAGAAGCCGAACTCGGCGCTGCGTAAGGTCGCCAAGGTGCGTCTCACCAACGGCTTCGAGGTCATCTCGTACATCGGCGGTGAAGGCCACAACCTGCAGGAGCACTCGGTGGTGCTGATCCGCGGCGGTCGTGTCAAGGACTTGCCTGGTGTGCGCTACCACATCGTCCGCGGTTCCCTTGATCTCCAGGGCGTCAAGGATCGTAAGCAGTCGCGCTCGAAGTACGGTGCCAAGCGCCCGAAGAAAGCCTGATTGTTGGCCCAAGAAATTTAGCGAGAGGTTGTCATGCCGCGTCGTCGTGAAGTACCCAAGCGCGAGGTTCTGCCGGATCCGAAGTTCGGAAACCAGGATGTCTCGAAGTTCATCAACGTGATCATGCAGTCGGGCAAGAAGTCCGTTGCGGAGCGCATCGTCTATGGTGCGTTTGATCACATCACGTCCAAGTCCGGCAAGGATCCGCTCGAGGTGTTCTCGTCGGCGGTGGCGAACGTCAAGCCGGTGGTCGAGGTCAAGAGCCGTCGCGTCGGTGGTGCCAACTACCAGGTGCCGGTCGAGGTGCGTCCCTCGCGTCGCATGGCGCTGTCGATGCGCTGGCTGCGTGAGGCGGCCCGCAAGCGCGCCGAGAAGTCGATGGCGCAGCGCCTCGCCGGTGAGCTGCTCGAGGCGGCCGAAGGTCGCGGCTCCGCCATGAAGAAGCGTGAAGAAGTTCACCGCATGGCCGAAGCGAACAAGGCGTTCTCGCACTACCGCTTCTGATTTTCGTCGCCAGCGGTAAATCGGGCCCTGTAAAGGGCTCGAATGTTTTCTAACGCACAGAACAGTTCATCGCGCCAGAAGCGCGCATAACGGAAGGCAGGTATAACGTGGCTCGCAAGACTCCCATCGAGCGCTACCGCAACATCGGTATCTCCGCTCACATCGACGCCGGTAAGACGACTACCACCGAGCGCATCCTTTTCTACACTGGCGTGAGCCACAAGCTGGGTGAGGTGCACGACGGCGCGGCGACCACCGACTGGATGGTGCAGGAGCAAGAGCGCGGGATCACCATTACCTCCGCGGCGGTGACCTGCTTCTGGAAGGGTATGGATCAGTCCTACCCCGAGCACCGCTTCAACATCATCGACACCCCGGGTCACGTCGACTTCACCATTGAGGTGGAGCGTTCGATGCGCGTGCTCGATGGTGCGTGCATGGTGTATTGCGCGGTCGGTGGTGTGCAGCCGCAGTCGGAGACGGTGTGGCGCCAGGCGACCAAGTACAAAGTGCCGCGTCTTGCCTTCGTGAACAAGATGGACCGTTCCGGTGCCAACTTCTTCAAGGTCGTCGATCAGATGAAGACCCGCCTGAAGGCGAATCCGGTGCCGGTGGTGATTCCCATCGGGGCGGAAGACAGCTTCAAGGGCGTGGTCGATCTGCTCAAGATGAAGGCGGTGATCTGGGACGAGGCTTCCCAGGGCATGAAGTTCGAATACCACGAAATCCCGGCCGAGCTGCTGGCGACGGCTGAAGAGTGGCGCTCGAACATGGTCGAGGCGGCTGCCGAGGCCAACGAAGAGCTGATGAACAAGTACCTCGAGGAAGGCGAGCTTTCCGAGGAGGAGGTCATCGCCGGTCTGCGTGCGCGCACCCTGGCGTGCGAGATCCAGCCGATGCTGTGCGGCACCGCGTTCAAGAACAAGGGCGTGCAGCGCATGCTCGATGCGGTCATCCAGTACCTGCCGTCGCCGATCGACATCCCGCCGGTCGCTGGCGTCGATGACGACGAGAAGGAAGTCGTGCGCTATGCCAAGGATGACGAGAAGTTCTCGGCGCTGGCCTTCAAGCTGATGACCGACCCCTTCGTTGGGCAGCTCACCTTCATCCGCGTCTACTCGGGCGTGCTGGAGTCGGGCTCGACCGTGCTGAACTCGGTCAAGAACAAGAAGGAACGCATCGGTCGCATCCTGCAGATGCACGCCAACGATCGCGAAGAGATCAAGGAAGTGCTGGCGGGCGACATCGCTGCCGTGGTCGGCCTCAAGGACGTGACGACGGGCGAAACGCTGTGCGATCTGTCCGCGCCGGTCATCCTCGAACGCATGGTCTTTCCGGACCCGGTGATCCACGTCGCTGTCGAGCCGAAGACCAAGAGCGACCAGGAGAAGATGGGCCTCGCGCTGGGTCGCCTGGCGGCCGAGGATCCGTCCTTCCGCGTGCGTACCGACGAGGAGTCGGGTCAGACCATCATCTCGGGCATGGGCGAGCTGCACCTCGAGATCATCGTCGACCGCATGAAGCGCGAGTTCAACGTCGAGGCCAACGTCGGCGCGCCGCAGGTCGCCTATCGCGAAACCATCCGCAAGGCGGCCAACGACGTCGAAGGCAAGTTCGTCAAGCAGTCGGGCGGTCGCGGCCAGTACGGTCACGTCGTCATCAATCTCGAGCCGGCCGAGCAGGGCAAGGGCTATGAGTTTGTCGATGCGGTCAAGGGTGGCGTGGTGCCGCGTGAATACATTCCCGCAGTGGACAAGGGTATCCAGGAAACCCTGAACAACGGCGTGCTCGCCGGCTTTCCGGTGGTCGATGTCAAGGTCACGCTGCACTTCGGTTCGTACCACGATGTGGACTCGAACGAAAACGCCTTCAAGATGGCCGGCTCGATGGCCTTCAAGGACGCGATGCGCAAGGCCAGCCCGGTGCTGCTCGAGCCGATGATGGCCGTGGTGGTCGAGACGCCGGAAGACTACATGGGCAACGTCATGGGTGACCTGTCGGGTCGTCGTGGCATCGTCCAGGGCATGGACGACATCCCGGGTGGCATGAAGGAAATCAAAGCCGAGGTGCCGCTGGCCGAGATGTTCGGTTACGCTACCCAGCTGCGCTCGCTGACGCAGGGTCGTGCAACGTACTCGATGGAGTTCAAGCACTACGCCGAAGCACCCAAGAGCGTTGCCGAAGCCGTCATCAGCAGCCGCAAGTAATCCTGTCATTCAGTAACCACAACACGAGGACCCACGAACATGGCGAAGGGTAAGTTCGAACGTACCAAGCCGCACGTGAACGTTGGCACGATTGGCCACGTTGACCATGGCAAGACGACGCTGACTGCAGCGATCACGACCGTGCTGACGAAGAAGTTCGGCGGCGAGGCCAAGGCCTACGACCAGATCGACGCGGCGCCGGAAGAAAAGGCGCGTGGCATCACCATCAACACCGCGCACGTCGAGTACGAGACCGCGAATCGTCACTACGCGCACGTGGACTGCCCGGGTCACGCCGACTACGTGAAGAACATGATTACCGGTGCGGCGCAGATGGACGGCGCGATCCTGGTGTGCTCGGCCGCCGATGGTCCGATGCCGCAGACGCGCGAGCACATCTTGCTGGCCCGTCAGGTGGGCGTGCCCTACATCATCGTCTTCCTGAACAAGTGCGACATGGTCGACGACGAAGAGCTGCTCGAGCTGGTCGAGATGGAAGTGCGCGAGCTGCTGTCGAAGTACGACTTCCCGGGCGACGACGTGCCGATCATCAAGGGTTCGGCGCTGAAGGCGCTCGAGGGCGACCAGTCCGACATCGGCGAGCCGGCGATCTTCCGCCTGGCCGAGGCGCTCGACAGCTACATCCCGACGCCGGAGCGTGCGATCGACAAGCCCTTCCTGCTGCCGATCGAGGACGTGTTCTCGATCTCGGGCCGCGGCACCGTGGTGACCGGTCGTGTCGAGCGCGGCATCGTCAAGGTTGGCGAGGAAATCGAGATCGTCGGCATCAAGCCCACGGTCAAGACCACCTGCACCGGCGTTGAAATGTTCCGCAAGCTGCTCGACCAGGGCCAGGCGGGCGACAACGTGGGCGTGCTGCTGCGCGGCACCAAGCGTGAAGACGTCGAGCGCGGCCAGGTGCTGTGCAAGCCGGGTTCGATCAAGCCGCACACCCACTTCACCGGTGAGGTGTATGTGCTGTCGAAGGAAGAGGGCGGCCGTCACACCCCGTTCTTCAACAACTACCGTCCGCAGTTCTACTTCCGTACCACCGACGTGACCGGCTCGATCGAGCTGCCCGAAGGTACCGAGATGGTCATGCCGGGCGACAACGTGTCGATCACCGTGAAGCTGATCGCCCCGATCGCCATGGAAGAAGGTCTGCGCTTCGCGATCCGCGAAGGCGGTCGTACCGTCGGCGCCGGCGTCGTCGCCAAGATCATCGAGTAATTCGCCCAGACGCGGGCGGCGGCGCTGCCGCCGCCCGCTCGTTCTTTTCGCTCTTTCCGCTCTTTAGGAAACACATCATGCAAAGCCAGAAGATTCGCATCCGCCTCAAGGCCTTCGACTACCGCCTGATCGATCAGTCGGCACTCGAGATCGTCGACACCGCCAAGCGTACCGGTGCCGTCGTGCGCGGCCCCGTGCCGCTGCCCACCCGGATCGAACGCTTCGACCTGCTGCGCTCGCCGCACGTCAACAAGGCGTCGCGCGACCAGATGGAAATCCGTACCCACCAGCGTCTGATGGACATCATCGACCCCACCGACAAGACCGTCGATGCCCTGATGAAGCTGGATCTGCCTGCCGGCGTGGATGTCGAGATCAAGCTCCAGTAAGTCTTCGCCGCTTGCGGAAGTTTGGAATAGGCCGGTATAATCCGGCCTTTGTGCCTTTTGGCGCAATAATTTGACCCCCGGTCAATCGCAACCGGGATTCAGGAGAAAAAAATGAGTCTAGGCCTTGTTGGACGCAAGGTCGGCATGACTCGCATCTTCGCCGAGGATGGTAAGACCATTCCGGTGACGGTGCTTGACGTGTCGGACAATCGTGTGTCCCAGATCAAGACGGTCGAAACCGACGGCTACGCCGCGGTCCAGATCGCTTATGGCAAGCGTCGCGCCAGTCGCATCACCAAGCCGGTTGCGGGTCATCTCGCCAAGGCGGGTGTCGAGCCTTGCCGTGGCATCAAGGAATTCCGTATCGAGTCCGAGCAGGCCGGCGGCATGAATGCCGGTGATGCCATCGGTGCGGACCTCTTCCAGGTCGGGCAGAAGGTCGATGTCACGGGTGTGACGATCGGCAAGGGCTTCTCCGGGCCGATCAAGCGCCACAACTTCTCGTCGAACCGTGCCTCGCATGGTAACTCGATCTCGCACAACTCCCCGGGTTCGATCGGTATGGCCCAGGATCCGGGTCGTGTCTTCCCCGGTAAGCGCATGGCCGGTCAGTACGGAAACGTGCAGCGCACCACCCAGGGTCTCGAGGTCGTTCGTGTTGATGTCGAGCGCCAGCTCCTTCTCGTGAAGGGTGCGGTGCCGGGTGCCAAGGGTGGCGACGTGGTCGTCCGTCCGGCGGTCAAGGCCTGAGGAGCGCGCTATGGAATTGAAGCTGTTGAATGATCAGGGTCAGGCTGCGTCGACGCTCGAGGCGTCGGACGTGCTGTTCGGCCGTGACTACAATGAAGCGCTTGTGCACCAGGTCGTGACCGCCTATCTGGCGAACGCGCGCTCGGGCAACCGCAAGCAGAAAGGGCGTTCCGAGATCGCCAAGTCGACCCGCAAGCCGTTCCGCCAGAAGGGTACGGGTAATGCGCGTGCCGGTATGGCGTCGAGCCCGCTGTGGCGCGGGGGCGGCAAGATCTTCCCGAACACCCCGGACGAGAACTTCAGCCAGAAGGTTAACCGCAAGATGTACCGTGCCGGCGTGGCTGCGATCCTGTCGCAACTGGCCCGCGAAGACCGTCTTGCAGTGGTCGACTCCTTCAGCGTCGAGGCGCCGAAGACGCGCCTGCTGTCGCAGAAGCTAAAGGGTATGGGCCTGGACTCCGTCCTCGTCATTACCGACCAGATGGATGAAAACCTTTTCCTGTCCTCGCGCAACCTGCATCAGGTGTTGGTGCTTGAAGTGAGTGAGGCGGATCCGGTGTCGCTCGTGCGTTTCCCGAAGGTGCTCGTCACCAAGGGCGCGCTGGCGAAGATGGAGGAAGCGTGGCAATGAGCGCGATCAGTCAGGAACGTCTGCTGCAGGTGCTGCTCGCCCCGCAGATCTCCGAGAAGGCAACCTTCGTTGCCGACAAGAACGAGCAGGTGGTGTTCAAGGTTGCATCTGACGCGACCAAGCCCGAAGTGAAGGCGGCGGTCGAGGCCTTGTTCAAGGTCGAAGTCAAGTCCGTGCAGGTTCTGAACGTCAAGGGCAAGGCCAAGCGTTTTGGCAAGACCATGGGTCGCCGCAAGGACTGGAAGAAGGCTTTCGTGTGTCTGAAGCCCGGCCAGGAAATCAACTTTGCGGCCGGGGAGTGATAGATCATGGCAATCGTAAAACTCAAGCCGACTTCCGCCGGTCGCCGCGCCCAGGTCAAGGTTGTTAATCCCAGCCTGTACAAGGGGCGCCCGGTTGCTTCGCTTGTCGAGAAGCAGAGCAAGAATGCCGGTCGTAACAACAACGGCCGCATCACCGTGCGCCACCAGGGTGGTGGCCACAAGCAGCACTATCGTCTGGTGGATTTCCGTCGCAACAAGGACGGTATTCCGGCCAAGGTCGAGCGTATCGAGTATGACCCCAACCGCTCCGCACACCTCGCGCTGCTGTGCTACGCCGACGGCGAGCGCCGCTACATCATCGCGCCGCGTGGCGTCGAGGTGGGGACGCAGCTGATCAGCGGCTCGGAAGCGCCGATCAAGCCGGGCAACAGCCTGCCGATCCGCAACATTCCGGTCGGTTCGACGATCCACTGCATCGAGATGATTCCGGGCAAGGGTGCGCAGATCGCACGCGCTGCCGGTACGTCGGTCCAGCTGCTCGCGCGCGAGGGCTCCTACGCCCAGCTGCGTCTGCGCTCGGGCGAGATTCGCCGCGTGCACGTCGAGTGCCGCGCGACCATCGGTGAAGTCGGTAACGAAGAGCATGGCCTGCGCAAGATCGGCAAGGCTGGTGCCAATCGCTGGCGCGGTATCCGCCCGACCGTTCGCGGTGTGGCGATGAACCCGGTCGATCACCCGCATGGTGGTGGTGAAGGCCGTACCGGCGAAGCGCGCGAGCCGGTGAGCCCGTGGGGTACGCCGAGCAAGGGTTATCGGACGCGTTCGAACAAGCGCACCGACAACATGATCGTGCAGCGTCGTCACAAGCGTTAAGGGGTAAAAGATGGCACGTTCTATCAAGAAAGGCCCGTTCATCGACGCGCACCTGCTGAAGAAGGTCGACGCCGTCCGGACGAGCAACGACAAGCGCCCGATCAAGACCTGGTCGCGCCGCTCCACGATCCTGCCCGACTTCATCGGGCTCACGATCGCGGTGCACAACGGCAAGCAGCACATTCCGGTATTCGTGACCGAGAACATGGTCGGTCACAAGCTCGGCGAATTCGCGCTGACGCGTACCTTCAAGGGTCACGCCGCCAGCAAGAAGGCCAAGCGTTAAGGGGACGACATGGAAACCAAAGCTATTCTCCGTGGCGTTCGGCTGTCGGCCCAGAAGGGTCGTCTGGTGGCCGACCTGGTCCGCGGCAAGCCCGTCGATCTGGCGCTCAACACGCTCGCTTTCTCGCCCAAGAAGGGCGCGAAGATCATCCGCAAGGTGCTCGAATCGGCAATCGCGAATGCCGAGCACAACGACGGCGCCGACATCGACACGCTGAAGGTCAAGACCATTCACGTGGAAGAGGGCATGACGCTCAAGCGCTTCACCGCGCGTGCGAAGGGTCGCGGCAACCGCATCCTGAAGCCCACCTGCCACGTCTACCTGACCGTTGGCGAGTAAGGAGTAAACATGGGTCAGAAAATCCATCCCACTGGGTTCCGCCTCGCCGTCACGCGTGACTGGGGTTCGCGCTGGTTCGCTTCCAGCAAGGACTTTCCGGGCATGCTGCACGAGGACCTGAAGGTTCGCGATTACCTGAAGAAGCGCCTGTCGCACGCTTCGGTCGGTCGCGTGGTGATCGAGCGTCCGGCGAAGAACGCCCGGATCACTTTGTTCAGCGCCCGTCCCGGTGTTGTCATCGGTAAGAAGGGCGAGGACATCGAGGCGCTCAAGCGTGATCTGCAGAAGATCATGGGCGTGCCGGTGCATGTGAACATCGAGGAGGTGCGCAAGCCCGAACTCGACGCCAAGCTCGTCGCCGATTCGATCGCCCAGCAGCTCGAGAAGCGCATCATGTTCCGTCGCGCCATGAAGCGTGCGATGCAGAACGCCATGCGACTCGGTGCCCAGGGCATCAAGATCATGAGCGCGGGCCGCCTGAACGGCGCCGAGATCGCCCGTACCGAGTGGTATCGCGAAGGTCGTGTGCCCCTGCACACCCTGCGCGCGAACATCGACTACGGCGTTTCGGAAGCGAAGACGACCTACGGCATCATCGGCATCAAGGTGTGGGTGTTCAAGGGCGAGATGCTCGGTCGCAACGAGCAGCCCGCCGCTGCCGAGCCGGAAGCCGATAACCGCCGTGGCCGTCGTGGCGCCCCGCGCGACGGTGAGCGTCCGGGTCGCCGCCCCGCCCGTCGTGGCGAAGGCCGGCAAGAAGAAAGCAGGAGTGAATGATGCTGCAGCCGACTAGAAGGAAGTACCGGAAGGAGCAGAAAGGCCGCAACACCGGCATTGCAACGCGCGGTGCGAAGGTGTCGTTCGGCGAGTACGGTCTCAAGGCGGTTGGTCGCGGTCGACTGACTGCGCGGCAGATCGAGTCGGCCCGTCGTGCGATGACCCGTCACATCAAGCGTGGCGGCCGCATCTGGATCCGGATTTTCCCGGACAAGCCGATCTCGAAGAAGCCGGCTGAGGTTCGTATGGGTAACGGTAAGGGTAACCCCGAGTACTGGGTCGCAGAGATTCAGCCGGGCAAGGTGCTCTACGAAATGGACGGCGTGGATGAAGCCCTCGCTCGTGAAGCTTTCCGGCTTGCTGCCGCCAAGCTGCCGATCGAGACGGTGTTTGTTGTCCGCCAGATTGGGGGTTGAACATGAAGGCGAATGAACTCCGCGCAAAAAGCGCCGATGAGTTGAACAAGGAGTTGCTGGAACTGCTGAAGGCGCAATTCTCGCTGCGTATGCAGCACGCTACCCAGCAGCTTGGCAACACGAGTCAGATTGGGAAGGTTCGTCGTGACATCGCACGCGTGCGTACCATCCTGCGCGAAAAGGCGGGGCAGCAATGAGCGAACAAGTTGAAAAGGTTCGCCGCGCGCTGGTTGGGCGTGTGGTGAGCGACAAGATGCAGAAGACCGTGACCGTTCTCGTCGAGCGCCGGGTCAAGCACCCGCTGTATGGCAAGATCATCACCCGTTCCGCCAAGTACCACGCGCACGTGGAAGACGGCGTTGCGGCCCAGGGCGACCTGGTGGAGATCGAGGAATGCCGTCCCATCTCGCGCACCAAGACCTGGCGTGTTGCCAAGGTGCTCGAGAAGGCACGCATCATCTGATCAGAGTTACTGGCAAGTCGCAGAAAAAAACAGCTTGGCGCTTCGGTGCCAGGCTGTTATACTTACGCCTCTTTGCTCCGGGGCTCGCTCGGGGCATCCTACCCTGACGGGTTCCAAGACTGTCCGCGAATGCGGGATAAGTTGGAGATACTTTCATGATTCAAATGCAGTCCAAGCTGGACGTGGCCGATAACTCCGGCGCACGCTCGGTGATGTGCATCAAGGTCCTGGGTGGTTCCAAGCGCCGATATGCCGGCGTGGGTGACATCATCAAGGTGACCGTCAAGGATGCTGCGCCGCGCGGTCGTGCGAAGAAGGGCGATGTCTACAATGCGGTCGTCGTTCGCACTGCGAAGGGTGTTCGTCGTCCCGACGGTTCGCTGATCAAGTTCGACAACAACGCGGCCGTGCTTCTGAACAACAAGCTCGAGCCGATCGGCACCCGCATTTTCGGGCCGGTCACGCGCGAGCTGCGCACCGAGCGGTTCATGAAGATCGTCTCGCTGGCGCCCGAAGTGCTCTGAGGAGTCCGTAGATGAACAAGATCCGCAAGGGTGACGAAGTGTTGGTGCTGACGGGCAAGGATCGTGGCCGTCGTGGCACCGTGCTGCGCCGCGTTGATGATGAGCGTGTCGTGGTCGAGGGTGTGAATCGGGTGAAGAAGCACGTCCGCCCGAATCCGCTCAAGGGTGAGGTGGGGGGCATTGTCGAAAAGGAAATGCCGATCCACGTGTCGAATGTCGCGCTGTTCAATCCCGCCACCCAAAAAGGTGATCGCGTCGGGATCAAGACGCTTGAGGACGGTCGCAAGGTCCGTTTCTTCAAGTCGAACGGCGAGCTGGTGAACGCCTAAGGAGTGACGATGGCTCGCTTGCAACAAGTTTACAAGGACGAAGTCGCGCCGGCGCTCAAGCAGCAGTTCGGCTACAAGTCCGTCATGGAAGTGCCGCGCATCACCAAGATCACCCTCAACATGGGTGTCGGCGAAGCGGTCGGCGACAAGAAGATCCTCGAGAACGCGCTTGGTGACATGACCAAGATCGCCGGCCAGAAGCCGGTGAGCACCAAAGCGCGCAAGTCGATCGCGGGTTTCAAGATTCGCGACGGCTATCCCATCGGCTGCATGGTCACGCTCCGTGGTCCGCGCATGTTCGAATTCCTCGATCGTCTGATCACCATCGCGCTGCCGCGCGTGCGTGACTTCCGCGGGATTGCTGCGAAGGGCTTCGACGGTCGTGGCAACTACAACCTCGGTGTCAAGGAACAGATCATTTTCCCTGAGATCGAGTACGACAAGATCGATGCGCTGCGCGGGATGAACATCAGCATCACGACGACGGCGAAGACCGACGAGGAGGCCCGTGCGCTCCTCGCCGCGTTCAAGTTCCCGTTCAAGAATTGAGGGTCATATGGCGAAACTCGCTCTGATCAATCGCGAAGTGAAGCGCGCGAAGCTGGTGGAAAAATTTGCCGCCAAGCGTGCCGCCCTGGTCGCAAAGGTCAAGGACAGCAGCCTGTCCGAAGAAGAACGCATGGCTGCACGCCTGGCCCTGCAGCAACTGCCCCGCAACGCCAACCCGACCCGCCAGCGCAACCGCTGCGCGCTCACCGGGCGCCCGCGTGGTGTCTTCCGCAAGTTCGGTCTGTGCCGCAACAAGCTGCGCGAGATCGCTTTCCGCGGTGAAGTGCCTGGCATGACCAAGGCGAGCTGGTAAGGAGAATTCGAAGATGAGTATGTCCGATCCCATCGCCGACATGCTGACGCGCATCCGCAATGGCCAGCAGGCCCAGAAGGTTTCGGTGTCGATGCCTTCGTCCAAGCTGAAGATTGCGATCGCCAAGGTATTGCAGGATGAAGGTTACATCGACGGCTTTGCCGTTCGCGACGAGGCTGGCAAGGCGTCGCTCGATGTGACGCTCAAGTACTACGCCGGACGTCCGGTCATCGAGCGCCTGGAGCGCGTGAGCCGTCCCGGCCTGCGCATCTACAAGGGCAGTGACGATCTGCCGCGCGTGATGAACGGCCTGGGCGTGGCCATCGTGTCCACGCCGCGTGGTGTGATGACGGATCGCTCGGCGCGCGCCAATCGCGTTGGCGGCGAAGTCATCTGCCTGGTTGCCTAAGGGGGAAGCGATGTCTCGTGTAGCCAAGAATCCGGTGGCCATTCCTCAGGGCGTCGAAGTGACGATTTCTGCGGGTGAGATCGCCGTCAAGGGGCCGCTGGGTACCCTGCGCCAGTCGCTGAGCGACGCCGTGACCGTCGAGCGCGACGGCGATACGGTGGTGTGCAAGGCGCGCGACGGCGTGGCCAATGCCCGCGCGATGTCCGGTACCGTGCGCGCGCTGGTGAACAACATGGTCGCAGGCGTGAGCAAGGGTTTCGAGCGCAAGCTCAACCTGGTGGGCGTCGGTTATCGCGCCCAGGCTCAAGGCGACAAGCTCAACCTGTCGCTCGGCTTCTCGCATCCGGTGGTCCATCAGATGCCCGCGGGTGTAAAGGTGGAGACGCCGACCCAGACCGAGATCGTGATCAAGGGCATCGACAAGCAGCAGGTCGGCCAGGTCGCAGCCGAGGTGCGTGCCTACCGCGCTCCCGAACCCTACAAGGGCAAGGGCGTCCGTTACTCGGACGAGGTGGTGGTGCTCAAGGAAACCAAGAAGAAGTAAGGCGGTTCGTCATGAACAAGAAAGAAACTCGTCTTCGCCGTGCGCGCAAAACTCGCGCCAAGATTGCGGAGCTCAAGGCGGTTCGCCTGACGGTGTTCCGGTCCAACTGCCACATCTACGCCCAGGTCATCGACGGCAGCGGCGCACGCGTGCTTGCTGCGGCCTCGACGGTCGAACCCGAGGTCCGCTCGCAGGTCGCCAACGGCGGCAACACGGCTGCGGCCGAGTTCGTCGGCAAGCTGATCGCCGAACGGGCAAAAGCTGCCGGTGTCGAGCAGGTCTCGTTCGACCGCTCGGGCTTCCTGTATCACGGCCGCGTCAAGGCGCTGGCCGAGGCTGCCCGCGAAGGCGGCCTCAAGTTCTAAGCGAGGAATCGAATGGCTAAGCAGCAAACCAAACGTGCGCAAGCCTCCGACGAGCGCGATGACGGCCTGAAGGAGAAGATGGTCGCGATCAATCGCGTGACCAAGGTCGTCAAGGGCGGCCGGATCCTCGGCTTCGCTGCGCTGACCGTGGTCGGCGACGGCGACGGCGCGATCGGGATGGGCAAGGGCAAGTCGCGGGAAGTGCCGGTGGCGGTGCAGAAGGCGATGGACGAAGCCCGCCGCAAGATGCGCAAGGTGTCGCTCAAGAATGGCACCCTCCAGCACACCGTGATCGGCAAGCATGGCGCCGCCTCGGTGCTGATGCAGCCCGCTCCGGCCGGTACCGGCATCATCGCCGGCGGTCCGATGCGTGCGGTGTTCGAGGTGATGGGCGTGACCGACGTGATCTGCAAGTGCATCGGCTCCGCCAATCCGTACAACGTCGTCCGTGCCACGATCAACGGCCTGATGGCGATCAACACCCCGGCGGAGATTGCAGCCAAGCGCGGCAAGTCCGTCGAAGAAATTCTGGGGTAAGCGATGTCGGACAAGAAAATCAAGGTGACGCTCGTCAAGAGCGTGATCGGCACCAAACAGTCCCACCGCGCAACCGTGCGCGGCCTCGGTCTGCGCCGCCTCAACCACACGGTTGAGCTGGCCGACACGCCCGAGATTCGGGGCATGGTCAACAAGGTGTCCTACCTGCTGAAGTGTGAGGGTTGATATGCGCCTGAATACCATCAAGCCGGGCGAAGGCTCGAAGAAGGCTGCGCGCCGCGTCGGTCGCGGGATCGGCAGTGGCCTCGGCAAGACCTGCGGGCGCGGCCACAAGGGTCAGAAATCGCGTGCCGGCGGCTTCCACAAGACCGGTTTCGAAGGCGGCCAGATGCCGCTGCAGCGTCGCCTGCCGAAGCGTGGCTTCGTGTCGCTGACGCGCGCCCGCAACGTCGAGGTGCGTCTGTCCGAGCTGGACAAACTGCCGGTGGACGAGGTCGATTTGCTGACGCTCAAGCAGGCGGGCGTGATCGCGGCTGACGCGCTGTCCGCCAAGGTCGTGCTCTCCGGCGCGATCAACCGCAAGGTTGTGCTGCGCGGTGTCGGTGCTACCCAGGGTGCCAAGGCGGCGATCGAAGCTGCTGGCGGCTCCGTGGCGGCCGAGTAAACAAGGAAAACGGTTGTGGCGAATACTGCTGCCACGCTCGGAAAGCCGGGGCGGTTCGGCGACCTCAAGCGTCGCCTGCTGTTCCTGCTGGGCGCGCTGATCGTCTATCGCATCGGCGCGCACATCCCGGTCCCGGGTATCGACCCCGAGCGCCTGGCCGAGCTGTTCCAGTCGCAGGCAGGTGGCATCCTCGGGGTGTTCAACCTGTTCTCTGGTGGCGCGCTGTCGCGCTTCACCATCTTCGCGCTGGGCATCATGCCCTACATTTCGGCATCGATCATCATGCAGTTGATGACGGTTGCGGTGCCGTATCTGGAGGCGCTGAAGAAGGAAGGTGAGGCCGGCCGGCGCAAGATCACGCAGTACACCCGCTACGGGACACTGGTGCTTGCCTTCGCTCAGGCGCTCGGTATCGCGATTGCACTCGAGGGGCAGCCTGGACTGGTGCTGGATCCTGGGTTCATGTTCCGCTTCGTGACGGTGGCGACACTGGTGACCGGCACCATGTTCCTGATGTGGATGGGTGAGCAAATCACCGAGCGCGGGATCGGCAACGGGATCTCGCTGATCATCTTCGCGGGTATCGTTGCGGGTCTGCCCAGCGCCATCGGCGGTCTGTTCGAGCTGGTGCGCACGGGGGCGATGCATCCCTTCACGGCGCTGTTCATCTGCGTGCTGGTCGTGCTGGTAACGGGCTTCGTGGTCTTCGTGGAGCGGGGGCAGCGCAAGATCCTGGTCAATTACGCCAAGCGACAGGTGGGCAACAAGGTGTATGGCGGGCAAAGCTCCCATCTGCCGCTGAAGCTGAACATGTCGGGCGTGATTCCACCGATCTTTGCGTCGAGCATCATCCTGTTTCCGGCGACGCTGGGGCAGTGGTTCGGTTCGTCGGAGGGCATGTACTGGCTGCGCGACATCGCCTCCACGCTGTCGCCGGGCCAACCGATCTACGTCCTGCTTTACGCGCTGGCGATCGTGTTCTTCTGCTTTTTCTACACGGCACTCGTATTCAATGCGCGTGAGACGGCAGATAACCTGAAGAAGAGCGGTGCTTTTGTTCCCGGGATCCGTCCCGGGGATCAGACGGCACGGTATATCGACAAGATTCTCATGCGGCTGACGCTCGCCGGGGCGGTGTATATCACCCTGGTCTGTCTGTTGCCCGAGTTCCTGATCCTGAGGTGGAACGTCCCGTTCTATTTCGGTGGCACCTCGCTGCTGATCATCGTGGTGGTCACGATGGACTTCATGGCCCAGGTTCAGGCCGTCGTGATGTCGCATCAGTACGAGAGTCTGCTGAAGAAGGCGAATTTCAAGGGGGCGGGTTTCCCGGGCAGGTAAGTCCATGACGAAGGAAGATGTCATCGAGATGCAGGGCGAGGTCACCGAGAACCTGCCCAATGCAACATTCCGAGTCAGGCTGGAGAACGGTCACATGGTCCTTGGTCATATCTCGGGAAAGATGCGGATGCATTACATCCGCATCCTGCCGGGTGACAAGGTGACCGTGCAGCTCACCCCCTACGACCTGACCAAGGGCCGGATCGTGTTCCGGACCAAGTGAAGATTAGAGAAACAGGAGCAAGTCCATGAGAGTCCAGGCATCGGTAAAGCGGCTGTGCCGCAATTGCAAGATCATCCGCCGCAAGGGTGTGGTTCGCGTCATTTGTACCGATCCGCGGCACAAGCAACGTCAGGGTTGATCTAGTCAACCTTAGGCATTAGAATTCAACGTTTTGCGTTTTGGGGTAGACGGATGGCCCGTATTGCTGGGGTAAACATTCCCAATCACAAGCATGCCGAGATCGCGCTGACCGCCATCTATGGGATCGGCCGTTCGCGTGCTCAGAAAATCTGCGACGCTGCCGGTATCCAGCGCTCGGTCAAGATGAAGGATCTGACCGAGTCGGACATGGAGAAGCTGCGTGACGAGGTTGCTCGCTTCGTTGTCGAAGGCGATCTGCGTCGTGAAGTGACGATGAACATCAAGCGACTGATGGACCTGGGCTGCTACCGCGGCGTTCGTCATCGTCGCGGCCTGCCGATGCGTGGTCAGCGTACCCGCACGAACGCCCGCACCCGCAAGGGCCCGCGCAAGGCGATCGCCGGCAAGAAGTAACAGGAAACGATAATGGCTAAGACTGGAACGAAGGTTCGTAAGAAGGTCAAGAAGAACGTCGCCGAGGGTATCGCGCACGTTCACGCGAGCTTCAACAATACGATCATCACCATCACCGACCGTCAGGGCAACGCGCTGTCGTGGGCGACCTCGGGTGGTGCGGGCTTCAAGGGCTCGCGCAAGAGCACGCCGTTTGCTGCCCAGGTGGCGGCGGAGGCGGCCGGCAAGGTCGCGCAGGAGTGCGGCATCAAGAACCTCGAAGTGCGCATCAAGGGCCCCGGCCCGGGTCGCGAATCGTCGGTTCGCGCGCTCAACGCGCTGGGGATCAAGATTTCCAGCATTACGGACATCACCCCCATCCCGCATAACGGCTGCCGTCCGCCGAAAAAGCGCCGTATCTGACAAGGAGTTGATAAGTGGCTCGTAATCTCGATCCCAAGTGCCGTCAGTGCCGTCGCGAAGGCGAAAAGCTGTTCCTGAAGGCCGAGAAGTGTTTTACCGACAAGTGCGCCATCGAGCGCCGCGCCTATGCGCCTGGCCAGCACGGCCAGCGTTCGGGTCAGCGTCTGTCTGGCTACGGTGTTCAGCTGCGTGAAAAGCAGAAGATCCGTCGTCTCTATGGCGTGCTCGAGCGTCAGTTCCGCAAGGTCTACGCCGAGGCCGATCGTCGTCGCGGTCAGACCGGCGAGAACCTGCTGCAGCTGCTCGAGGGTCGTCTGGACTCCGTCGCCTATCGCATGGGCTTCGGCGGTTCGCGCGCCGAGGCACGTCAGGTCGTTCGCCACAACGGCGTGCTGGTCAATGGCAAGCGCGTGAATATTCCGTCCTACATCGTGCGTCCGGGCGACGTCATCGAAGTGACGGAGCGTGCGCGTGCCCACCTGCGTGTGAAGGCGGCGCTCGAGGCGGCTGAGTCGCGCGGCTTCCCCGAGTGGCTCGAAGTCGATGCCAAGGCCGGCAAGGGCGTGTTCAAGGCGTACCCCGTGCGCGCCGAGCTGCCCGCAACGATCAATGAAGGCCTGGTTGTGGAACTGTACTCCCGCTGATCGGGAGACTGATCCTCTTCTAGTTCCGAGGGAATGCTGATGCAAAGCAATGCACTGCTGAAACCGCGCATCATCGACGTCCAGAGCACCTCGCCGGTTCAGGCGCGGGTGACGATGGAGCCGTTCGAGCGCGGTTTCGGCCATACGCTGGGGAATGCGCTGCGGCGCATCCTCCTGTCGTCGCTGCCCGGCCATGCGGCCACGGAAGTGACGATCGAAGGGGTGCTGCACGAGTACTCCACGCTGGATGGCGTGCGTGAGGACATCGTTGACCTGCTGCTGAATCTGAAGGGCGTGGTGTTCAAGCTCAACGGGCGCAGTGAGGTAACCGTGCGTCTGGCCAAGTCTGGCGAAGGTGTCGTCACCGCGGCGGATATCGAGGTGGGACATGACGTCGAGATCATCAACCCCGAGCACGTGATCGCGCATCTTGCCCCTGGCGGCAAGATCGACATGCAGATCAAGGTCGAGGAAGGTCGCGGCTACGTGCCGGGGAACGCCCGTCCGGACAACGCCGAGAGCAAGAGCATCGGGCACATCGTGCTTGACGCCTCGTTTGGCCCGGTGCGCCGTGTCAGCTACCTGGTGGAGAGCGCGCGTGTCGAGCAGCGTACCGACCTCGATCGTCTGATCATCGACATCGAGACCAACGGTGCGGTTGATCCCGAGGAGGCGATCCGCTACGCCGCGCGCGTCCTGATGGATCAGCTGTCAGTGTTCGCGGATCTGGAGGGCACGCAGCCCGAGCGCGAAGTCGCGCCCTCGGTCACGATCGATCCGGTGCTGATGCGCCCGGTGGACGATCTCGAACTGACCGTGCGTTCGGCGAATTGCCTGAAGGCTGAGAACATCTACTACATCGGCGACCTGATCCAGCGTACCGAGACCGAGTTGCTGAAGACCCCGAACCTGGGTCGCAAGTCGCTCAACGAGATCAAGGAAGTGTTGGCCTCACGTGGGCTGACGCTTGGCATGAAACTGGAAAACTGGCCTCCGGCCGGGCTTGAGAAGCTCGGTTGAATTGCCGGGCAAGTGAGGAATTGAAATGCGTCACCGTAACGGTCTTCGCAAGCTGAATCGTACCAGCAGCCACCGCCAGGCGATGTTCCGCAACATGGCCAACTCGCTGCTGCAACACGAAGTCATCAAGACGACCCTGCCGAAGGCGAAGGAACTTCGCCGTGTGGTCGAGCCGATGATCACCCTGGGCAAGAAGCCCAGTCTCGCCAACCGCCGCCTGGCTTTCGACCGCCTGCGCGACCGTGACATGGTCGTCAAGCTGTTTGACGAGCTGGGCCCGCGCTACGCTGGCCGCAACGGCGGTTACCTGCGCATCCTGAAGTGCGGTTTCCGCGATGGCGACAACGCGCCGATGGCCTACATCGAGCTGCTGGATCGCCCCGATGTGGAAGCGGTCGAGGTGGAAGAGGCGGAAGCGGCCTGATCGGGCTGTCACGCACCAGAGGAACCGGGCGCTGCCCGGTTTTTTTACGCCTGTCATCGGCCAGTGCGAGGATGCGGGCGGCTGTCGGGGAGAGATCGGATGAGTGTGACGTTGGTGACGGGGGGCGCGGGCTACATTGGCTCGCACACCTGCGTGGAACTGCTGGCGGCAGGGCGGGAGGTCGTGGTCATCGACGACCTGTCGAATTCCTCGCTCGAGGCGGTACGCCGTATCGAGGAACTGGGCGGGCGGCCGCTTGCCGGTTTCGTGCGGGCCGACGTGCGGGACCGGGATGCGCTGCAGACCTTGTTTGCCGCGCACCAGGTGGAGGCAGTGATCCACTTCGCGGCCAGGAAGGCGGTCGGCGAGTCGGTGGCGCAGCCTCTGGCCTACTACGACAACAACCTGCAAGGCTTGTTGAGCGTCTTGCAGGCGATGGAAGCGGCAGGCTGTCGGCAGATGGTGTTCAGCTCCTCGGCCACCGTGTATGGCGATCCAGCGCGGGTGCCGATCGACGAGGAGTTTCCGACCACCGCCACCAACCCGTACGGCTGGACCAAGTTGATGGGTGAGCAGATCCTGCGCGACCTGGCCAAGGCTGACGCGCGCTGGAAGGTGGTGCTGTTGCGCTACTTCAATCCGGTCGGGGCGCACGCGAGCGGGCGCATCGGCGAGGACCCGCAGGGGCAGCCGAACAACCTGATGCCCTTCGTCAGCCAGGTCGCGGTCGGTCGCCTGGCGCGCCTGAGGGTATTCGGCGACGACTACCCCACGCCCGATGGCACCGGCGTGCGCGACTATATCCATGTGGTGGATCTCGCACTCGGGCACCTGCGTGCGCTGGAGCGGGTCGGCGCGCTGCCCGGGGTGACGACGCTCAACCTCGGCACCGGGCGTGGCTACAGCGTGCTGGAGATGGTGCGTGCCTTCGAAAAGGCGTCGGAGCGGCAAGTGCCCTACGACATCGTCGCGCGCCGACCCGGCGACATCGCCGCGTGCTGGGCCGACCCGGCGCGTGCGCGGGCGGTGCTGGGCTGGCGCGCCGAACGCGACCTGCAGGCGATGTGCGAGGATGCCTGGCGCTGGCAACGTATGAACCCGCTCGGCTATCGCAGGTGAAGGTTCAGTCGAGCGTTCAGGCGGCCGTGGGCAGCAGGCGGCGCAGATAACGACCGGTGTGGCTCGCGGGATGCGCGGCGATGTCTTCGGGCGTGCCGGTGCACACCACGGTACCGCCGCCATCGCCTCCCTCCGGGCCCATATCGACGAGCCAGTCCGCGGTCTTGATGACGTCGAGATTGTGCTCGATGACGACGATGGTGTTGCCGTGGTCGCGCAGGCGATGCAGCACGCTCAGCAGCAGCTCGATGTCCTGGAAGTGCAGTCCGGTGGTGGGTTCGTCGAGGATGTATAGCGTGCGCCCGGTGTCACGCTTCGACAGTTCGAGCGCCAGCTTCACGCGCTGGGCTTCGCCGCCTGACAGCGTGGTGGCGCTCTGGCCGAGGCGGATGTAGCCCAGGCCGACGTCCTGCAGTGTCTCGAGCTTGCGCGCGACCGCGGGGACCGGAGCGAAGAACTCGAAGGCCTGCTCGACGGTCATCTCCAGCACCTCGTGGATGCTGCGGCCCTTGTAGCGAATTTCGAGGGTCTCGCGGTTGTAGCGCCTGCCGTGACAGACGTCGCAGGGAACGTACATGTCGGGCAGGAAGTGCATCTCGACCTTGATCAGGCCGTCGCCCTGGCAGGCCTCGCAGCGGCCGCCGCGCACGTTGAAGGAGAAGCGCCCCGGCCCGTAGCCGCGCGCGCGGGCTTCAGGCACGCCGGCGAAGAGCTCGCGGATCGGCGTCAGCATGCCGGTGTAGGTGGCGGGGTTGGATCGCGGTGTGCGTCCGATCGGCGCCTGGTCGACGTTGATGACCTTGTCGAAGGCCTCCAGGCCGTCGATGCTGTCGTGGGCGGCGGGTTCGGTGCTCGAGCCATACAGCTGGCGCGCCACCGCTGCCGCCAGGGTGTCGTTGATCAAGGTCGATTTGCCTGAGCCGGAGACGCCGGTGACACAGGTGAACAGGCCGATCGGAAGCCCGATGCTGACGCCCTTGAGGTTGTTGCCGCGTGCCCCGCGGATGCTCAGCAGTCGCTGCGGATCGGGCGTGCGGCGGTTCACCGGGACGGCGATCTGACGCCGCCCGGCGAGATAGTCGCCGGTCACCGACGCAGGGTCGGCGATCACCGCGGCGGGGCTGCCGTGGGCGACGATGCGGCCGCCGCGCTCACCGGCGCCTGGACCCATGTCCACCAGGTAGTCGGCACTGCGGATCGCATCCTCGTCGTGCTCGACGACGATCACCGTGTTACCCAGATCGCGCAACTGGCGCAGGGTGGTGAGCAGACGGTCGTTGTCGCGCTGGTGCAGGCCGATCGAGGGCTCGTCGAGCACGTACATGACGCCGGTGAGCCCCGAGCCGATCTGGCTCGCGAGGCGGATGCGCTGTGCCTCGCCGCCCGACAGGGTATCTGCCGCGCGGTCCAGCGACAGGTAGTCGAGGCCGACGTTGATCAGGAAGCCGAGGCGGTCGGCGATCTCCTTGACGATGCGCTCGGCAACCTGCGCGCGCACGCCGCTCAGCTGCAGCTCGGCGAAGAAGCGATGGCAGTCGCCGAGGGACAGGTGTCCGACCTCATGCAGCGCGCGACCACCCACGAGCACATGGCGGGCTTCGGCGCGCAGGCGGCTGCCATGGCAGCGCGGGCAGGGGCGGGTCGCACGGTACTTGCTCAACTCCTCGCGCACGGCGAGCGAATCGGTCTCGCGGAAACGGCGCTCCAGATTGGGGATGATGCCCTCGAAGGGATGCTCCTTGAGCACCACGCGGCCGTTGTCGGCCATGTAACGAAAGGCGATCCTGGTGCGCCCGGAGCCCGCCAGCACCACCTCGCGTACCGGCGCCGGGAGGGACGCGAAGGGGGTCTCGAGATCGAAGTCGTAGTGCGTCGCCAGGCTGGCGAGCATCTGGAAGTAGAACTGGTTGCGCCGGTCCCAGCCGCGGATCGCACCGGCCGCCAGCGACAGCTCGGGGTGCGCGACCACGCGCGCGGGGTCGAAGAAATCCACCTGACCCAGGCCGTCGCACTGGCTGCAGGCACCGGCCGGGTTGTTGAAGGAAAACAGTCGCGGCTCCAGTTCGGCGAGGGCGAAGCTGCACACCGGGCAGGCAAAGCGCGCCGAAAACAGATGCTCCCGACCGCTGTCCATCTCCACTGCGAGCGCCCGCCCGTCGGCGTGGGTGAGTGCGGTCTCGAAGGATTCGGCCAGCCGGCTGCGCAGGTCGGCGCGTACGCGCAGGCGGTCGATCACCACCTCCACCGTGTGGCGGCGCCCCTTCTCGAGGGGCGGCATGGCGTCGAGCTCCATGACTTCGCCATCGACGCGGACACGGACGAAGCCCTGCGCGCGCAGGTCGGCAAAGAGGTCGTGCTGCTCGCCCTTGCGTCCGGCCACCACCGGGGCAAGGATCATCAGCCGGGTCTCTGCCGGCAGCGCGAGCACATGGTCGACCATCTGCGCCACGCTTTGTGCTTCGAGCGCGTGCTCAGGGTGGTCCGGGCAGTGCGGCGTGCCGGCGCGGGCGTAGAGCAGGCGCAGGTAGTCGTGGATCTCGGTCACCGTGCCCACGGTGGAGCGCGGATTGTGGCTGGTCGCCTTCTGTTCGATCGAGATCGCCGGCGACAGGCCCTCGATCAGGTCCACGTCGGGCTTTTCCATCAACTGCAGGAACTGGCGCGCATAGGCCGACAGCGATTCGACGTAGCGTCGCTGCCCCTCCGCGTACAGGGTGTCGAAGGCCAGCGAGGACTTGCCCGATCCCGACAGGCCGGTGATCACCGTGAGCCGGTTGCGCGGCAGGTCGATGCTGATGTTCTTGAGGTTGTGGGTGCGGGCACCGCGAATGCGGATCTCGTCCATGACTGCGGCCGTGCTTGACAGAGCCAGCGACTATACGAGAGAAGGCGGGTGCCGGCCAATCGGGCGAGGTGGAGTGCTAGAATCGCGCTCTTTCATCGAGCCGGTCTTCCCGAATGTCCGTTCCCGCACGCGACCCGATGACGCGCGACGAACGCCGTGCCGGCATGAGCCTGGCGGCCATCTTCGCCTTGCGCATGCTGGGCCTGTTCCTGATCCTGCCGGTCTTCGCCGTCCATGCGGCACAGATCCCCGGTGGCGACAACCTGACCCTGGTCGGGCTGGCGATCGGTGCCTACGGCCTCACCCAGGCCTGCCTGCAGATCGCCTATGGTGCGGCCTCCGATCGCTTCGGGCGCAAGCCGGTGATCGTCTTCGGGCTCGTGCTGTTCGTGATCGGCAGCGTCGTCGCCGCCCTGGCGGACAGCGTCCACATGATCATCGTCGGCCGCGTGCTGCAGGGTGCCGGCGCCATCTCGGCCGCAGTCACCGCGCTGGCGGCCGATCTCACGCGCGACCAGCATCGCACCAAGGTGATGGCGATGATCGGCTCGTCGATCGGTCTGGTGTTCGCGCTGTCGATGGTGGCGGCGCCGCTGCTGTACGCCGCGATCGGCATGGACGGCATCTTCTGGCTGACCGCGGTGCTCGCCGTGGGCGCGATCGGCGTGCTGCTGTGGGTGGTGCCGGCCGCGCCGCCCGTGCCCCGTGCCACCGGACGACTGGTCGACGTGCTGCGCGATGGCCAGCTCATGCGGCTCAACTTCGGCGTCTTTGCCCTGCATCTGATCCAGACCACGATGTGGGTCATGGTGCCATCGGCGCTGGTTGCCAGCGGTGGCCTGCCGATGCCCGAGCACTGGAAGGTGTACCTGCCGGCGGTGCTGCTGTCCTTCGTCGTCATGGTGCCGGCGGTCATCGTTGCCGAGCGCCGCGACAAGCTCAAGCAGGTGTTCAACGCCGCCATCGTGCTGCTCGCCCTGGTGCAGTTCGGGCTGTGGCTGGTCGGTGACGGATTGATCCCGCTGGCAGTGTTGCTGACGCTGTTCTTCGTCGCCTTCAACGTGCTCGAGGCGACGCAGCCGTCGTGGATCTCGCGCATCGCGGCGCCGGGCGCCAAGGGCACCGCGCTCGGCGTCTATAACACCTTGCAGTCGGTCGGCCTGTTTCTCGGTGGCGTGCTCGGCGGCTGGCTGGGCCAGGCCTACGGGCCTGCGGCCGTCAGTCTGTTCTGCGGGCTGCTGGCGCTGGCCTGGCTGGCCTTGGCGACTTCGATGCGACCGCCGCCCCTGCGTCCCGCTGCCGTGGGGCGCTGAAACGAACCAGTGTGCTACGGGTCGATCGAAGCAGCGACGGTCCGCAGTGCTGTACCTGGAACTTTGCACCTACCACTTTCATCGCGCGCCGCGCCATGCCCGCCGCGTGCAGGACCTGATCAAAGGAGTATCGGATGGCATCCGTCAATAAAGTCATCCTGATCGGCAACCTCGGTGCCGACCCGGAGAGCCGCTTTGCCCCCTCGGGCGACGCAATCTGCAACATCCGCCTGGCCACGACCGAGACCTGGCGCGACAAGAACACCGGCGAGCGACGCGAGGCTACGGAGTGGCACCGCGTGTCCTTCTACGGCAAGCTCGCCGAGATCGCCGGACAGTATCTGCGCAAGGGCAGCCAGGTCTACATCGAAGGCAGTCTGCGTACCCGCAAATGGCAGGATCAGAGCGGCCAGGACCGCTACACGACCGAAATCCGCGCCGACGAGATGAAGATGCTCGGTCGTCGCGAAGGGGGTGACGCCCCGATGCGTGGTGGCGACAGCGGCTGGGACGCGCCGTCCCAACCCGCTCCGTCGCAGGCTGCGCCGGCCCGCGCCTCGGCGCAGCGTCCGCAGCCGGCGGCGCAGCCCTCGCAGCAGTCGGGGGGCTTCGGCGACTTCGACGACGACATCCCGTTCTGAGTCGGCTGCTTCGTATTCAGCGTCGCGTGACGTGGGTCCGCGACGCGGTCAGCGCACGGGCCTAGAGTGATCCAGCAGGGGTGAGCCCTTTGGGTCGGCAGTGCGAGGAGGGAGTTTCATGTTCAGTCTGATCAGTTACACCGATGGCGTGCACGCGGTGGACTCGGGCTACGGCCGCCCGCAACTGGCCGCAGTTCATGTCGTCGTCGATCAGGGCCGCGCGGCGATCGTCGATACCGGAAGCAATGCCTCGGTGCCGCGGGTGCTCGGCGCCCTGGCCGCACTCGGCGTCGCCCCCGAGGCGGTCGACTGGGTCGTGCTGACCCACATCCACCTCGACCATGCCGGTGGTGCCGGCAGCCTGATGTGTGCGTTGCCGCAGGCCAGGCTGGTGGTCCACCCGCGCGGCCTGCGTCACATGATCGACCCCAGCCGGCTGTGGGAGGCCACCTGCGCGGTGTATGGCGCCGAGCGCGCCTACGCGCTCTATGGCCGCCTGGTGCCGGTGCCGGCCGAGCGCATCGTGCCGGCGACCGACGGCCTCGAACTGCCGCTCGGCAGGCGGAACCTTCGCATCTTCGACACGCCGGGTCACGCCCGCCACCACGTCTGCATCTGGGACGACCGCGCGCAGGCCTTCTTCACTGGCGACACCTTTGGCCTGTCCTACCGCGAATTCGACGTCGATGGCCGTGCCTTCATCGTACCCACGACCACGCCGACGCAGTTCGACCCCGATGCGATGCACGCCTCGATCGACCGCATGCTGGCGATGCAACCGCAAGCGATGTACCTGACGCACTACAGCCGGGTGACCGAAGTCGAGCGCCTGGGCGCCGATCTGCACCGCCTGATCGACACCATGGTGGCGGTAGCGCAGGCCGCGCGCGGCGATGGCGTCGCGCGCCACGTCGAGATCCTGGCTGGGCTGGAGCAGATCATGCGCGAGGAGGCGGGGCGTCAGAACTGGGCCCTGAACGAGGAGGAGACCCTCGAGCTGCTGCGCATGGACCTCGAGCTCAACGCCCAGGGGCTCGGCGTGTGGCTCGACAGCCTGCGCGTGACCGAGGCGGAAACCGCTTGAATCGGGCCGCGATGCAGGCCGAGGTCGATCCCGCACGCCGCTTCGGCGGTCTCGACCGCCTCTATGGCACGGGCTCGGTCGCAGCCTTGCACGCTGCTCATGCCTGCGTGATCGGCATCGGTGGCGTCGGCTCCTGGGTGGTCGAGGCGCTCGCCCGCAGCGGCGTCGGCCGTCTCACCCTGATCGATCTGGATCACGTCGCCGAATCCAACATCAACCGCCAGGCGCATGCCCTCGACGACACGCTGGGCATGGCCAAGGTGCGGGCGATGGCTGCACGTGTCGCCGCGATCAATCCCCTGTGCGTGCTCACCGAGGTCGAGGATTTCCTCACTCCGGAGAACGCCGAGACCTTGCTCCAGGGCTACGACGTGGTGGTCGATGCCATCGACAATGTCAGGGCCAAGGTCGCGATTGCCGCCGTGTGCCGGCGCCGCCGCATTCCACTGGTGACGGCGGGCGGGGCGGGCGGCAAGACGGATCCGGCGCGCATCTGCATCGACGATCTGGCGCGCACCCTGCAGGACCCGCTGCTGTCCAAGGTGCGCGCCAGGCTGCGCAAGGAGCATGGCTTCAGCCGCGATCCGAAAAAGAAGTTCGGCATCGAGGCGGTGTTCTCGACCGAGCCGCTGCGTTATCCCGCGGTCCAGGCCTGCGACGCCCCCCGCAACGCTGCGCCGCAGGGCCTGGCCTGTGCGGGCTATGGCTCGAGCATGGCGGTGACGGCGAGTGTGGGCCTGTTCTGCGCCGCGCGCGCGCTCGATCACCTGCTCCTCGCGGGCGCGCGACGTGTCGATGTTCCAACCGCAATCCCGATTTCCTCGGAGACCGCCTGATGAATGCAGCATCGCAGCACAATGCCGCCATCGTCCTCTTCGGCCACGGTGCGCGCGACCCCGAGTGGGCCGGTCCGATGCGCCGCATCCGCGAGGCCATCCTCGCCCGTCCGGATGCGCCGAGCGTCGAGCTGGCCTTTCTCGAATTCATGACGCCGACCCTGCCCGAGGCCATCGCTTCGCTCGCCGCTGCGGGCGCGCGCAAGGTGGCGGTCGTGCCGGTTTTCCTTGCCCAGGGCGGGCATCTGAAACGCGACCTGCCGGTATTGCTCGACGCGGCTCGCGCTGCCCATCCGGACTGCGAGATCGTGCTCGCCACCGCCGCCGGCGAAGCCGCGCCGGTGGTGACCGCGATGGCGGAGTACGCCGCTTCCTGCCTGGACTGAGGGCGCGGGCGCAGGCAGGAGGCGGGTAGTCAGCTGGCACGGCCCTTGACGCTCATATATATAAGCATATACTTATACATATGAGCCCTGATGCCCGCCCTGCCATGCTGCGTTATGCCGCCTTTCTGTCTGCCTGTGTCCTCGCCCTGGCGGTGCGCGCCGAGGTGCCGACGATCCGGATCGGGCCGCACGCCATGCCGTCGACGACGGTCGTCGAGGCCAGCATCGAGGCGGTGCAGCAATCCACGCTGGCGGCGCAGATTCCGGGCAGGGTGCTCGAGCTGGCCGTCGATGCCGGCGATCGCGTGCGCAAGGACCAGATGCTGGTCCGCATCGATCCCGCTGAAGCGGCTGCCGCCGTGGCTGCTGCCGACGCCGGTGTCGCGCACGCCCAGACGGCCCTGGCCAATGCCCGCGCCGAATATGCGCGGGCGCGCAGTCTGGTCGAGCGCAAGTTCCTCAGCCAGTCCGCGCTCGATGCGGCGCGCACCCAGTTTCAGGCCGCCGAGGCGCAGCTGCGTGCTGCCCAGGCCCAGCGCGCCCAGGCGGCCACCGTGCAGGGCCATGCCACGGTGGTTTCGCCGCTGGACGGTGTGGTCTCGGCACGCCATATCGAGGCGGGTGAGATGGCCCAGCCCGGACGCAACCTGCTGACCGTATACGACCCGGCGCGAATGCGTGCTGTCGCCGACCTGGCGCCGCAGCGCCTGGCCGATCTCGGCACGGACGGCATTCGTGCGCGCGTCGAACTCGGCGACGGCGGGCGCTTGATCGAGGCGGTGGCGCTGACCGTGCTGCCGGCAGCCGATGCACGCACCCATACCGTCCGCGTCCGTGTGGACCTGCCTGCGGACGTCGACCGGGTAGTGCCCGGCAGCTTTGCCCGCGTGCACTTCTACGCACCAGGCGCGCCGGACCTTGCAGCCGCCGGGACGGTGGTCATTCCGGTCGCTGCGGTGCTGCGCCGCGGTGAGCTGACGGCGGTCTATGTCGCCGAGGGCGGGGGCGGCTTCGGCCTGCGTCAGATCCGACTCGGACGGATGCTGGCGGGCGGTGAAGCGGTGGAGGTGCTGTCTGGCCTCAAGGGCGACGAGACGCTCGCCCTCGATCCGGTTCAGGCCGGCATCCAGGCGCGCTCGGCTGCGGCCGCGCGCTGAGCCGGGAGGCGACCATGGACAAGCCCCTCGGCACCTCCGGCCGTATCGCGGCCGGCTTCCAGCGCAACGCGATCACGCCGCTGCTGGCGCTGGTGCTGTTGCTGGCCGGCCTCTTCGCCACGCTGATCACGCCCAAGGAAGAAGAGCCGCAGATCGACGTCACCATGGCGAACGTCATGGTGCCCTTCCCGGGGGCGTCGGCACGCGACGTCGAGGCCTTGGTCGCGCGCCCGGCCGAGCAGGTGCTCTCGCGCATCACCGGCGTCGAGCACGTCTATACCGTGTCGCGCCCGGGCATGGCGGTGATCACCGTGCAGTTCGAGGTCGGCGTGCCCAACCAGACCGCGCTTGTGCGCCTCTACGACACCGTGCATTCGCACGCCGACTGGCTGTCACCGCAGCTGGGTGTTGGCACGCCGCTGATCAAGCCCAAGGGCATCGACGACGTGCCCATCCTCAGCTTCACCTTGTGGACCGCAGACCCCGAACGTGCCGGCTTCGAGCTGCAGCAGGTGGCGCGCGCGATCGAGACCGAGCTCAAGCGCATTGCCGGCACGCGCGACGTGGTCACGATCGGCGGCCCCGGCCACGTGATCCGCGTGGATATGGACACCGAGCGCATGAACGCGCATGGCGTCACCGCGCAGGATCTGCGCGCCGCGTTGCAGCTCGCCAACGCCTCGCAGCCGGCGGGCAGCCTGGTGGCGGGCAATCGCGAGGTGCTGGTGCACACCGGCACCTATCTGGAGTCGGCCGAGGACGTGCGCAGCCTCGTCGTCGGGGTGCAGGACCGGCGGCCGGTCTTTCTGCGCGATGTCGCCGACGTCGTCGATGGCCCTGACCAGCCCGCGCAATACGTCTGGTTGGGCACCGGCGCGGCCGCCGCCGAGCGCGGAATCGAGCAGCATGGCCTGTTCCCTGCGGTCACGCTGGCGTTGTCGAAGAAGCCTGGCGCCAACGCCGCCGACGTCGCCCGGGCGGCGATCGAGCGCCTGGCGGGCCTGCGCGGCAGCCTGATCCCGCAAGGGGTGGAGGTCACCGTCACGCGCGACTACGGCAAGACCGCCAACGACAAGGCCAACCAGCTCATCGGCAAGCTCGCCTTTGCCACCGCGGCGGTGGTGGCGCTGGTGTTCTTCGCGCTCGGCCGGCGCGAGGCGATCATCGTCGGCATCGCGGTGTCGCTGACGCTGGCGGCAACGCTGTTCGCGTCCTGGGCCTGGGGTTTCACCCTCAACCGGGTGTCGCTGTTCGCGCTCATCTTCTCGATCGGCATCCTGGTCGACGACGCCATCGTGGTGGTCGAGAACATCCACCGCTGGCACACGCTCGAGCCCGACACGCCGTTGTGGAAACTGATCCCGCGGGCGGTGGACGAGGTCGGCGGCCCCACCATCCTCGCCACCTTCACGGTGATCGCGGCGCTGCTGCCGATGGCCTTCGTGACGGGTCTGATGGGGCCGTACATGAGCCCGATCCCGATCAATGCCTCGATGGGCATGTTCATCTCGCTGGTGGTGGCCTTCGTGGTCACGCCCTGGCTGGCGCAGAAGATGCTCGGCGAGGTCGACGCCCATCACCACACGGGCGAGGACAAGATGACCAAGCGGCTCGACGGCCTGTTCCGCCGCATCATGGCACCGCTGCTAGACGCCCGCCGCGGCGCGCGCAACCGGCTGCTGCTGTGGCTGGGCGTGTTCGCGCTGATCGGCGCCTCGGTCGCGTTGCCGGTGGTGCAGCTCGTAGTCATGAAGATGCTGCCCTTCGACAACAAGAGCGAATTCCAGGTCGTGCTCGACATGCCGGTCGGCACGCCAGTGGAGGACACAGCGCGTGTGCTCAACGAGATCGGCGCGCATCTGGCGACCGTGCCCGAGGTCACCGACTGGCAGTCCTATGCCGGCACCGCTGCGCCGATCAACTTCAACGGCCTGGTGCGCCAGTACTTCCTGAGGAGCGCGCCCGAGCAGGGCGACATCCAGGTCAATCTGGTCGACAAGGCCGCGCGTGCGCGCCAGAGCCATGAGATCGCCGTGTCGGTGCGTGACACGGTCGGCGAGATCGCGCGCCGCAACGGCGGCAATGCCAAGGTGGTCGAAGTGCCGCCCGGCCCCCCGGTGCTGTCGCCGATCGTCGCAGAGATCTACGGCCCCGACTACGACGGCCAGCTCGAGGTGGCCCGGCGCGTGCGCGCCGCCTTCGAGGCGACCGCCGACATCGTCGGCGTGGATGACACGGTCGACGAGGCAGCGCCCAAGCTCGTGCTGCGTGTCGACCAGGCCAAGGCGGCGCGCATGGGCGTGGCGCAGGCCGACATCGTCGAGGTGGTGCGTCTCGGTCTGTCGGGCGAGGACGTCACTCCGGTGCACGGCGGCGACAACAAGTACGAGATCCCGGTGCGCATCCAGCTTCCCGCCACGCGCCAGTCCGAGCTCGGCAACCTGCTGGCGATGCAGGTGCGGGCGCGGGCGGGCGACAATGCCGGGCAGCTGATCAAGATTTCGGAAGTGGTGCAGGTCGCCGAGACGCAGCGCGAGCAGATCCTCTATCGCAAGGACCTGCTGCCGGTGGTGTATGTCACCGGCGACATGGGCGGCAAGCTCGACTCGCCGCTGTACGGCATGTTCGACATCCGGTCGAAGGTCAATGGCATGGCGCTCGAGGGCGCGCCGGGGCTGGCCGGCACGCTGGGCGAATGGTTCATCCGCCAGCCCGCCGACCCCTACGCCGGCTACCAGCTGAAGTGGGACGGCGAGTGGCAGATCACCTACGAGACCTTCCGCGACATGGGTGCGGCCTACGCGGTCGGCCTGGTGCTGATCTACCTGCTGGTGGTGGCGCAGTTCAGGAGCTACCTGGTGCCGCTGATCATCATGGCGCCGATCCCGCTCACCCTCGTCGGCGTGATGCCCGGCCATGCGCTGTTTGGCGCGCAATTCACCGCCACCTCGATGATCGGCATGATCGCGCTGGCCGGCATCATCGTGCGCAACTCGATCCTGCTGGTGGATTTCGTCAACCAGCAGGTACGGGGTGCGGACGGCAAGCCCGGCATGGCGCTCGACGAGGCGGTGATCCGTGCTGCCGCGGTGCGGGCGAAGCCGATCGGGCTGACCGCGCTGGCGGCGATGATCGGCGCCGTCTTCATCCTGGATGACCCGATCTTCAACGGCCTGGCGATCAGCCTGATCTTCGGCATCTTCGTGTCCACCGTGCTCACGCTGGTGGTGATCCCGGTGCTCTACTACGCGGCCATGCGCGGCCGCATCGCCCACCTGCAAGACCTCGAGGAGAAGCCCGCATGACCACCAACGATTACGTGCGCGCCTTTGCCGGCGCCTTCGTGCTGATCTCGCTCGCCCTCGGCGTCGAGGCCTCGCCGCTTTTCGTCAGCAAGCACTTCCTGTGGCTGACCGCCTTCGTCGGCGCCAACCTGTTCCAGAGCGCCTTCACCGGCTTGTGCCCGCTGGTGAACATCCTGCACAAGCTCGGCGTCAAGGACGAGAAGCCCGCCGCCTCACGCTGAAGCCAGGCGTTCCCGGCGCAGCAGCATCCATAGCGCGAAGGCGACCGTGGCGGAAAAGCTCACCAGCGACCAGTTGGCGATCGACAGGCCGAGGAAGGTCCAGTCGACGATGCTGCAGTCTCCCGCGCCGCGGAAGATCATCGGCAAGGCCTGGCCGAGCGGAAAGCTGTCGAGCATGAATTCCAGCCCCGGTCCGCACTCCGGAATGGCGGGCGGATAAAGCTGGATCCAGGTCTGGCGCGCCGCGATGCCGCCACCGGTGAGCGCCATCAGGCCGATCAGGGCCGCATACACCCGGCTGCCCGTGCGCCCCGGGCCGTGCCCGGCGGCAACGAGCGCGAGCACGGCGACGAGCAGGAAAGCGTAGCGCTGCATGATGCACATCGGGCAGGGCTCGAGGCCCTGGAAGTGCTGCAGGTAGAGGCCGAAGCCCAGCAGGCTGAAGGCCGTGACGGCGAGCGCGAGATACAGCAGGCGCGCCGGAAGATGGAGCAGGGTGTGGAGCAGGGGCATCGACGAGGAGGGCTGGGCCCTGGGTTGGCGTTGGGCGCCCATTGTAGGGCACGCACCCTCGGAGCGTGGATCCTGCCCTCAGGTTCCCAGCGCGGTCTGCAGCATGTCGAGAAAGGCGCGCGTCTTCGCCGGCATCAGTCGGCGGCCGGGGAACACCGCCCAGGCGGTATGCGAGGGCAGGCACCAGTCCGGCAGCACGCGGCGCAGTTCGCCGCGGCGCACATAGGGCGCGGCAAAGTAGTCCGGCACGGCGGTGATCCCCGCGCCCCCGCGGGCGAGCCGGATCAGCAGTTCGGGCGAATTCGCCGTGATGCTGCCTGGCGGCCTGCCCTCCCAGCGGTCCTCGCCGCGCATCAGCGTCCACCCGATCGCTTCACCGGTTCGTGCCAGCAGTCGCAGTGCCCGGTGCGCGTTCAGGGCCTCGGGGCGGTCGGGTTCGCCATGCTCGGCGAGATAGCCCGGCGAGGCATACAGGCCGTTCGGGAAGACGGCCAGCCGGCGCGCCGCGAGCAAGGCATCGTCGGGCAGCTCGCCCATGCGGATGGCGATGTCGACGTTCTCGCCGAGCAGGTCCACCCGGCGCGGCGACAGATCCAGTTCCAGCGACACGGCCGGATGCAGCGCCGAGAAGGCCGCCAGCGTGTCGGTCAGCAGCAGGTTGGCGAAGTCGCTCGGCATCGACACCCGCAGGCGGCCGCTCGGACGCGCCTGGCGGCTCTCGGCCAGGGCCTTCACGGCGTCGATCTCGCTGACGACCTGGCGCGCGTGCTCGAGCAAGGCCTGGCCGAACTCGGTCAGCGTCAGGCGCCGGGTGGTGCGCAGCATCAGGCGCTCGCCAAGCCGGTCTTCGAGCTGCGAGATGCGGCGCGATACCGTCGATTTGGGCAGGCCGAGCCGGTCGGCCGCCGCGGTGAAGCTGCCGTCCTCGGCGACGCGGGCGAAGATCACCAGGTCGTTGGGGTCGTACTGTTTCATGGGCGGGACAATCTTGTCCGGGCAAAGGGGTTAATGATTCATTGGGGCACGATTAGACTCTCTTCACCGTCTTGCAACAAGACCCCGACCCTCAAGGAGAGCACACATGAACATCCTGCAAATCAACGGCAGTGCCCGCAGCGAAGGCGCCAACTCCACCCGCGTTGCCAATGACATCGTCGCCCGCCTGAAGGCGGCCAACCCGGCAGCGAACCTCGTGCTGCGCGACCTGGCGCGCGACCCCGCGCCGGTGATCGACGAGGCTGCGCTCGGCGCCCTGTTCACCCCGGCCGAGCAACGCACGCCGCAGCAGGCCGCCCGCGTGGCCGAGAGCGATGCGCTGATCGCCGAGGTCCAGGCGGCCGACGTCATCGTGATCGGCGTGCCGATGTACAACTTCAGCATCTCGGCGCAGCTCAAGAACTGGATCGACGCCATCGCCCGCGCCGGTGTCACCTTCCGCTACACCGAGAACGGTCCCGAAGGCCTGCTCAAGGGCAAGAAGGTGTTCGTCGCCTTCGCCCGCGGCGGTCGCTATCGCGGCACCGCGGCCGACACCCAGACGCCCTTCCTGCAGACCGTGCTCGGCTTCCTGGGCATGACCGACATCCGCTTCGTCTATGCCGAAGGCCTGAACATGGGCGAAGACGCGGTCAAGCAGGGCTTTGCCGAAGCAGAGGCCGACATCGCTGCGGCGCTGGCCTGAGCCGCCGCAGGTCGCCCCAGGGCAGGGCGACGCCGGGCGCCACGGTGCCCGGCGTGCCATCCACGGTCTTAGCCCATCCCCAGCCACAACCAGGAGCGCCATCATGTCCCTTCCTCATGCCGAAACCCTCACCCATCCGCGCCGCGTCGAGCGCCTTGTCGCCGGTCAGGCGACGTCGGACGGGGCTGGCGTCAAGCTCACCCGCGTCCTCACCCAGTCGTTGCAGCGCCGGCTCGACCCCTTCCTGATGCTCGACGCCTTCGGCAGCGACAAGGCCGACGACTACATCGCCGGCTTTCCCGACCACCCGCACCGCGGCTTCGAGACCGTCACCTACATGATCGCGGGGCGCATGCTGCATCGTGACAGTGCCGGCCACGAGGGCCTGCTCGAGAACGGCGGCGTGCAGTGGATGACCGCTGGTCGCGGCGTGATCCACTCCGAGATCCCGCAGCAGGAGGAGGGCCTGATGGAGGGCTTCCAGCTCTGGCTCAACCTGCCGGCCAAGGACAAGCTGTGCGCGCCCTGGTACCGCGACTTCGCCGGCGCCGAGCTGCCGCGTTTCATCACCGCGGACGGCGTCGAGGTCACCGTGATCGCAGGCGAGAGCCATGGGGTGCGTGGCGCGGTCACACGCGAAGACACGGCGCCGCTCTATCTCGATCTGCACCTGCCGGCGGGCGCCCGCTTCAGTCAGGCACTACCTGCCGAGCACAATGCCTTCATCTATGTCTACCGCGGCGAGCTGAAGGTGGCCGATACCGTCGTACCAGCCAGGCGCATGGCCATCCTCGCCAATGACGCGGGCAGCGATGGCGTGCTGATCGAGGCCGGGCCCGAGACGCGCGCCCTGCTCATCGCCGGCCGCCCGCTGGGCGAGCCGATCGCGCAGTACGGCCCCTTCGTGATGAACACCGAGCAGGAGATCTACCAGGCCGTTGCCGATTACCGCGCGGGCCGGCTGGCGGCCTGAAGCGCCCGCCCGTTCAGCCGGCGAGCGTGCGCAAGGCCTGGACCTGGGCGCTGATGGGGGCGGGGATGGGCACTTCGCCAGCGAGCATGGCACGGATCAGCGCGGCGTTGTCGGCTACCGAGGGGGCGTCCGGCAGGCCGGCCAGCGGCGGCGCGCCGCCTTCCTCGCCGGCGACGCCCACGCCGGCTTCGCCCTCCACATACACCTTCAGCTCGGGGCAGCGCCGCGGATTGGCGTAGATCTCGCCCTCCGTGCCGCGCAGCAGCATCGCGCGCCCGCCGTCCAGGCGCAGGAAGGCGTCCATGCGCTCGAGGTATTCCGGGTGGGTGACCGCGACCACGCGTACGCTGCGCCCGCGGCAGGGGTCGAGCAACTTGGCCATGGTGTGGCCGCTGGCGCGCACCCCCATGCGCAGGCGCAGCGCAAGCAAGGGGTCGAGGCCGGGCAGCAGGCGATCGACCGCGATGCAGGCGAGCCGGCGCGTGGCCAGTTGGTCCGCGGCTGCGGCCGCATCCGCGGCCGGCTGCAGGTCGAGCGCGGCGAGCAGTTCGAAGGGGCTGACCCGTGTCTCGAAGTCGTGACGGCCCTGAATCAGCACCGGGACGCCCTCGCGCGCGAGCAGCAGCGCCACCAGCGGCATCAGGTTGGCCTGGCGGCGTGCGCCGTTGTAGGTCGGCAGCACCACGCAGCGCGGCCCGTCGGGCACGGCCACCTGTGCGGTGCGCGCGTCCATCGCCTGCTTGAAGCCGAGCAACTCGGGCAGCGCCTCGCTCTTCACCCGGAAGGCGATCAGGATCGCGCCGAGCTCAAGATCGGGCACCTTGCCGTCGAGGATGTCGCCGAAGAGGCTGGCCGCTGCCGCCGTGTCCAGGCTGCGTGCGCCCTTGGCGCCCCGCCCGATTTCCTTGATGATTGCGCCGTAATTCATGGCGGCGATTATGGCGGGCTTCCGTCGCCGCTGCCAGCCTGCCAGTGGCGCTCACCATCGGTCGCGCCCGCTGCGCGGTGCTGGCGGCCACGCCCCATCCCACGGAGACATACCGCATGGAAGTCGGATTCATCGGACTCGGCCTCATGGGCCGTCCCATGGCGCTCAACCTGCTCAAGGCCGGCCACACCGTCCATGTGTGGAGCCGGCGGCGCGAGTCGATGCGGGCGCTGCTCGAAGCCGGCGCCGGCGATTGCGCGAGTGCGGCGGCGGTCGCCCGCCGCGCGGCGGTCACGATCAGCATGGTGGCCGATGCGCCCGATGTCGAGCAGGTCACCCTCGGCCCTGCGGGCGTGGCAGAGGGCGCGGGCGCGGGGCACGTGCATATCGACATGAGCACCATCGCCCCGGCCGCCGCGCAGTCGATTGCCGCGCGGCTGGCGGCCCAGGGCATCGCGGCGCTCGATGCGCCGGTGTCGGGCGGCGAGGGCGGTGCCATCGCCGGCAGCCTGACGATCATGGTGGGCGGCGAGGCGGCGGCCTTCGAGCGGGTGCTGCCGCTGTTCCGGGCGATGGGCAGCTCGATCACCCGCATCGGCGACGCCGGTGCCGGCCAGGTGGCGAAGGCCTGCAACCAGATCCTGACGGGCGTCGGCGTCGCCGCGGTGGCCGAGGCGCTCAATTTCGCCCGCAAGAGCGGCGTCGACGCCGCGCCGGTGCGCGAGGCCCTGCTCGGCGGGTTTGCGTGGTCGCGCATCCTCGAGAACCATGGCCAGCGCATGCTCGAGCGCAACTTCCAGCCCGGCTTCAAGGCCTGGATGCACCACAAGGACCTGCGCATCGTGATGGACGAGGCCCACCGCCTCGGGCTGGCGCTGCCCTCGGCGGCGGCAACGGCGCAGCTCTTCAGCGCCATGATGGGCAGCGGACTGGGCGAGGACGATTCGGTGGCCATGCTCAAGCTGCTCGAGCGCATGAGCGGCGGCGCGGGCGAGTGAAGACAGGCACAGGGAGCGGGAGCAAGGCATGGGCATGAAGGTCGGTTTCATCGGACTGGGCGTGATGGGCGAGCCGATGGTGCGCAATCTGCGGGCGGCGGGGCATGACGTGGCACTGTGGGCGCGGCGGCCCGAGTCGGCCGCGGCGCTGGTCGCCGAGGGCGTGGCGCTGTGCGTCACGCCGGCGCAGCTGGCGGCGCGCAGCGAGGTGGTGGTCACCATCGTTACCGCCAGTGCGGACGTCGAGGCCCTGGCCTTCGGCGCGCAAGGACTGGCCGAAGGTTTTGCCGGCGGTGCCATCCATCTCGACATGAGCACCATCTCGCCGGCAACTGCGCGCAGCCTGGCCGCACGCTATGCCGAGCGCGGTATCGGCTGGGTCGATGCGCCGGTGTCGGGGGGCGTGCAGGGCGCGCGCGAGGCCACGCTGGCGATCATGGCGGGCGCCGAGGCCGCCACTTTGGCGCGTGTGCGCCCGCTGCTCGAGGCCATGGGCAAGCGCATCGTGCACATCGGCCCACCCGGCGCGGGCCAGGTGGCCAAGGCCTGTAACCAGATGATCATGGTGTCCACCATCCAGGCCTGCGCCGAGGCAGTGCGCCTGGCCGCAGCCCATGGCGTCGATGTGGCTGCGGTTCGCACCGCCTTGATGGCCGGCTCGGCGGGCTCGCGTGTGCTCGAGGTGATGGGCGACAAGATGCTGCGGCGCGACTTCACCGCCGGGATCGAGGCCCGCCTGCATCACAAGGATTTCGCCATCCTGATGGACGAGGCGGCGAAGCTGGGTGCGCCGCTGCCGGTGGCCGCGCAGGTGTGGCAGCAGCTCAACGCCCTGATGGGGCAGGGGATGGCACGGGACGACAGCGCGAGCCTGTTGCGCGTGCTGGAGGCGGCGCAGCCCGGCGTCTGAGGGCCGACACCTGCCGTGGCTGCGCTGCAACATCCGCTTGCGCAACAGCCCGTGTGCATGGCCGTGATAGCCGGGTCGCCGCGGGGCTGCGTGATAAAATGCCGGATCAAAAAGGAAAACCGACATGATCAGGCAACGTACCCTCAAATCCATCGTCAAGGCCACCGGTGTCGGCTTGCACGGCGGACGCAAGGTGAACCTGACCCTGCGCCCGGCAGCGCCCGATACCGGTATCGTCTTCCACCGCGTGGACCTCGATCCGCCGCTGAGCCTGCCCGCCGACCCCTATGCGGTGTGCGACACCCGCATGTGCTCGGGCCTGGAGCAGGGCGGGCACAAGGTCGGCACCGTCGAGCACCTGATGTCGGCGCTCGCCGGGCTGGGTGTCGACAACCTGCATGTCGATGTCGATGCGCCGGAGATCCCGATCCTTGACGGCAGCTCCGCCCCCTTCGTCTTCCTGCTGCAGTCCGCCGGCATCGAGGAGCAGCCTGCGCCGAAGAAGTTCCTGCGCGTCAAGAAGGCAGTGGAGTACGTCGAGGGCGACAAGTGGGTGAAGCTCGAGCCCTACGACGGTTTCAGCCTGTCGTTCTCGATCGTGTTCAACCATCCCGCCATCGACAACACCTCGACCAAGGTCACGATCGATTTTGCCGAGCAGTCCTATGTCCGCGACGTGGCGCGTGCGCGCACCTTCGGTTTCATGCAGGACGTCGAGTTCATGCGCGCCAACGGGCTGGCCCTGGGCGGCAGCCTCGAGAACGCGATCGTGATGGACGAGTACCGCGTGCTCAACGTCGAGGGTCTGCGTTACGCCGACGAGTTCGTCAAGCACAAGGTGCTCGACGCCATCGGCGACCTCTACCTGTGCGGTCATCCGCTGCTCGCGGCCTATTCGGCGCACAAGGCGGGCCACGCGCTCAACAACCAGATCCTGCGCGTGCTCCTCGAGGACCAGGAGGCCTGGGAAATCGTCACCTTCGAGAAGGAGGCCGCCACCCCTGCCGCGGTCTCGCACCAGTTTGCGCCGCTGGCACAGGCCTTCGCCTGACGCCCGGCGCGCAGAGCCCGACCCCTCATGCTGATCATGCGCCTGCTGCTGCTGCTCGCCGTGCTGGCGATCGGCGGCTCCGTCATCCTGTGGCAACTGACCGGCAATCCGCGCTACAAGGCCTGGGCCTGGAAGGCCTTCCGTGCCGCGGTGGTCGTGCTCTTCGTCTTCCTCGCCTTGTTCGCCATCGAGCGCGTGCTCGCGCCCATGGTCTGAGCCGCGGGTGCCGCCCGGCGCGCCCGGCGGCAGATCTGCCCTTTGAAGTCCGCTTCGGCGTCTAATCGCGGCTGCGCCGCACCAGGCGCTCGAGGGCCTCGCGCAGCGGTGCATCGGCGGGCAGGCTCTGGGCAAAGCGCGCGAGGCCTTCCTTTGCCGTGCTCGACAGCTGGCGCTCGCTCACCGGGGCGCGCCACACCGCTTGCTCGGGGGCGGCGACCTTCACCTTGATCGTCTGCACCGCGTCTCCGGCGCGCACGAAGTGCTCGATCAGGCTGGGCAGGATCTGGCGCAGGCGTACGGCCGCCGCGCCGCCGCGCGCGCTGACGCTGAGCGTGCCGTCCTTGAGGTTGGCGACCTGGCACTGGCCGGTCAGTTGCGGCGGCAGGCCGGTCTCCAGCGTGCGCTGCAGACGGCGCAGGCGGGTGGCGTGATCCTGCAGGCGGGCGAGCGCATCGCCACGGGCGAGGAAGCGGTGCAGCAACTGGGTCATCGGTGGGCCGTGGTTAACCGTCATCGGGTGAGCGGGTGCGCCATGATAAACTCCCGCCTTTGCCGAATTGACGTCGATTCCCAAACATGATCTCTGGCCTGCTCAAGAAAATCTTCGGTAGTCGCAACGACCGCCTCGTCCGCCAGTATTTCCAGACCGTTCGCAAGATCAATGCACTCGAGGCCGGGATCTCCGCGCTGTCCGACGAGGCGCTGCGGGGCAAGACCGCGGAATTCAAGCAGCGCGTGGCCAATGGTGAGTCGCTCGAGGCGCTGCTGCCCGAGGCCTTTGCCGTGGTGCGCGAGGCCGGCAAGCGTGTGCACGGCATGCGCCACTTCGACGTCCAGCTCGTCGGCGGCATGGTGCTGCACAACGGCAAGATCGCCGAGATGCGCACCGGCGAGGGCAAGACCCTGGTCGCGACCCTGCCGGCCTACCTCAATGCCTTGTCCGGCAAGGGCGTGCACGTCATCACGGTGAACGACTACCTGGCCAGTCGCGATGCCGAGTGGATGGGGCGCATCTACGGCTTCCTCGGGCTCACCACCGGCTGCAATCTGTCGCGCATGTCGCACGACCAGAAGCAGGCGGCCTACGCCGCCGACATCACCTACGGCACCAACAACGAGTTCGGCTTCGACTACCTGCGCGACAACATGGTGTATTCGCTCGGCGAGCGGGTGCAGCGCGGTCTCAACTTCGCCATCGTCGACGAGGTGGACTCCATCCTCATCGACGAGGCGCGCACACCGCTGATCATCTCCGGCCAGGCCGAGGACCACACCGAGCTCTACCTCAAGATGAACCAGGTCGCGCCGCTGCTGAAGCGGCAGGAGGGTGGCCTCACCGACAAGGACGAGGTGATCGAGGCCGGCGACTATACGGTCGACCTCAAGGCCCACCAGGTGCTGCTCACCGAGCAGGGCCACGAGAGCGCCGAGCAGATCCTCGTGCGCATGGGCCTGCTCGCCGAGGGCGGCGGGCTGTACGACCCGGGGAACATCCTGCTCGTGCACCACCTGTACGCGGCGCTGCGCGCGCATGCGCTGTACCACAAGGATCAGCAGTACGTGGTGCAGAACGGCGAGGTCATCATCGTCGATGAGTTCACCGGACGCCTGATGCCGGGCCGGCGCTGGTCCGACGGCCTGCACCAGGCGGTGGAGGCCAAGGAGGGTGTGCGCATCCAGGCCGAGAACCAGACCCTGGCCTCGATCACCTTCCAGAACTACTTCCGCATGTACGGCAAGCTTGCCGGCATGACCGGCACGGCCGACACCGAGGCCTTCGAGTTCCACTCGATCTACGGCCTCGAGACGGTGGTCATTCCAACCAACCGGCCGATGCAGCGCAAGGACGAGAACGACAAGGTCTATCGCACCGCCAACGAGAAGTGGGATGCGGTGATCGAGGACATCCGTGCCTGCGTCGAGCGCGGCCAGCCGGTGCTGGTGGGCACGACCTCGATCGAGACCAACGAATTCCTCTCCGGCCTGCTCAAGAAGGCGAAGATCGACCATCAGCTGCTCAACGCCAAGCAGCATGACAGCGAGGCGCAGATCGTCGCCCAGGCGGGCCGCCCCGGCGTGGTCACGATCGCGACCAACATGGCCGGTCGCGGTACCGACATCGTGCTCGGCGGCAATATCGAGAAGCCGGTTGCCGCGCTGCGCGAGGATTCGAGTGTCCCGCCCGAGGAACTCGAGGCCCGCGTGAGCGCCCTGCGTGCCGAGTGGGCCAAGGTGCATGAGCAGGTGCTCGCCGCCGGCGGCCTGCACATCATCGGTACCGAGCGCCACGAATCCCGCCGCATCGACAACCAGCTGCGTGGCCGTTCGGGCCGCCAGGGCGATCCGGGTTCCAGCCGCTTCTACCTGTCGCTCGAAGATCCGCTGATGAAGATCTTCGCCGGTGAGCGCCTCAACGCCATCATGGTGCGCCTGAAGATGCCCGAGGGCGAGGCCATCGAGCACGCCATGGTCACGCGCTCGCTCGAGTCCGCGCAGCGCAAGGTCGAGCAACGCAACTTCGACATCCGCAAGCAACTGCTCGAGTACGACGACGTCGCCAACGACCAGCGCAAGGTCATCTACCAGCAGCGCAACGAACTGCTCGAGACCGAGGACATCTCCGATACCATCCGCGCCATGCGCCAGGGCGTGCTGCACGACATCTTCCGCCGCTATGTGCCGGTCGACAGTGTCGAGGAGCAGTGGGAGATCCCCGCGCTCGAGCAGGCCCTGCTCTCCGAGTGCCAGCTCAAGCTGCCGGTCGGTGAGTGGGTGAAGGCCGAGCCCAGTTTCGACGACGAGGCCATCCTGGAGCGCATCGTGCAGGCCGGCGAGGACGCCTACGCCGCCAAGACCGCGATCGTCGAGCCGGCGGCCTGGCACCAGTTCGAGCGCAACGTCATGCTGCAGAGCCTCGACAACCACTGGCGCGAGCACCTGGCGGCGCTCGACCACCTGCGCCAGGGCATCCACCTGCGCGGCTACGCGCAGAAGAACCCCAAGCAGGAATACAAGCGCGAGGCCTTCGAGCTCTTCGAGGGCCTGCTCGACACCGTGCGTGCCGACGTCACGAAGATCCTGATGACGGTGCAGATCCGCACCGAGGCGCAGCTCGAACAGGCCGAACCGCCGCAGCAGGTCGAGAACGTGCAGTACCAGCACGCCGACTATGACGAGGCCCTGGGCAACAAGGAGGCAGCACCGGCCGCCGCCCAGCCCCAGCTCAATGCCGCACCCAAGGTCGGCCGCAACGACCCCTGCCCCTGCGGCTCGGGCAAGAAGTACAAGCACTGCCACGGCAGGTTGAGCTGACGCTCTGCAGGGCGCGGGTGCGCCCTGCAGAGCGTCGGGCGGGCCTTCAGGCGCACCTGAGCCTGGGCTCGCCTGCCTCGCGTGCCGTTCCCGGGGGGCGATCCATGGCCTTCTTCGGTGCGTGCCAGGGGTGCGCGGGGGGTGTCACGCCCGCCATTTTCGGGTGGTTGCTCGGTGCAATGCCGCAGCCTGTCGGATTTTTTTACACTCCCTGTTTCATATCTCCCGAAGTGCCCGTTCTAGCCCGTCAAAAGTCAATAAAAACAGTGCATTGATCATTTAGGCGTGTTAATTGCTTGGGCATAACCAGTTCGATGTCCGGGCTTGTCGGGCATGGCTCCATGCAGATCGGAGACGCGACGCCAGGTTGGCACCAAGTGCCCCTGCGGCGTTGCGAAGCTTCGGGGTTCGCGACTTCTCGGCGTACCCATTTCACTCCCGGGTTGAGGACTTGTGTGACTTACGTCACGAAGCGAGCGAAACGCGTCGTCGACCAATCGTCCTGAGTTGCTAAATTGATTATGTTGGCGGTACATGCGTCATGATCATTCATGTGCTCACAGGGTGCGAGCGCGTCCCGTCGGAGTGGCGGGTGGTTGCTGTCCCCTGGCAGGTGTGGATACCGTGAATCGAGACAGAGGGGATCCAGATGGGAAAGCTCCAAGGGCCGGTGAGAACGCCGGAGAAGCTGAAGCGGGCACGCCGGAGGCGTCAGCAGTGAAGTCACAGCGTCACGGATTGGTGCTGGACCGCACGGGCGCGATCTTTGCCGAACTGGAGGCGCTCGGGCTTGCCGGCTGGGAGTTCCAGGTGGTGTCGACCGTCGAGGCCGCACGCAAGGCCTTGAGCAGGGATCCGCAGTTGATCGGCCTCGTCGCCTTCGACTCGCCGCACGCCTGGCCGGCAGCGGAACTCGACCAGTTGCTGGCGCGCCCGGAAGTCGAGTGGATCGCCCTGCTCGAGGAAGGGCTCTTGCGCAGCGAGCGCATCAGTCCGGAACTGCTGCGCAGTTTCCACGATTTTCATTCGCTGCCGCTTGATCGGGTCCGGCTCGCCTTCACCCTTGGGCACGCCCATGGCAAGGCCCAACTCTGTCGCAGCGCAGTTGGGGTGCGCGGCGAGTTCGGCTCGTATGGCATGACTGGCACAAGCCCGAAGATGCGCCAGCTCTATCGCCAGATCGACAAGATCCTCACCGTCGATGCCCCGGTGTTGATCGGTGGCGAGTCGGGCACCGGCAAGGAGCTCGTCGCGCGGGCAATCCATCAACATTCGGCGCGCGCGCGCGGTCCTTTCATCGCCATGAATTGCGGCGCGATCGCGCCCAGCCTGATCCAGTCCGAGCTCTTCGGTCATGAGCGCGGTGCCTTCACCGGCGCCGGCCAGCGCAAGATCGGCAACATCGAGGCCGCCAACGACGGGGTCCTGTTCCTCGACGAGATCGGCGACCTGCCGCTCGAGATGCAGGCGAATCTGCTGCGCTTCCTGCAGGACAAGACGATCACCCGCGTGGGTTCGACCGAGCGCGTCAAGGTCAATGTGCGCGTCATCGCGGCGACGCACGTCGACCTGCAACGTGCGGTGGCCGAGGGGCGCTTCCGCGAGGATCTCTATTACCGGCTCAACGTCCTGCATGTTTCGCTGCCGGCGCTGCGCGAGCGACGCGAGGACATCCCGCTGCTGGCGGAGACGGTCTTCGCCGAGCATCGCCACCAGGCCAGTCCGCAGGTGCGCGGCTTCGGCAGCGCCGCGCTGCGGGCGATGATGGACTACGAATGGCCGGGCAACGTCAGGGAGCTGATCAACCGCGTGCAGCGCGCCATGATCATGACTGAGAACCGTCTGATCGGCGTCAGCGATCTCGGCCTGCCGACGAGCGCGGAGAACGGGGCGCAGACGCTCGAGGAGCTTCGCAGCACGGTCGAGCGTGAGCTGATCGAGGTCAGCCTCAAGAAGCATGGCAACAACGTCTCCGAGACGGCGCGCCAGCTCGGGGTCTCGCGAGTCACGCTGTACCGCATGATCGACCGGCTGAAGATCATCCTCTAGCCGCCGGGCGGCAGGGGTTTTTCGTCAAGAAAGAGGGGAGGCAGACAAGATGACTTTCGAACACCCGCCGAGGAGACTCGCGCGCCCCTTGCTCGGCCTGCTGGTCGCGGCGATGGGGGGGGCGGCGGTAGCCGCCGACGGCGCGGAGCCGGCGAGCTTCGACGCCCAGTTCAGGGTGCAGATGGAGCAGATCGAAGCGCTCAAGCGTGAGCTCGCCCGCCAGGAGGCCTCGCTCAACGCCCTGCGCCGCGAGGTCGACCTCGAACGCCGCGGTCGCGGTGGCGAGGGGGCTGCGCCGGCGGCGGGCGCTGCAGTCGTCGCCCAGGCTGGCAACGAACAGCCGGTGACCCCGGTGGGCCAGGCACCGGCTGCTGCCGACCGTCCGCCCGAGGTGGCGCCGATCTTCGAGCAGCCTGGCGTGCTGACGCCACCGGGCAAATGGATTGTCGAGCCCTCACTGCAGTATTCCTATTCGTCGAGCGACCGTATCGCGCTGGTCGGCTACACGGTGATTCCGGCGATCCTGATCGGTCTGATCGACGTGCGCAACGTGAAGTCGAATGCGTTGACGGCGACCATGGCTTTCCGCCGCGGGATTACCAACCGCTTCGAGCTCGAGGCGCGTGTGCCTTATGTCTATCGCTACGACGACACACGCGGTCGTGAGATCTTCACCGGTACACCTGGGGACGAGATCTTTACCGACGTGGACGGCAAGGGGCTGGGCGATGTGGAACTCATCGGCCGCTACCAGTTGAACGATGGGGGCGGGGATTCGCCCTATTACATCGCCTCCCTGCGGCTGAAGTCGCGAACCGGCAAGGATCCGTTCGAGGTCCGCTCGAGCTTCGAAGTCGATGGAGCGAGAGTGTCAGCCGTTCAACAAGAACTGCCGACCGGCTCCGGCTTCTATTCGGTAACGCCAGGCCTGACCGTGCTGATCCCCTCGGATCCGGCGGTGTTCTTCGGTGGCGTGAGCTATCAGTACAGCTTCAAGCGCAACGGGGTCAGACCGAACGTCGTGCCTGAGACAGCGATGTCCGAATATTCCGAGATCCAGCCCGGTGGCGTGATCGGCTTCAACTTCGGCATGGGTCTGGCGCTGAACGAACGCTCGTCGTTCAGCATTGGGTACGATCATCTTTCGGTGGGCAAGACGAAGGCCGTCTTCGCGAACGGGGAGCGGGCACCGGGCCTGCGCGTTCAGATGGGAACGCTGCTGCTTGGCTATTCGTACAAGGTCGACTCGCAGAAGACGCTCAATATGTCACTTGGCGTTGGCGTCACGCGGGACACACCGGATGTTCAGCTCACGGTGCGGATGCCGTTCTCGCTTTGAGCGGATCGGGGGCGTGTGAGCGCCCCCGCCTTCCTCAATGTATAGCCCTGAACGTTGGCGGCTTTGCCGTCAGCGCATCAGGGCCGAGCGACCAAGGGCCTCCTGCAGGGACTGCTGCATGCGCATCTGGCGCATGACTTCGGCGCTGTTGATGGTCGCGTTGATCGTCGTGACCGACTGGATCTTCTGATTGTTCAGCGAGTTCTGCACCACGGTTGCAAGCGTGGTGCCCGGAAGCGGTGAGGTGACGACGTTGTTCTGGCCGCTCTGGATCACGGCCAGTGTGTTACCAGCCGCCAAGGCGTCATCGACGGCCTTGCCGCCGACCAGTTTGCCGAGCTCGTCAATGCGCAGGCTGGTGGTGCTTTGTAGCACCCCATTGATCATCACCACGCGCTCGATGCCGAAGTTCAGGCGCAGCCCGCCGGGTGTCTCGAAACCGCCGCGCAGTTCGCCGAGCTGGTCCGACGCGACGCTGGCCGACGCCATCAAGGCGCCCATTCCTGCAAGCCGGTCGGAAATGGCTTCGCTTGGACTAGCTTCTGCTGCGTCCGAACTGTCGACATCTTTCGGCAGTTGTAGCGAATTTTTCTTCCCGGCGGCCGATCGGGCGCGAACCTCGTCGATCGATACAATGCGTGCGGTGACTTCGGGCGCAACCGCGGGCTCGATGGCAACGTGCACTTCCTCGATCGGGCGTACGCGCGCCTCCACGACCTCGGCGACGGCAGCCGGGCGCAGTTCTGCAATAGGGCGCACAACGGCCTCGACGACTTCAACAGCAGGCTGGGCCTTGGTCGTATCCTCCTTCGGTTCCTGCCTTGTCGACTTCTGCACCTCGATCAGCCAGTCGAGCTCACTCGACAGCCAATTGACGGTGCCCCGTGCGCGCTCGCTGCCGTCGACCGCGCTGATACCGATCGCAGTGAGGCCCGCGAGCAGGGCTGGCAGGGTGAGAAGCTTGAGCATGCGGCCGCGCATCCTTGTTCTCCCCCTCAGAAGTCCACGATGCTGCGACGGGTCAGGCTGTGCATGGCCGCCACCGCGTTGTCACGTTGAGCCTGCAAGGGGGCGCCCGGGCGAACCCGCCAATCCTCGTCGCGGTTGAACTTCGCAACCTCGATGCGATTGGTCACCACGAGCAGGATGCTGTTGATCCAGTAGCGCTCGAAATCCTTGCGCGCCATGACGCGGGTGCCCATTGCCGGGTCGCCGAGCAGCACATCCTTGCCGCGCACCCCCTTGATGACGACGAAGTGGGCATAGCCGTTTTCGTTGATCAGGGCGATTGCCGGGACCTTGACCTCGGCGAGCTGATCGAGGCTTGCCTCGACGCCATTGGCAGTGAAACCCCGGTTGTCGAGGTAGCGCTTCATGTCCAGCATCGAGAAGCCTTCCTGGCGGATCTTTGCTTGGTCGCCGTGTTCGAACATGGCCTGGAAGACGGCGGCTTCGTCCACCTTCCAGCCGTAGTGATGAGTGAGTAGCGTCGCCACCGCTGCCGAGCCACAACTGAAATCGTACTGTTGTCGCAGCGTCGCCGAAAACCGCAGCCCCTTCATGCTCACTGTCGGTACCGCGGCACCGCCCGCCGTCGGCGTGATGATGTTGAGGCGTTCCGCCTGCGCTGGCGACGGCATGACTCCGATGGCGAACAAGGTCACGCAGAGTCCCATGACCCGCCGTCCGAGTGCCGCCATTCGTTGCTTTGTCATCGTGTTTCTCTGTTTCTCGGCCCTGCTCCCGTCGGAGCATTGCGCGTATTGTTGTCGAGCTTGTTAACCTGGTTCGACCGCCCAGGCGCAGCGTCTACTGCTTGCGGTGCCGGTTGGCATCAGCCGACCGGCACCGCCCTGCGTGCAGACAGCTTACCTGTTGAAGTTCATGTTGGCCTGCACGTTGGCACTTTGCTGCACCAGCGAACCGATCGCGCTGTTCTGGGCGCTGATCAGGATGCCTGCACCATTGGTGAAGCTGCCACTGATGGTGTTCGACATGTCGAACGTGCCCGCGGCGACGGCCACCGATCCGCCATTGCCGCCGGTGCCGCCCTGGCCGCCATTGCCGGTTCCACCGGTGGCGTTGCCGCCGGCCAGGCTGCCGCCCGCACCGCCAGCACCACCCTGGCCGCCATTGCCAGTGCCGCCTGCACCGCCTGCGCCGCCGGTCCCGTCACCGCCATCGGCGGCGCCACTCGAGGCCATGCTGCTTGCGGCGCCGCCCGTCGCGGCTCCACCGGTCGACGTGCCGCTGCTTGCCTGGCCACCGTCGCCGCCCGTCGCCGCGCCGCCGGCGGCGTCACCGGTCATCGCGAGCCCGCCGTCACCGCCGTTACCGCCGGTGTTGCTCGCGGTGCCGCCGTTGCCGCCGGTCGCGGTGCTGTCACCCGATGCGGCGCTCGCCATGCCAGAGTTCGCCATGCCGCCTTGCGACGTGTTGCTGCCGCCGTTGGCGGTGCTGTCGCCTCCGGTGGAGGTCGCGCCGGAGTTAGCCGCGGCGCCCGTTCCGGTGCCGGCCGCACCCGTGGCCGTGGCGGTCTGCGTATTCGCGCCGCCGGTAGCATCCGCGTTACCGCTCTGTCCGCCGGCGGAGTCCGCCGCACCGCCCATGCCGCCGGCCCCGCCAGTCGCCGTGACCGCATTGCTGGCGTCCGCGGCATCGTTGCCGGGGCCGCGTGCCCGGGCAGTGGCTTGATGTGCGCCACCCCAGGCGCTGCCACCATCGGCATTGCCACCGTCAGCACCGCTGCCGCCAGCCTTGCTGGCCGCCTCGGCGGAGCCCACCTTGGCCTTCCCGGCCGCAGCGGCATCGCCGCCGACGCCCGTTCCGCCGCCACCGAGTGCCGCACTCTTCGCGCCTGCATCCCCGCCCGAGGCCTTCGTGCTGCCAGCAGCGCCATACGCGTCGCCGCCGCCGGCCTTGCCCGAATCGGCGGACGAGTACACCTTGGCTTCGGCGTCGCCGCCACCCTTGGCCGCAGCATTGCGTGCATTGCCGCCGTCACCGCCATCGCCGCCGCCGGCGTAGCCCGAGCGGGCATCGCCGCCAGCCGCGCCGCCGCCGCCGCCGGCTTTCACGTAGCCGCTGTCGGCATCGCCACCGGAGGCCTTGCCGCCGGAAGCGGAGGCACTGGCGCGGCCGCTATCTGCATCGCCACCCTTCGCCACGCCACCACTGGCACCGTCGCCGCCGTTGCCGCCCCATGCCATGCCGCCATCACCGCCGTTTCCACCCTTGGCATCGCCGCCTGCGGCCTTGCCGCCGTCGCCGCCGTACGCCTTGCCGCCGGCGCCGCCATTGGCGTCACCGAGGTTGTAGGCGCTGTTGCCGAGGCCATGAACGCTGATCTTGGTCACCATGCCGTCCAACTTCGAGATGGCAAGCGCCTTGCTGGTATTGAACGCGTTATTGATGGTCGAACTCGCCGCGCCACCGTTGTTGGCCGCCGTGCCGTGGTCCTTGGCCCATGCTGCGCCGCGGTTGTCACGGTTGTTCCCGGCGCTGTTGTCGTTCTTCTCGCTCGAGTACGAACTGGTATCCGTCTTCCAGTACGCCTTCGAACCTTCGTTGGCCATCGCGCCATTACCGCCCTGCGTCGAATTTGCGGTCGCCTCTTGCGTGAGCGTCTCACCACCCAGTTCGATCGTGTTGGTCGGATTCGCCGATGCTTGGGTGGCAAACCCGAAGGCGAGTGCGATGGCACTCGCGACATGACTCATTTTCATTATTGCTCTCCACTTTTCAGTTGATTGCTCGAGGTGCCGTCGCTACCCGGAAGTGAAGCGGCACGGCTCCGGCAGTACGCGTACAAGTCGATGCTGTTACTTCCCAGTCGCCATCAGGACCGGGTGATTACTGCACTTGGACGTTCAGGATGACTGCATTCTGAATCAGCACACCGTTGCCCGAGTTCTGGATGAACATGGGCATGCCGGTCGTCCCGCTCAGGGCACCATCCGAAACGATGTTGTGCCCGGTCACCAGGTCGTAGGCCTGAACTTCGCTGACGGAGCCCACCGCACGAATGTCGCTCAAGTGAGTGTCGGCACCGCCACGCTGCGTATCCAGCGCCGCGTTGTCGATCACCTTGTCGCCCAGCATCAGCCGTGGTGTGTCTGCTGTCGCAGTGCCTTCTTCTGCATGAACATAGGAAGGCGAGGCGCAGGCAAGGACCAGCGCGACACCTAGTGCGATCATCGATACAGGGGATCTCATGGTTGACCTCCTTGATCCGTCAAACGTGTGCGGTGCCGGCCAAAGATGAAGACCGGCACCGCGACGAGGCTTACCTGTTGAAGTTCAGGTTTGCCTGCACGTTTGCACTTTGCTGCACCAACGCACCAATACCGCTGTTCTGGGCATTGATGATGATCCCCGCTCCGTTGGTGAAGCTGCCGGAGATCGTGTTGGCCATGCTGAAGGTGCCCGCGTCGACGCTGACAGTGCCGCCATTGCCGCCGGTGCCGCCGGAGCCGCCTTGGCCCGCGCCGCCCGTGGCCGCACCCGCCGTGAGGGTGCCGCCGTTGCCGCCGGTGCCACCGGTGCCGCCTTGGCCGGCGCCACCATCGCCGCCTGCACCGCCGGTCGCCACGCCGCCGCTTGCGTTGCCGCTGGTCGCCGTGCTGGTGCCGTCACCGCCGGTCGCGTCACCGCCACTTGCAGCGCCGCTGGTCGCAACCCCGCCTTGGCCACCGTTGGCGTTGCCGCCCGTCGCCATGCCACTCGTTGCCGAGCCGCCGGCACCGCCTGCGCCGCCGGTGTTGCTGGCGTTGCCGCCGGCACCGCCGTTACTCGCGCTGTTGCCGGCATTTGCGGTGGCAGTGCCGGACGTGCCCGCACCGCCGTTCGAGGCGTTGCTGCCGCCGGTGCCGTTTGCTGCGCCACCCGTTGCCGCGGCGCTCGAGGTCGCATCGCCACCCGTGCCGCTGCCGGCGCCGCCGGCTGCATTGGCGTTCTGGTTGCTGCTGCCGCCATTTGCGGTCGCCGCTCCGGACGTTCCGCCTGCGGAGGTTGCAGCACCGCCGGTGCCACCTGCCCCACCCGCGGGGTTGGCGGTGTTGCTCGCCGTCGCCGTGTCATTGCCACGACCGCGGGCATTGGCGTCGGCGTCCGCTGCCTTGGCCGATGCGCGTCCGCCGTCGGCGTAGCCGCCGTCAGCTCCGCTGCCGCCGGCCTTGGTGGCCGCGTCGGCACCGCCGACATAAGCGGAGTCATAGGTCTTGGCGTCGCCACCGATGCCCTTGGCGTTGCCGCCCGCGGCGAAGTCGGCGGCCTTGGCGTCGCCCGCCGAGGCCTTGGTGCCGCCTACGTAACCCTTGGCGTCACCGCCCGCTGCACGGCCGGAATCGGCCGAAGCCTTGACTGCCGCGTCGGCATCGCCGCCACCGCCTGCCCAGGCCTTGCTCGCATTGCCGCCGTCGTCGCCGTTGCCACCGCGTGCGCTGCCCGACGAGGCATCGCCTGCCGTCGCCCTGCCGCCACCGCCGGCATAGACGCTGCCGCTGTCTGCGTCCCCACCGGACGCGCGGCCGCCGTTCGCGCGAGCGTTCGCGCTGCCGCTATCGGCGTCGCCGCCGAAGGCCATGCCACCCTTGGCGCCATCACCGCCGTCGCCGCCGTAGGCCTTGCCGCCGTCGCCGCCGTTGCCGCCCTTGGCGTCGCCGCCGTAGGCGTTGCCGCCGTCACCGCCGAAGGCCATGCCGCCGTTGCCGCCGTTGGCGTCGCCCTTGTTGAATGCGCTGTTGCCAAGACCGTGGACATGAATCTTGGTCACCATGCCGCTCAGCTTCGACATCGCAACGGCCTTGCTCGTGTTGAAGGCATTGTCGATGCTCGAGGTGGCGGTGCCGCCGTTGTTGGCTGCCGTGCCGTAGTCGTTCGCCCACGCCTTGCCGTCGTTGTCGCGGTTGTCGCCGGTGCTGTTGTTGTTGCGTTCCTTGGTGGTGACGCTGGCGTCCGACTTCCACACCGCCGACGAGTACTCGTTGGCCATTGCGCCCGTGCCGCCCTGGTCGGACTGGGCCGTCGCCGTCTGATTGATGTTGTCCGCGCCCTCCAGAACGGTGTTCGTCGGGTTCGCGCCTGCCTGCGTTGCAAAACCAAACGCAAGTGCGATCGCACTCGCTAAAAGACTTCGCTTCATGGCTTCCTCCACTGATCTTGGTCAGAACCGTGCGTCGCGCAGGGTCCTGCGGCTGTTACGCAAGCTTCATGCCCGAGAAGGGCGAAGGGGCGCGGGCCCTGAGTTGCCGCAGGGTTCTGGCTCCGGTGTGCCCCCCGGGTCGAGGCCGATGAGTTCCCGATTGTTCATCTTCTGTACAGCACGCCGAACGCTACCGAATGGAATGACAGGCGCGTCTCCCCGCAGGCAGGGGGATTGCGCCGCAAGGCGGGATCGACTGCCCACGATGGGCGGTGTAACAGCGGTGATACGGCCTGAGCCAGGCGGGGCGCGCGCCTGAGACACCGCGGAAAATGCGCGGCAACTGAATCCGCTATCATTCGCACTCCTTCAATTGCCGGTCGCCATTGGCCGGTGGGCCCCACTCTGGAGATCGCTATGGCCGTCAATCTGAGCACCCCCCAACCGGCTCAACTTCTTCCCGTGCAGGGCGTTGCGCTGGGCGTGGCCGAAGCCGGCATCCGCAAGCTCAACCGACGCGACCTCACGGTCGTCGAACTGGCTGCGGGCAGCCGTGCCGCCGGGGTGTTCACCCGCAACCGCTTCTGCGCCGCACCGGTGCAGCTGTGCCGCGAGCACCTTGCCATGGCGGCGCCGCGGGCACTGGTGATCAACACCGGTGTCGCCAACGCCGGCACCGGCGAATCGGGCCTGGCCAATGCGCGCGCCACCTGCGTTGCGCTCGCGAAGGAGATGGGGGTGCGGGCCGAGCAGGTGCTGCCGTTCTCGACCGGCGTCATCCTCGAGCCGCTGCCGATGGCGCGCCTGCTCGCCGGCCTGCCGAAGGCGGTCGCCGATCTGCGCGCCGACGGCTGGTTCGACGCGGCGCACGCCATCATGACCACCGACACCCTGGCCAAGGCGGTGTCGAAGCAGGTGCAGATCGGCGGCCGCACGGTCACCCTCACCGGGGTCAGCAAGGGGGCCGGCATGATCCGGCCGAACATGGCGACCATGCTCGGCTTTCTCGCGTGTGATGCAGCCGTCTCCCAGCCGCTGCTCGATGCCCTGGTCAAGGAGGCGGCCGACCTGTCCTTCAACAGCATCACCGTCGATGGTGACACCTCCACCAACGACTCCTTCGTGCTGATCGCCACGGCCGCGGCGGGCAACGCGGAGATCGTCGACGCCGCCAGCGCCGACTTCAAGGTGCTGCGCGATGCGGTGGTCGAGGTATCGATCGCGCTCGCCCAGGCCATCGTGCGCGACGGCGAGGGCGCGACCAAGTTCATGAGCATCGTCGTTGAGGGCGGTCGCGACCGCGACGAGTGCCGCCAGGTTGCCTACGCGGTGGGACACTCGCCGCTGGTGAAGACCGCCTTCTTTGCCTCCGACCCCAATCTCGGCCGCATTCTGGCCGCCATCGGCTACGCCGGCATCGATGACCTCGATGTGTCCAGGCTCAAAGTGTGGCTGGGCAACCCGGATGAGACCGTGCTCGTCGCCGAGCACGGCGGACGGGCTGCGAGCTATGTGGAAGAGGCCGGGTCGCGCATCATGAAGCATGCCGAGCTGACGGTGCGCATCGACCTCGCGCGCGGCGACGCCGCGGCCACCGTGTGGACCTGCGACTTCTCCTACGACTACGTGAAGATCAACGCCGACTATCGCAGTTGAGCACCGCTTGCGCGTGGCGCCGGTCCCCGCAAGCGGTGGGCCGCCGTGACCTGCTTCACTCGCGCGTGTGCAAGCCACGCCAGCGCGATCCCCATTCCGGGCACAATCGATGTCTGGTTCGGTCGATGACTGTCGCATGAGAGCGTGACGGGCGAGTTCTGGCAGGGGAAGGTATGCAGGCGCGGGGTTCTGGGTTCGGTTGTTGTCGGCGTCCGTTGTGGCGCACGCTGTTGGGGCTCGTCTGCCTGCTTCCTGCCGGCGCGCAGGGCGGCGATCCCTTCTTCGACGACATTCCGCTCGTGCTCACCGCCTCACGCCTGGTGCAGTCGCCGCTCGATGCGCCGGCACCGGTCACGGTCATCGACCGCGACATGATCGAGGCCTCGGGCTTCACCACGATCCACGACCTGCTGCGCCTGGTGCCCGGCTTTCTGGTCGCCGATATCGCCGATGGCTCGCCCTCGGTTGCCAGTCATGGCCTCGGTGATGCCTATGACCGCCGGATCAAGGTCATGATAGACGGGCGCACCATCAACAGCCCGCTGTGGGGCGACACCAAGTGGGACAATCTGCCGCTGCGGGTCGACGACATCGAGCGCGTCGAGGTCGTGCGCGGGCCCAACGGCGCGGCCTACGGGGTGAATGCCTTCCAGGGGGTGGTGAACATCATCACGCGTTCGCCTGCGACCGAGAGCGGCGGCGCCGTGATCCTGCGTCGCGGGCGGGACGGCTTCTACGACTACGGTGTGCGCATCAACGGCGCAGGCGATGCCGCCCTCGACTGGCGCCTGTCCGCATCGCGGCGATCGGTGGTGAATTTCGAGTCCCACTTCGAGGATAATCCGCCCACGCAGCGCCTGCATGGGGCGGAGAAGCTGACGCGCAACGTGGCCAACTTCAACGCCACGCTGCAACTCTCGCCCGTCGACGAGTTCGGCCTGCAGCTCGGTATCAGCGCGGGGCCGAGCTGGCGCGGGGGGCCGGATTACCTCGATTTTCCGCCCCATGAAGAGCGTGACCGCTCCCTCTATCTGCAGGCCGGCTGGGAGCGTCGGGTGGACGCCGACACCTCGGTGAGCCTGCGCTACTACCGCCAGCAGGAGCGCGCCGAAGGCGACTGGACCGTGCTCGAGAAGGATGCAGGCGGCGTACTGCAGGCCTACCTCGGCAGCCGCGATAGCGAGGTGCAGCGCGATGACCTGGAGCTGCAGCTCAGCGGGCGCTGGTCGCCCTCGATCGCGGCCATGCTGGGCCTCGGCCTGCGTTCCGAGCGTGCCCGTTCGCTGAGCCTTTTCGGCCGCGATGATTGGCTCGATGCCACGCACGCCCAGCTCTTCGGCAGCGTCGAGTGGCGTCCGGTCGAGGCCTTGCGCATCAACGTCGGCGGCACGCTCGAGCGCCATGACTACAGCGGCTCGCTGTTTTCGCCGCGTTTCGCGGCGAACTACGCCTTCAGCCCCGATTCGGCGCTGCGCTTTTCCACCGGCACCGCCTATCGCGCGCCCACCTTGATGGAGTCCAAGGCCTTCCAGACCTATCGCGATGGCGACGACATCCGTCGCATCCTGTTCCGCAGCCTTGAGCCGCTGCAGAGCGAGCGCCTGCGTTTCATCGACCTCGGCTATGTCGCCCACTTCCGTCCGCAGGGGCTGACTCTGGATGCAAGGGTGTTCCGCGAGTACTACGAGCGCTTCATCGATGACCGCAGCTGCCGGACCTTCCCGGCGGGCTTCGATTTCGACCAGCTGGAGCCCGGCGTGCGGGCGAACTTCATGAAGGATGCCTGCCCCAACCGGGAAGGGCCCGATTTCAAGCCCATCACCCCCGGCCAGAAGGCCTTCTACTTCTTCAATGCCAATGACTTCCGCATGACCGGGGCGGAGTTCTCGATCGACTGGCGCCGCGACGGCTGGGGGCGGGCGATCCTGTCGCAGTCCTTCATCCGCATCGACGAGGGCGAGCCCTACAGCGACCGTGACATTCCCGACAGTGCGCCGCACGCCACGACCTCGCTGCTGCTGATCAAGGAACTCCCGGAGCGCTGGCGAGCGAGCCTGGGCTACTACCGCAACGGTGAGTACTACTGGATGAACGGCGGGGATTACATCCCGCGCGGCGAGCGTTTCGATCTCAAGCTGGCGCGCCGCTTCGGCGCACCGGGCTCGGACAGCGAGTTCTCGGTGACCGCGCTCAGCGTCAAGGGCAAGTACCCCGACTTCCACAATGGCAAGTACCGCCATCAGGCCCACCTCTTTGCCACACTGCGGATCGGCTGGTGAGCATGACGGCGCGGGCGGGTGGATCGATGGGCTGCCTGGCGCGCCTCGTGCGCCGATGCCTGTTCGTCTGCTCGCTGCTCGGGGCGGCCCTGGTGTCGCCTGCTGCGCAGGCACTGGAGATCGCACTGCTGCTGTCGGAGCAGAAGGGGGCGGCGCAGCAGTTCGTCCATGCCCTGCAGGCCGCCCTCAAGCCCGGCATGCACCGTGTGGTTCAGGCCGGCGCCGTGCGCCAGGGCCTGCAGCCGGAGGGGGTCGAGGGCGCCGACCTGATTGTCGCTGCCGGCCGCGATGCGGCCGAGGCGGCGCTGCGCGATTCCGACCGTCCGGTGCTGGCGGCGCTGCTCGGGGTGCGCGACGTCGAACGTCTGCGCGCGGCCTACCCGAATCGTCGGCTGGGCGCAGTCGTGCTCGACCAGCCTCCCGCGCGCCATCTGCGCCTGGTGCGCGCGATCCTGCCGCAGGAAGCGCGTGTGGGCGCGCTGCTGGGGCCGGACAGCCGGCACTTCGAGTCCGAGCTGATGCGGGCGGGCGCGGCCGAGCGCTTCGAGGTCGACGTGTTCGAGATCAGTGATGGCAGGGAGCTGAACGGCGCGCTGCAGTTCCTGCTCGACAAGGCCGGGGCCCTGCTGGCACTGCCCGATGGCGTGGTCTCCAGCCCCAATGCGGCGCGTGCGATCCTGCTCACGAGCTACCGCTACCGGCGCCCGATCTTCGCCTTCTCGGCGGCCTACGTCACCGCCGGGGCCCTGGCGGCAGTGTTCAGCACGCCCGAGCACATTGCGAACGATGTCGCCGACCTGCTTGGCACGGATCTTCTCAGCACGGGCGGGGTGGCGCAGCTCGCCAGCGGCGTGCGCTACCCGGAGCGTTTCGACGTCGCGGTGAATCGTACGGTGGCGCGTGCGCTCGGCATTGCCGTGCCCGACGACCAGGTCCTGCGCGAGCGCGTGGCGAGCCGCGGGGAGGGCAGACGATGAGGTGGCTGCGCACCATGTCGCTCGGGCGCAGGATGTTGATGGTGCTGCTCGTGCCCAGCCTCGTGTTCGCCTTCGTGCTGGGCGCGCTGTTTCTGTACCAGAGCAACCGCGATCTCGACCAGGCAACGCTGGCGCGCGGGCAGGCGATCGTGAGCTTCCTCGGCCCGGCGGCGGAGTACGTCCTCGTGTCGGGCAATCCGGTCGCGCTCGAGGCGCTGATGGCGCGCGCCCTGGAGCAGGCCGAGGTCGCCGCCGTCGCCTTCTACGATGCCGAGGGCGAGGTCCTCGGCCACGCCGGCGAGGCCTTGTCCGGCTTGCCCGTGGCGGTGCGGGAGGCGAGCGGGGATGAGGTCGTGGTCGATGTCGGCGCAGGGCGGCTGAGATTTTCCGCCGCGGTCCTGAGTGGGGCGCCCGAGGTCGTCGACTACCCTTCGCCGTCGATGGCAGGCGACGCCGAGCGCCTCGGCTGGGTCCAGGTGGAGCTGGACACGAGCGCGCGCGACGCCGCCAAGCGTCGGGTCCTGCTCACCGTGGGCAGTGTCGCGCTGCTCGCCCTCGCCGGTGCCGTGGTGATGGCCTTGCGCCTGGCGCGCGCGGTGGGCACGCCGGTGGCGTTGCTGGTGCAGGCCGTACGGCGCATGGCGGCCGGCGACCTGCAGGCGCGGGTGCCGGCACAGTCGGCGAGCGAGGAACTGCGTGCGCTCGAATCCGGCTTCAACGCCATGGCCGAATCGATCGCCGACAACCAGCGTACGCTGCAGGCGCGGATCGACGCGGCGACCGCCCAGCTCGCACACCAGGCGCGCCACGATCCATTGACAGGGCTCCCCAATCGGCGGGCCTTCGAAGAGGCGATCGAGCACGCGGTGGCGATCCATCGCCGTGCCGGCGACGTGCTCACCCTGCTGTTCCTCGATCTCGACCACTTCAAGGCGGTCAACGACACCTGCGGCCATGGCGCCGGCGACCGCCTGCTGTGCGATCTGGCTCGCCTGCTGCGCGCGCGATTGCGCGTCGAGGACCAGGTCTTCCGCCTGGGGGGCGACGAGTTTGCGGTGATCCTGCGCGGCTGCAGTCGTGCTGACGCGCATGTCATTGCCGGCGCGCTCTGCGAGGCCGTCAGCGGCTTCGCGTTCGTCTGCGCGGGGCAGAGCTTCCGCGTCGGTGCCAGCGTCGGCCTGGCGCGCATGGAAGGCGACATCCATGACGTTGCGGCCGTGATGCAGGCCGCCGACCAGGCCTGCTACGAGGCCAAGCGCGAGGGGCGCGGTCGTGTCATCGAGTATCGCCGGCCCCGGGCCTGACAGAAGGGGGGGCGCGGAGGCTCGGCAGCGTCTCAGTGCAGTGCCCGCGGCATCGCCAGCATGAAGGGCGGGATCTCGGCCTCGAAGCGGTGCTCGTCTTCACCGAGCATCTGGTATCGCCCGTGCATGGTGCCGACCGGCGTCTCGAGCACGCAGCCGCTGGTGTAGCGGAAGTGCTCGCCGGGTGCGAGCTTGGGCTGCTCGCCGATCACCCCCTGGCCATGCACCTCCTGCACCTTGCCGTGGCCGTCGGTGATGATCCAGTGGCGGGCGAGCAACTGCGCGGGCCGCGTGCCGACGTTGCGGATGGTGACGCGGTACGCAAAGACGAAGTGCTCGTCCTCGGGCCTGGATTGGGCGGCGACGTACTCGGCGGTGGCAGTCACCTCGATCTTGTAGCGCTCCGAAGTGCTCACGGTGGTTTGTTCTCTTCTGTGATGGGTGAGGCGCTAAAATAGCATCTTTGTCCGGAAGCTCCGTTATGTCGAACGCCTCGCCGTCCCCGCTCACCGCCCTGTCCCCGCTCGATGGCCGTTACCACGGCAAGGTGGCCGGCTTGCGCGACCATTTCTCCGAGCATGGCCTGATCCGCAATCGCGTCAAGGTCGAGGTGCAATGGCTCAAGGCGCTCGCGGCCGAGCCCGCGCTGGCGGAGATCGCCCCCTTCTCGGCGGCGACGGTGGCCGAACTCGACGCGGTGGTGGCCAACTTCTCGACCGGCGACGGCGAGGCGGTGAAGGCGATCGAGGCCACCACCAACCACGACGTCAAGGCCATGGAGTACTGGCTCAAGAAGCGCCTCGGCCACAACGCCGAGGTCATGAAGGTGTCCGAGTTCATCCACTTCGCGTGCACCTCGGAAGACATCAACAACAGCTCGCATGCGCTGATGCTGGCCGAAGGCCGCGACCAGGTGCTGCTGCCCGCGCTCGACGCCGTCATCGCCCGCTTCCGCGAACTCGCGCATGCCCTGGCCGACCTGCCGATGCTGTCGCGCACCCATGGCCAGCCCGCCAGCCCGACCACGCTCGGCAAGGAGATGGCCAACATCGCCGCACGCCTGATGCGCGCCCGTGCTGCCATTGCCGGCGTCGCGATGTGCGCCAAGTTCAACGGCGCCGTGGGCAACTACAACGCCCACCTGTCGGCCTGGCCGGAGTTCGACTGGGAAGGCTTCAACCGCCGCTTCATCGAGTCGCTGGGCCTGACGTTCAACGAATACACGATCCAGATCGAGCCGCACGACGCCATGGCCGAGCTGTTCGATGCCATCGCGCGCGCCAACACCATGCTGATCGACGCCTGCCGCGACATCTGGATGTACATCTCGCTCGGCTACTTCAAGCAGAAGCTCAAGGAAGGCGAGGTCGGCTCCTCGACCATGCCGCACAAGGTCAACCCGATCGACTTCGAGAACGCCGAAGGCAACTTCGGCCTCGCCAACGCGGTGCTCAAGCACTTCTCCGAGAAGCTGCCGATCTCGCGCATGCAGCGCGACCTCACCGACTCCACCGTGCTGCGCAACATGGGCGTGGGCTTCGGCCACACCGTGCTCGCGCTCGACAGCTGCCTGCGCGGCCTGGGCAAGCTCGAGGCCGACCCCGCGCGCCTCGCGGCCGACCTCGACGAGTGCTGGGAAGTCCTGGCCGAGCCGGTGCAGACGGTGATGCGCCGCTACGGCATCGAGAACCCCTACGAGCAGCTGAAGGCCATGACCCGTGGCAAGGGCATCACCCGCGAGGCGCTGCACGACTTCGTCCGCAGCCTGGCGATCCCCGCCGAGGCGCGCGACCACCTGCTGGCGATGACGCCGGCGAGCTACGTTGGCAAGGCCGCAGAGCTCGCCCGCCGCATCTGAGCATCGACCGAATCGGCCGGCCGCGCGCCGGCGGCCATCCCGACGCCACCTTCGCGGTGGCGTTTTCACGACAAGGAGCACCCGAATGGCTTTTGCCGACAACCTCAAGAACCTGCCCGGCGTGTCCCACCTCGCCGCACTCAACCTGATCGACGCCGCCGACGCGGTTGTCGCCAGCATCGAGAACAAGCCCGGCCAGGCCGGCTCGCTGGCGGTCTACAACCACCTCGCCCAGCTCTACGGCGCGATCAGCCCCGAGGCGGCGAAGAAGGGCCTCGAGCTCTACGCCGAGCACACCGAGGACGCGCGCACCCACCCCGGCAAGCACCCCAACATCGACCGCCTGATCGGTCTGATCGAGCGCGGTGAGACGCTCAAGGTCAAGCAGGTTTTTGCGGTCTGAGGAAATTGTTGCGCGAGGCGGCGGGGTCGGGCTGGGGGGAGCCAACTTCATGAGCGCCGAGGGGGAGGGCGTTGCGGGGGAAACAAGGCGACGCATGTCCGAGGCGCGTAGCGCCGAGTTTGCGTCGCCGCCCCCGCAATGTCCTCCGCCGAGGGCAGCCCGGAGCGTAGCGCAGGGCCGCGAGTGCAGGCGGCGACCGCCAGCCCGACCCCGCCGCCGGATCGAAGCCGCGCAAACGCCTGCCACTCAAAAAAGAAGGCGCCCCTCAAGGCGCCTTCGTTACAACTGGCAGGAGGAGGCCTCAGACCACCGCCTCTTCCTTCTCCTTCTTCGGCTTGATGAACTGCTCGCGCGACACCCCCAGCCACATCACCAGCGGGCTGGCGACGAAGATCGACGAATAGATGCCGAAGCAGATGCCGATGGTCAGCGCCAGCGCGAAGTAATACAGCGTCTCGCCGCCGAAGATCAGCATCGACACCACCATCATCAAGGTACTGCCGTGGGTGATCACGGTACGCGAGATCATCGCCGTGATCGCATGGTCCAGCACTGCCGGCGTATCCATGTTGCGCTTCTTCTTGAAGGTCTCGCGCACGCGGTCGAACACCACCACCGACTCGTTCACCGAATAACCCAGCACCGCCAGCACCGCAGCCAGCACCGGCAGCGAGAACTCCCACTGGAAGAAGGCGAAGAAGCCGATGATGATGATCACGTCGTGCAGGTTGGCGATGATCGCCGACACCGCGAAGCGCCACTCGAAGCGCATCGCCAGGTAGATCACGATGCCGATGATGACCAGCAACAGCGCCATCGCGCCATCGGTCGCGAGCTCCTTGCCCACCTGCGGGCCCACGAATTCGACCCGGCGCAGCTGCGCCTCGGGCCCTTCGATGCCTTGCAGCGTCGTCATCACGCGCTCGGAGATACGGCTCGTGTCGAGGTCGTCGCGGTTGGGCATGCGGATCAGGATCTCGCGCGCGCTGCCGAAGTTCTGCACCTGGGCGTCGGGGTAGCCATCGCGCGCGAGCGCCTGGCGGACGTCCTCGATGCGCGGCGGCTCGGCGTAGCCCACCTCGATCAGGGTGCCGCCGGTGAACTCCACCGACAGGTTGAGCCCGCGCAGCACGATGAAGAACACCGCGACCACGAAGGCGAGGCTGGAGAACAGGTTGAACTTCAGCGCATGGCGCATGAAGGGGATGTCGGATCGCTGACGGAAGAATTCCATGATCGTTTCTGTCCTTGTCCCTTAGTTGGCCGACTGGCCCAGATGCAGCTTGGCGATCTTGCGCTGGCGGCCGTAGATGAAGTTGATGATCATGCGCGACACCAGGATGGCGCTGAACATCGAGGTCAGGATGCCGAGGCAATGCACCACGGCGAAGCCGCGCACCGGGCCGGAACCGAACACCAGCAACGCGATGCCTGCGATCAGGGTGGTGATGTTGGCGTCCAGGATGGTGTCGAAGGCGCGGTCGTAGCCTGCGGAGATCGCCGCCTGCGGCGTAGCGCCGTTGCGCAACTCCTCGCGGATGCGCTCGTTGATCAGCACGTTGGCGTCGATCGCCATGCCCAGGGTCAGCGCCATGGCGGCGATGCCGGGCAGGGTCAGCGTGGCCTGCAGCAGCGACAGCAGCGCCACCAGCAGCACGAGGTTGAAGGTGAGCGCGATCACCGACACCAGGCCGAACAAGGTGTAGTAGGCGGTCATGAACACCGCGATGGCGAGGAAGCCCCAGATCACCGAGTTCGAGCCCTTGGTGATGTTCTCGGCCCCCAGGCTGGGGCCGACGGTGCGCTCCTCGATGATCTCCATCGGCGCGGCCAGGCTGCCGGCGCGCAGCAGCAGGGCGACGTCGTTGGCCTCGGCCGTGGTCATGCGGCCCGAGATCTGCACCCGGCCGCCACCGATCTCGCTGCGGATGACCGGCGCGGTCACGACCTCGCCCTTGCCCTTCTCGAACAGCAGGATGGCCATGCGCTTGCCGACGTTTTCGCGCGTGACGTCGCGGAAGATGCGCGCGCCGGCGGCGTCGAGCGTGAGGTGCACCGCGGGCTCGTTGGTCTGGCCGTCGAAGCCGGGCTGGGCGTCGGTGAGGCGGTCGCCGGTGAGCACGACCTGTTTCTTGACCAGCAGGGGCGAGCCGCCGCGCTCGTTGTAGAGCTCGGTGCCGAAGGGCACGTTGCCGGCGAGCGCCTGCTCGATCGCGCCCGGGGTGTCGTCCACCATGCGCACTTCGAGGGTCGCGGTGCGGCCCAGGATGTCCTTGGCCTTGGCCACGTCCTGCACGCCGGGCAGTTGAACGACGATGCGCTCGGCGCCCTGCTGCTGAATCACCGGCTCGGCCACGCCAAGCTCGTTGATGCGGTTGTGCAGGGTGGTGATGTTCTGCTTGATGGCAAAGTCGCGCATCGTCTGCTGCGCCTGCGGCGTCAGCGTGGCGATCAGCTTGAGGTCGTCGGCGGCGTCATCGCGGTCGGCGAGTTGCAGGTCGTTGCTGGCGTCCTGGATGGCGCGGCGGCCGGCCTCGCGCTGTTCGGCGTCGCGGAAGCGGATGACGACGGTGTTGCCCTCGCGGGTGATGCCTGCGTGGCGCACGCTCTTGTCGCGCATCAGGGTGCGCAGGTCGCCGGTGGTGGCATCCAGACGCTTGGTCAGCGCGCCGGGCATGTCGACCTCGAGCAGGAAGTGCACACCGCCGCGCAGGTCAAGGCCAAGATACATTGGCAGGGCCTTGATCGAGGTCAGCCAGCTGGGCGAGGCCGACAACAGGTTGAGCGCGACGACATAGGAGGGGTCGGCGGGATCGGGGTTGAAGGCCTGCTCGATGACGTCCTTGGCGCGCAGCTGCTGCTCGGTGTCGGCAAAGCGGGCGCGCACGCTGGTGGCGTCGGAGAAGACGCCGGTGTGGGCGATGCCGGCCTCGCGCAGGGCGCTGTTGAGGCGGTCGGTGGTGCTCGCGGGGTCGAGCTTGAGCGTGGCCTTGGCGCTCGAGACCTGCACCGCCGGGACTTCGCCGTAGAAATTGGGCAGGGTGTAGAGCAGGCCCCAGAGCAGCACGAGGACGATCAGGGCGTTCTTCCAGAGGGGGTAGCGGTTCATCGTCGGCGGGAGAGGTGTGGAGGCGTCACGGTCACGTGCGAAGCGGGGCAGCGAACGGGGCGCGAGGCCGGCTGCAGCAAGTGCAGCGGGTGGGGTGAAGCGAAACGCGCCGGCGGACCTGGGGCCGACCGGCGCGTGGAAGGCTTACAGCGACTTCAGCGTGCCCTTGGGCAGCACGGTGGCGACGGCCTGCTTCTGCACGGCGACCACGGTGTTGTTGGCGACCTCCAACTGCACGAAGCTGTCGCCAACGTCGGTCACGCGGCCGGCGATGCCGCCGCCGGTCACCACCTCGTCACCCTTGGCGAGGGCCTCGACCATGGCCTTGTGTTCCTTCGCGCGCTTCATCTGCGGGCGGATCATCAGGAACCACAGCACCACGAACATCAGGATCAGGGGCAGCAGGCCCATCAGGCCGCCAGTGGGGTCGCCGCCCGCGGCTTGGGCATAGGCATTGGAAATCAGCACGTTGATAACTCCGGGTTGGCAAAAAAGCGCTCGATTATAGCAGCAGCCGGGTAAGGGGCCGGTTGCATGGGACGTCGGCGCCGGGCGCCGGTTTCATTCATTCCTTGCATCCGCTCATTGCGTGCCGGTGGCGCGCTCGCTGCGGAAGCCTCGGACGTAGGTCTCGAGCTGGCCTGCGGCGATGGCGTCGCGCAGCTCGGCGGTCAGGGTCTGGTAGTAGCGCAGGTTATGCACGGTATTGAGCATGCTGCCGAGGATCTCGCCGGTGCGGTGCAGGTGGTGCAGGTAGGCGCGGCTGAAGTTGCGGCAGGTGTAGCAGTCGCACGAGGGGTCCAGCGGCCGGGTGTCGGTCTTGTGCGCGGCGTTCTTGATCTTGATGTCGCCGTAGCGGGTGAACAGCCAGCCGTTGCGCGCGTTGCGAGTGGGCATGACGCAGTCGAACATGTCGATGCCGGCGGCGACGCCGTCGACGATGTCCTCCGGTGTGCCCACGCCCATCAGATAGCGCGGCTTGCCCTGCGGCAGGCGCGGCGCGGTGTGGGCGAGGATGCGCGCCATGTCTTCCTTGGGTTCGCCTACCGACAGGCCACCGATGGCAAAGCCGTGGAAGCCGATGTCTTCGAGCACGCCCTGCGACTCGTCGCGCAGGTCCTCGTACATGCCGCCCTGGACGATGCCGAACAGCGCGTTGCTGTTGCCGAGGCGGTCGAACTCGTTGCGCGAACGCTGCGCCCAGCGCTGCGACAGGCGCATCGACTTGGCGGCCTCGTCGCGGCTGGCGGGGTAGGGCGTGCACTCGTCGAAGATCATCACGATGTCCGAGTTGAGCACGGTCTGGATCTGCATCGAGATCTCGGGCGTCAGGAACAGCCTGGCGCCGTCGATCGGGCTGGCGAACTTGACCCCTTCCTCGCTGATCTTGCGCAGCGCACCCAGGCTGAACACCTGGAAGCCGCCCGAGTCGGTGAGGATGGGCTTGTCCCAGGCCATGAAGCGATGCAGGCCGTCGTGGGCGGCGATGATGTCCAGCCCGGGGCGCAGCCACAGATGGAAGGTGTTGCCCAGGCAGATCTGCGCGCCGATGTCGGCGAGCATCGCCGGCGTCATCGCCTTGACCGTACCGTAGGTGCCGACCGGCATGAAAACCGGGGTTTCGACCACGCCGTGGGCGAGGGTGAGGCGGCCGCGGCGGGCGCCGCCGTCGGTGGTGAGGAGTTCAAATTGCATTGTCGAGCTCGTCGTTCTCGGCTTCGTTGCGGCGGGTGAGGAACATCGCGTCGCCGTAGCTGAAGAAGCGGTAGCGCGCCTCGACCGCGTGGGCGTAGGCGCGGCGGATGCTGTCCATGCCGGCAAACGCCGACACCAGCATCATCAGGGTGGACTTGGGCAGGTGGAAATTGGTGATCAGCGCATCCACCATCTGGAAGCGGAAACCGGGGAGGATGAAGATCTCCGTCTCGCCGCTGCCGGCTTCGAGTGCGCCGTCCTGGGCCGCAGCCTCGAGCGCACGCATGCTGGTGGTGCCGACCGCGATCACGCGTCCACCGGCGGCGCGGGTGGCGGCGATGGCGTCGACGGTCTCCTGCGGGATCACGTAGCGCTCGCGGTGCATGCGGTGCTCGCCAAGGTCGTCGACGCGCACGGGCTGGAAGGTGCCGGCGCCCACGTGCAGGGTCAGCCAGGCGCAGCGCGCGCCGCGTGCCGCGATGCGCTCGAGCAGCGCCTCATCGAAGTGCAGGCCCGCAGTGGGGGCGGCGACCGAGCCGGGTTCGCGCGCATACACCGTCTGGTAGCGGGTCTCGTCCGCGTCGCCGGCCGCGCGCTGGATGTAGGGCGGCAGCGGCAGCTTGCCGCGGCGCTCGAGCAGCGCGAACAGGTTCTCGCCCTGCGGGAAGCGCAGGTGGAAGAACTCGCCGACCCGGCCCAGCACCTCGACGTCGAAGGCGTCGGCAAGGCGAAGCCGGGTCCCGGTCCGGGGTGATTTGCTGGCGCGAATCTGAGCGAGCGCCTCGTGCGGGCCGATGGCACGCTCGATCAGCACCTCGATCTGGCCGCCGCTGTCCTTGATGCCATGCAGGCGGGCATGGATCACGCGGGTGTCGTTGAAGACGAGGAGGTCGCCCGCCCCGATCAGGTCGGGCAGCTCGGTGAAGCAGGCGTCGGCCAGCACGGGGGCCGCGCCGGCGCTGGGGGTGACGACGAGCAGCCGGCTGGCGCTGCGCTCGGGCAGCGGCGTCTGGGCAATGAGATCGGCCGGCAGCAGGTAGTCGAAGTCGTTCAGGGTCAGTGACATGGAGATCAGGGCAGAAGTGGTGAATTGCACGCGAACATCGTCCGCGCCGCGCCGCGCGGTGGCGCATGCCGCCTTGCTTGCCCGCGCCGGGATTGTTCGGACATAATGCGCGTCCCATGCCGGGATGGCGGAATCGGTAGACGCAGCGGACTCAAAATCCGCCGCCGCAAGGTGTGGGGGTTCGAGTCCCCCTCCCGGCACCATCTGCACCCTCCCTCACGTCGAAGGGCGCTCAGGGTCGCTGTCTGCGCTAAACGGCGCCTTTCCTTCCGGCCCGCGATTCTGGATCGCCTGCGGTCGAAAATCAAATCAGCTCGGGTTCTGCTTGCCCAATTGGCGACTCGCCATCGCGGCCTCGCTGATGGCGCGCACCGCCGCGTGCGTCAGCCTGCGCTCGACCGAGATGGCGTAATAGGTCTCGGTGACGCCGTCGGCGTTGCCCAGGTGCACCATGCCAGCCTGCTTGCACAACTGCTCACCGACCAGCGAGGCGCTCGGGAAGATCCCTGCGCCGGCCTCGGCGAAGGCGCGCATGAGGGCGCTGTCGTCGAATTCGCCGACGATGCGTGGTCTGATCCGCGCGGCCTCCACCCAGCGCAGCAGGGGGGCACGCACGCTCGCTTCAGCGCCCGGCAGCAGCAGTGGGGCACGGTCCAGGCAGGCCGGAAAGTCGCCCTGCAGCGAGGTCGCGAGCGCGGGCGTCGCGTACAGGCCGATCGTCGACTCTCCCAACGCGTGGCTGTAGCCGCGTACGTCCATATTACCCGGTAGCGGGCTGTCGGCGAGCACGACGTCGAGCTTGTGGATCGCCAACTCGCCCAGCAGGGCATCGAACTTGCCCTCGCGGCAGACGATGCGCATCGGCTCGGGCAGATCCATCGAGGGCGCCAGCAGCAGCCAGGCAATCGCCTTCGGCACCACGTCGGCGATGCCGACGCGAAAGGGCACGGCCCGCCCTGCGGCCCGGCTGCGCAGGGCGTCCTCGAGCTCGCTGCCGAGCCGAAAGATCTCCTCGGCGTAGTCGAGCACCATGCGTCCGCTCTCGGTCAGCGCCAGATTCCGGCCCTGGCGCTTGAACAGGCTGACGCCGAGCTCGGTCTCGAGCGCGGCGATCTGCCCGGACAGGGTTTGGGGCGCGAGTCCGGAACGTTCTGCGCCGCGCACGATCCCACCGGCACGGGCTGCGGTCCAGAAGTGGTGGAGCTGCTTGTAGTTGAGCATCGGGTGGCACCCTATGGCGCAGGCTGAAGATACTTCGAAAAAATCTGATAAAGATTCTGTTGAACCGGGATTTTATCGAAGAGTCTGAGCGTTAGTATCCGTCGAGGCGTGGTGCCCGACGGCAATTGCGCGACAAGAACGAAGGAGACTGCACATGCGTATCGATCTGCACTGCGACAATGTCGAGGCTGCACCCGGGCTGCGTGACTACGTGACGCGGCGGATGCGCTTTGCCATCGGACGCTTTCGCGACCATATCCAGTGGGCGCGGGTCAAGGTGGCCGATGTCAATGGACCGCGGGGCGGCACGGACAAGCGATGCGTGGTACAACTGCGGCTGCGCAACCTGCCGGACGTGGTCTTCGCCATCACGCAGATCGAGGTCCGGGCTGCGGTTGATGAGGCGGCGGACCGTGTCGCGCGGGTGCTGGCGCAGCGTGTGCGGCGCAATCAGCGCCCGCAGCGGGCGGCAAGCACGCTTGGCGCCATGCCTGCCTGATCTTCCGGCTTCATAAAACAAATCCTTAACTTCCCTCTGGAGGAACGCTCGCAATGGAAAACCGCATGACGATGACGCGCTCGGAAGCGTCAGTCCTGTCGACCAACAAGGTCATCCGCAACACCTACATGCTGCTGTCGCTGACGCTGGCTTTCTCGGCGCTCACCGCCGGCCTGTCGATGGCGATGGGCTTGCCGCATCCCGGTCTGATCCTCACCCTGATCGGCTATTTCGGTCTGCTTTTCCTGACGAGCAAGTTCCGCAACAGCAGCCTTGGCATCGTGTTCGTGTTCGCGCTGACCGGCTTCATGGGCTTCACCCTCGGCCCGATCATCTCGGCCTACCTGGCGCTGCCCAATGGCAGCAGCATCGTGATGCAGGCGATGGCGGGCACGGCGGCGATCTTCCTCGGTCTGTCGGCCTATGCGGTGACGACCAAGAAGGATTTCTCCTTCATGGGCGGCTTCCTGATGGTCGGCATCCTGGTGGCCTTCCTGGCCGGCCTGGGGGCGATCTTCTTCTCGATCCCGGCCCTGTCGCTGACCGTCTCCGCGGCTTTCGTGCTGCTGATGTCCGGCCTCATCCTGTATGAGACCAGCAACATCATCCATGGCGGCGAGACCAACTACATCATGGCCACGGTGACGCTGTTCGTGTCGATCTTCAACCTCTTCACCAGCCTGCTGCACCTGCTGGGCTTCGCCAACAACGACTGAACCGGCTGCGCCTTCGGGTGCGGGCGACAGGGCATCGGGGCGGCCGCCATCATGGGGCCGCCCCGATGCGTTGACCGGGCCGCATGCGGCGGTGCAGCGACGACGGCACACGCCCCAGCCCGGCTGGCGTTACAATGGCGGTCATTTTTTGACTGGGAACGGCTGGATGAACACCACCTTTCTGGATTTCGAAACGGCGATTGCCGAACTCGAGGCAAAGATCGACCAACTGCGCTTCGTGCAGGACGATCCGGCCGTGGACATCTCCGACGAAATCAGCCGGCTCGAGGCCAAGAGCCAGTCGCTGACCAAGGAACTCTACGTCAAGCTCACGCCGTGGCAGATCTCGCAGGTCGCCCGTCACCCGCAGCGCCCCTACACGCTGGATTACGCCGAGCTGATCTTCACCGACTTCCAGGAACTGCACGGCGACCGCAGCTACGCCGACGACAAGGCGATCGTCGGCGGGCTGGCGCGCTTCAACGGCCAGTCCTGCGTGGTCATCGGCCACCAGAAGGGCCGCGACACCAAGGAGAAGATCGCGCGCAACTTCGGCATGCCGCGACCCGAGGGCTACCGCAAGGCGATGCGCCTGATGAAGCTCGCCGAGAAGTTCGGCCTGCCGGTGTTCACCTTCGTCGATACGCCGGGCGCCTATCCGGGCATCGGCGCCGAAGAGCGCGGCCAGTCGGAGGCGATCGGCCACAGCATCTACCTGATGGCCGAGCTCAAGGTGCCCATCGTCAGCACCATCATCGGCGAGGGTGGCTCGGGCGGTGCGCTGGCGATCGCGGTGGCCGACCAGGTGCTGATGCTGCAGTACTCCACCTACTCGGTGATCTCGCCCGAGGGTTGCGCCTCCATTCTGTGGAAGAGCGCCGACAAGGCGCCGGATGCGGCCGAGACCATGGGCATCACCGCCGCGCGCCTGAAGGCGCTGAACCTGGTCGACAAGGTGGTGAACGAGCCGGTCGGGGGTGCGCACCGCGACCCGCGTGCGATGGCGGCCACCCTCAAGCGCGCACTCGGCGATGCCCTGCGGGAGCTCGAGGCGCTGACCCCGTCCGAGCTCGTGGCGCAACGCTACGAGAAGCTGATGAGCTACGGCCGCTTCAAGGAGAAGGCGGCCTGAGTGCCGCGCCGGCCCTGAGGGCGCCGGGCTGACCCGCTCACGCCGACGCAGGGCAGTCTCTACATGCACGCCAGCGCCGACCCGGCGGTAATGGGCGACCCGGTGCTCGAGGCCGCTGCCGAGGTGCTCACCCGTGCCGGCCTTGGCGCCGGCCAGCGCCTGTGCTGCGCGCTCTCGGGTGGGGTCGATTCGGTGGTCCTGTTCGAGATCCTGCGCCGGCTGCAGCCGGCCTTCGGTTTCCAGCTGTCGGCGGCGCATGTCCATCACGGCCTCAGCCCGCGTGCCGACGCCTGGGCGCAGGCTTGTGCCGCGCGTTGCGCGATCGCCGGCGTGGACCTGCAGGTCCTTCGTGTCACGGTCGAGCGCGGGCACGGCGAGGGCCTCGAGGCCGCGGCGCGCACGGCGCGGCATGCGGCGCTCGACGGCGTGGCCTGTGACTGGCTCGTGTTCGGCCACCATCAGGACGACCAGGCCGAGACGCTGCTGTTGCGGCTCTTCCGCGGTGCGGGGGTGCGCGGTGCGGCGGCGATGGCGCCCATCGTTGCGGCCCGGGGCAGGCGTCGTGGCCGGCTGCGCCCGCTGCTGGCGCTGCGTCGCGCGCAGATTGTGGCCTGGGCACAGCGCAAGGGCCTGTGCTGGGTCGAGGACGAAAGCAACGCTGAGCTGCATTTCACCCGCAATGCCTTGCGCTACCGCGTGCTGCCGGTGGTCGAATCCCTGTTTCCGGCGGCAGTGCCCGCGCTGGCGCGCGCAAGCGCCAACTTTGCCGAGGCCGACGCCTTGCTCGCCGAGCTCGCCGCCCTCGATGGTCGGGCCTGCGGTGGCATGCCGTGGCGGCGCCCACGCCTGCTTGCGTTGAGTCCGGCGCGACAGGCGAACCTGCTGCGCTGGCAGCTGCGCGAGCTGGGTGGACAGGCGCCGTCGCGGGCGCGGGTCGATGAGGTCTTGCGCCAGTTGCACAGCGTCGCGGCCGATCGGCCGCTGCGCGTTGTATTCGGCGACTGGGTGTGCTGCGCCTATCGCGCCGAAGTCTGGCTCGAGGCCGCGGCAGTGCTGCCGGCGCTGGCCAGCGCCTGGCGCGGCGAGGCGGTGCTGCCGTGGGGGGGCGGGGCGGTGCATTTCGAGCGCGGCATCGGCATCGGCCTGAGCCTGGCTCGGCTCGAGGCGGCGCAGGGACTGCGGCTGGCGCCACGCCGCGCGGGCATGAAACTGCAACTGGCGCCCAATCGCCCGCGCCGCGATTTGCGCAAGCTGTGCCAGGAGGCCGGAATCCCCGCCTGGATGCGCGATCGCCTGCCGGTGCTGTGGGCCGATGGCGAGGCGGTCTGGGTGGCCGGCATCGGCGTCGCGGCGGGCTGGACCTGTGCCGCCGACGAGCCCGGCGTGCTGCCACGCTGGCAAGCGGTCGGGCAGGATCCTGGCTTGGCGCCCCCGGCCTGAGCGGGCGCGCAGTACTCAGCCGCGCAGCGTGGTCAGGAGCTGGGCGAGCTCGACCGCCGAGCGCACTTCCATCTTTTCGAAGATGCGCGAGCGGTGCGCCTCGACGGTGCGCATCGAGATCGACAGATTGTCGGCGATCACCTTGTTGTACTTGCCCTCCAGGATCAGCTCCATGACCTCGCGTTCGCGCGTGGTCAGCGTCGCCAGCCGGGCCTCGATGGTCTCGCGGCTGGCGGCGGCGCGCTGGCGGTCGGCGTCGAGCGCCAGCGCCTTCTCGACCAGATCGACCAGGTCATGGTCGTTGAAGGGCTTCTCGATGAAATGAAAGGCGCCCTTCTTGAGCGCGGCGACCGCCATCGGCACGTCGCCGTGGCCGGTGATGAAGATCACCGGCAGTTCGCAGCCGCGCGCGAGCAGGGTGTCGAAGCACTCCAGCCCGCTCATGCCGTTCATGCGGATGTCGAGCACGATGCAGCCGCGCCATTCCGGGCGCCAGGCGTCGAGGAATTGCTCGCCACCGGGCCAGGTCTGGCAGCTGACGCCGCGTGTCTTGAACAGCCATTGCAGGGCGTCGCGAATGGCCTCGTCGTCGTCGATGATGTGCGTGCAGGCGGTGCTCATGCGGCGTGTGGTTCCACGGGAAGCGACAGGAAGAAGATGGTACCGCCGCCGGGGCGCGCCTCGAAAGTCAGGCGGCCATGGTGCAGTTCGGCGATCGAGCGGCAGATGTTGAGCCCCATGCCCATGCCGCTGCTCTTGGTGGTGAAGAAGGGCTCGAACAGGCGGGCGGCGGTCTCGGCGTCGATGCCGGCGCCGCGGTCGGCGACCGAGATGCTCACGAAGCGCCCCTCACGGGCGGTGGCGATGAGGACCTGGCGCAGCGCGGCCGGGGTGTCGCGCATCGCATCCATGGCGTTGCGCACGAGGTTGATGACGATCTGCTCGATCATCACCGCATCGGCGGCAACCAGCGGTAGCGCCGGGGCTAGCGTGCTGATGAGCTGGACGCCGCGCTTGCGCGCATCGGCCTCGATCAGGCCGACGGCGTCGCGGATGACGGCGTTGAGCTCGAGCGGTTCGCGTCGCGGCTCGGAACGGCGCACGAAGTCGTGCACCCGGCGGATGATCTCGCCCGCGCGCCGCGCCTGGCGGCCGATGCGCTCGTGGATGTCGAGCAGCTCGTCGCGGTCGAGCTGGGTGCCGTGCAGGCGGTTGATGCAGCCGTTGTTGTAGCTCGCGATCGCGGCCAGCGGCTGGTTCAGCTCGTGGGCCAGGGTGGAGGCCATCTCCCCCATCGTGATCAGGCGCGAGCTTTGCTGCAGGCGCTCCTCCTGCTGGCGCGTCTGTTCGCGCGCACGCTTCTGCTCGGTGATGTCGAGCACCGAGCCCATCCAGCCGGCATGGCGGCCGCTGGCGTCGATCAGCGGTGCCTCGAACACGAGCGCGTCGAGCACCTCGCCGTTCTTGCGTCGCAGCCGCACCTCGGTGCCCTGCGGCGAGCTCTCGCCGGCCATGATCTCGCGATGCAGCTCTAGGGTCTCCTCCAGGTGGTCCGGGTCCCAGTAGGGCATCGGTGGCTTGAGGCCGACGAGTTCGCTGGCATCGAAGCCGGTCATGCGACAGAAAGCGGAATTCACATAGGTGAGCCGGCCCTCGAGGTCGCGAGCGCGCATGCCGGTGAGCAGCGAGTCTTCCATCGCCTTGCGGAAAGCGGATTCGGCGCGCAGCGCGGTCTCGGCCTGCTGGCGGCGGGCGAGCTCGCGGCGCAGCTGGGTCACGCTCCAGATGATGATGCCGGCCAGCAGCACCAGCGAGCCGCCCAGCAGCAGCGGGATCCAGCGCGTCTCCGACTTGTAGGCGGTGATCTGCAAGGTCAGGCCGTGACCGGGTGGGTCGAAGGGCATGCTGTAGGCGAGCTGCGCGGACAGCGGGGCGACCTTGGACTTGGCGGCGATCTCGTTGCCGTCGGCGTCGAGCACGGCGACGCGATAACGCTCCGAGAACCACCACGGCAGCTCGCGCACGACCAGGTCGGGCAGGGAATACACCCCCACCACCACGCCCAGCAGGTCTTCGTCCGACCACACTGGCACATGCACTTCGAAATGATGGATGTTGCCTCGCGCGGCGTAGGCCGGGCCATAGACCGGCCGGCCGATGCCGCGCGCGAGGCGGAAGCTGCTCTCGCTCGGGAAGCCCTCGGCGCTTTCGTCCGCCGGGCGCGGCGGCGGCGTGGGCGGCATGGCGCCCGCCGCGCGCCCCTCAGGCGTCAGCCACAGGATCTGCACCAGGCCACGCTCCTGATTGAGCAGGCTGGCAAGCCGGGCTTCGGTCGGCGCCTGCAGGCTGCGCTCGGCGAACAGATCGGGACCGATCTGCTGCAGGTGGATCTCGTTGCGATCGAGGTGGAAGCGCAGGTTCTGCTCCATCCACAGCACGTCGTTGAGCAGTGTGGTGCGCTGTTCGTCGGCATCGTAGGCGCGCGTCAGCCACACCAGCGCGGCGATCGCCGCCATGAACAGCGCCAGGCTCAGATAGGGCAGGTGCTGCACCCAGCGCCGGCGCGGGCTGACGGGGGCGGCGGCCGCGGCAGGCGGCGCGCTGGGGGCGGACGAGCTCATCGGTTCAGAGGGTGGCATCCGGCGGACGGGGAGCTTGCGGTAATCACGGCTGCGGACTTCCACAATAGCAGGCCCCGGGAGCGCAAAGGATACTGATGCCCAGCACAGCAGAACTTATCGCGGTGCAGTGGTCGCAGGCCAGTCGCCTGCGGCCCGAGAAAATTCATCAGCGCTGTATCTGGAGGAGATGCCTTTCATGAAGATTCGTTCACTTCTGCTTGGTCTGGTTGCCGTTGGTCTGTCCGCCACGGCGGTCGCTGCGGACCCGATCGTGATCAAGTTCAGCCACGTCGTCGCCCAGGACACGCCCAAGGGCAAGGCCGCCGAGAAGTTCAAGGAGCTTGCCGAGCAATACACCAATGGTGCGGTCAAGGTCGAAGTCTATGCCAACAGCACCCTGTACAAGGACAAGGAAGAGATGGAAGCGCTGCAGCTCGGCGCCGTCCAGCTGCTCGCCCCGTCGCTGGCGAAGTTCGGCCCGCTCGGCGTGCGCGAGTTCGAGGTCTTCGATCTGCCGTACATCTTCGACGGCTACGAGGCGCTGAACAAGATCACCCAGGGCCCGGTCGGCCAGCAGCTGCTCGCCAAGCTCGAGCCCAAGGGCATCAAGGGTCTGGCTTTCTGGGACAACGGTTTCAAGTCCTTCTCGGCCAACACCCCGATCAAGAAGCCCGAGGACCTGCGCGGCAAGAAGATGCGCATCCAGTCGTCGAAGGTGCTGGAAGAGCAGATGCGCGAGGTCAAGTCGCTGCCGCAGGTGATGGCCTTCTCGGAGGTCTATCAGGCGCTGCAGACCGGCGTGGTCGACGGCACCGAGAACCCGCACTCCAACCTCTTCACGCAGAAGATGCATGAAGTGCAGAAGCACATGACGCTGACCGACCACGGTTACCTGGGCTACGCGGTGATCACCAACAAGAAGTTCTGGGACGGCCTGCCGGCCGAGATCCGCAGCCAGCTCGACAAGGCCATGGCCGAGTCCACCGTCTATGCCAACCAGATCGCCAAGGAAGAGAACGACAAGGCGCTCGAGGGCGTGCGCGCCGCCGGCAAGACCGAGATCTACGAGCCGAGCGCGGAAGAGAAGGCCGCCTTCAAGAAAGCCTTCGTGCCGGTGCACAAGAAGATGGAGTCGCGCATCGGCAAGGAGCTGATCCAGTCGATCTATCAGGAAACCGGTTTCGACCCGGCCAAGCTGTAATCACCTTCCTTCACACCCAGCAGCGCCCGTCTGGCTCCTCGTGAGCGACGGGCGTTTTTTCGGGGGAGAACAATCATGAACAAGCTTCTCGACCGCCTCGAGGAGATCATCATCAGCGCCCTGATGGCCGTGGCGACGATCGTGATCTTCATCTCGGTGGTGCATCGCTACGCCTCGGGTTACGAGATTCCCGTGGTGCAGGACTGGCTGCTCGACATGAACGTGGGCTGGGCGCAGGAATTCTGCATCATCCTGTTCGTGTGGATGGCCAAGTTCGGTGCCGCCTACGGCGTGCGCACCGGCATCCATGTCGGCGTCGACATCCTGGTCAACAAGCTGTCGGGCACGCCGCGCGCGGTGCTGATCCACATCGGCCTGATCTGCGGGGTGATCTTCACCGCGCTCATCGGCCTGTTCGGCGCCTTCTTCGTGTGGGAGAACGGTATGGCCTACGAGACCCTGTCGCTGTTCGGCCGCGATACCGGCGACTACTTCGAGGGGCCGACCACGCCCGACCTCGAGTGGCCGACCTGGATCGTCTATTCGGCCGTGCCGCTCGGTTCCTTCCTGATGTGCTACCGCTTCCTGCAGGTGATGGTGAGCTTTGCCCGCAGCGGCGAGTTGCCGACCCACGACCACGGCCATGTCGAAGGCCTGGACGAGGGCGACGACGAGAGCGTGCTGCTCGAAGGCGAGGCGATCTCGATCGCCGAGGACATCGAACATGCCCGCGGTGGCCAGCCGGATGCGAAGCGTCCGGGCCAGGGCAAGTGAGGAGGACGAGATCATGACAAATTCGATTGCAATCTTCGGCCTGCTCGTCGTCCTGATGGCGATCGGCATGCCGGTAGGGGTGGCGCTCGGCCTCACGGTGCTGAGCTTCATGTTCATCTTCACCGATGTGCCGCTCGAGTCGGTGGCGCTCAAGATGTTCACCGGCATCGAGAAGTTCGAGATCATGGCGATCCCGTTCTTCATCCTCGCCGGCAACTTCCTGACCCATGGCGGCGTGGCGCGGCGCATGATCAACTTCGCCACCTCCATGGTCGGCCATCTGCGCGGCGGCCTGGGCATGTCGGCGGTGCTGGCTTGCGCGCTCTTCGCGGCGGTGTCGGGCTCCAGCCCGGCGACCGTGGTGGCGATCGGCTCGATCCTGATTCCGGCGATGATCAAGCAGGGCTATCCGGTGCGCTTCGGCGCCGGCGTGGTGGCCTCGGCCGGCGGTCTGGGCATCCTGATCCCGCCCTCGATCGTGATGGTGATGTACGCGGTGACCACCAACACCTCGGTCGGCGCGCTGTTCATGGCCGGCGTCATCCCGGGCATCATGCTCGCCTTCATGCTCGGCGTGACCACCTGGTACGTGGCGCGCAAGAACAACTACCCGACGATGAAGCGGGCTGACTGGGGCGCGCGCCTCAAGTCCTTCCGCAAGGCCTTCTGGGGCCTGATGCTGATCGTGGTGGTGATGGGCGGCATCTACTCGGGCATGTTCACCCCGACCGAAGCGGCGGCGATGAGCGCGGTGTACGCCTTCTTCATCGCGGTCTTCGTGTACAAGGACCTGACCTTCAAGCAGATCCCGCGCGTGCTGCTCGATTCGGCCAACATGAGCGCGATGCTGCTGTTCATCATCGCCAGTGCGGTGCTGTTCTCCTTCATCCTGACCAGCGAGCAGATCCCGCAGCGCATGGCCGATGCGATCGTGGCCAGCGGCATGGGCCCGATCGGCTTCCTGATCGTGGTCAACCTGCTGCTGCTGGTGGCCGGCATGCTGATGGAGCCGTCCTCGATCATCCTGATCCTGGCGCCGATCCTGTTCCCGGTGGCGGTGGCGCTGGGCATCGACCCGATCCACTTCGGCGTGATGATCGTGGTGAACATGGAGATCGGCATGATCACGCCGCCGCTCGGACTGAACCTGTTCGTGGCCAGCGGCGTGACCAAGGCGGGCCTGACCGAGATGAGCAAGGCGGTGCTGCCCTGGCTATACACGATGCTGGCGTTCCTGATGCTGATCACCTACGTCCCGAGCATCTCCACCTTCCTGCCCAAGGCGCTGGGCATGATGTAAGCGCTGCAGCCCGGCCGCGCTCGGCGCGCGGCCGCAGCACTGCGATGCAATCCCCGTCAGGCGGCGACGCCCGGCGGGGATTGTTTTTTGGCCTGTCCGCTTGCGCCGGCTTACATTCCCGCGTGCGTGCCAGGCATCGGTGTGATGCGAAACCTGTTAAAATTTCGCGCTTTTTTCCAAACCTCGCGCTTCTTTCGAGCGCAGTCCCGGAGTTTTCCATGGCAATCGAACGCACCCTGTCCATCATCAAGCCCGACGCCGTCGCCAAGAACGTGATCGGCCAGATCTACGCCCGCTTCGAAGGCGCAGGCCTGAAGATCATCGCCGCCAAGATGGCTCACCTGTCCGAGCGTGAGGCCGGCGAGTTCTACGCCGTGCACAAGGAGCGTCCCTTCTTCAAGGACCTGGTGTCCTTCATGACCTCCGGCCCGGTGATGATCCAGTGCCTGGAAGGCGAGAACGCGATCGCCAAGAACCGCGAGCTGATGGGCGCCACCGACCCGAAGAAGGCCGACAAGGGCACCATCCGCGCCGACTTCGCCGAGTCGATCGACGCCAACGCGGTGCACGGCTCCGACGCCCCCGAGACCGCTGCCGTGGAAGTGGCCTTCTTCTTCCCCGGCATGAACGTTTACTCGCGCTGAGCGGTCCGTTCCAACGGCCCGTCGCGCATGCGTCGCGGTGCCTTCCGCACCGCGCGCGGCGTGATCGGGCCGTTTGCATTACGGCGGGGCCGTCTGCCGCCCCGGCCTTGAATGAGTGAAGTTTCAGGCGTGAGCACTTCCAATCCGGTCAATCTGCTCGATTTCGATGTCGACGGTCTCGTCGCCTGGTTCGCCGGGCTGGGCGAGAAGCCGTTCCGCGCCCGCCAGGTGATGCGCTGGATGCACCGCGAGGGCTGCGACGATTTCGACGCGATGACCGACGTCGCCAAGTCCTTGCGCGCCAGGCTCAAGGACATCGCCGTGATCCGTCCGCCGGTGCCGGTGCGCGACTCGATCTCGGCCGACGGCACGCGCAAGTGGCTGCTCGACGTGGGCAATGCCAACGCGGTCGAAACCGTGTTCATCCCTGAAGCCCACCGCGGCACGCTGTGCGTGTCCTCGCAGGCGGGCTGCGCGCTCGACTGCGCGTTCTGCTCCACCGGCAAGCAGGGCTTCAACCGCAACCTGAGCGCGGCCGAGATCATCGGCCAGCTGTGGCTCGCCAACAAGCTGCTGGGCGCGGCACGCGATTCAGCCGACGACCTCGAAGCTGGCGAGAAGGACAACGGCCGCATCATCAGCAACGTCGTGATGATGGGCATGGGCGAGCCGCTGGCCAACTTCGACAACGTCGTCACCGCGCTGCGCCTGATGCTCGACGACCACGCGTACGGCCTGTCGCGCCGCCGCGTCACCGTGTCGACCTCGGGGATCGTGCCGGCGATGGATCGCCTGCGCGACGAGTGCCCGGTGGCGCTGGCGGTCTCGCTGCATGCCTCCAACGACGCGCTGCGCGACCGCCTGGTGCCGATCAACCAGAAGTACCCGCTGCGCGAGCTGATGGCCGCCTGCCAGCGCTATCTCGAGCGCGCCCCGCGTGACTTCGTGACCTTCGAGTACGTGATGCTGGACGGCGTCAATGACAGCGACGCGCACGCGCGCGAGCTCGTCGCGCTGGTGCGCGACACGCCGTGCAAGTTCAACCTGATCCCCTTCAACCCCTTCCCGAATTCGGGCTTCCTGCGCTCGCCGGCGGAACGCATCCGCCGTTTTGCCGGTATCCTCATTGACGCCGGCATCGTCACCACGACGCGCAAGACGCGCGGTGACGACGTCGATGCGGCCTGCGGCCAGCTCGCGGGCCGGGTGCAGGACAAGACCCGGCGTACGGTTCGCCTGAAACAGGTCACGGAGGAGCGAGGATGAAGCGTGGTTCGGTCTTACTGGCGACGACCCTGGCGGCAGCACTGCTGGCAGGGTGCGCGACCACTCCGGGCGGGAGCGCCAGCGTGGCGAGCAGCATCACTCGCCCGATGTCCGACATCACACCGGCAACACCGGCCGATGCCCGCGCGCGCGTGCATGTCGACCTGGGCATGGCCTATTTCGAGGTGGGCCGTTACGATGTAGCGCTCGACGAGGCGCGGATCGCGCTCAACGACAGCCCCAACTATGCACCGGCCTACCACCTGCTCGGGCTGGCCTACATGCTGATCGAAGAGAACGCCGCCGCGCGCGAGAATTTCGAACGCGCGCTGCACTTCGCGCCGGGCGACCCCGACTTCAACAACAGCTATGGCTGGTTCCTGTGCGCCCAGGGCAGGGAGGCCGAGGGCCTGGAGCGCCTTGCGGTGGCGGCGCGCAACCCGTATTACCGTTACCCGACGCGTCCCCTCACCAATGCCGGGCTGTGCTACCTGCGGATCAATGACGATGCTGCCGCCGAGGTGCAGTTCCTGCGCGCGGTGCAGGCCGATCCGCAGAACGGGCAGGCGCTGTACCAGCTTGCCGACATCGCGTATCGCAGTGGTCGCTTCGAGCAGGCGCGCACCCAGCTGATCCGCCTGCATCAGCAACTGGGCCCGAGTTCGGCGTCGGCCTGGCTTGGGTTGCGCACCGAGCGCCGCCTGGGCAATCGTGATGCCGAGGCGAGCTATGCTTCGCAGCTGGGCTCCCGCTTTGCCGACTCCGACGAGTATCAACTGATGATTCAAGGGAAGTACGAGTGAGCAGCATGCAGTCCGAAAACCTCGCGCCGCCCGCGTCGGCCGACATCTCCTCCTCGCCGGGCAGCCGGTTGCGCCGCGAGCGTGAAGCGCGGGGCCAGTCGGTGCATGAGGTCGCCTTCGCCCTCAAGCTGAGCCCGCGCCAGATCGAGGCCCTCGAGCGCGATGACTTCGCCGCGCTGCCGGGCATGGCCTTCGTGCGCGGCTTCATGCGCAACTATGCGCGCTACCTGGGCCTGGACGCGGCACCGCTGCTCGATGGTGTGCAGCGCATGGCCGGGGTCGGGTCGCCCGACTTGTCGCCCATCCGCAATGCCGACGGCGACCTGCCCAGTGGCAGCAGTCCGCGTCGTGGCAGCTTCCCGTCCGGCCTGGTGGTCGTCGTGCTGCTGGTGCTGGTGGCGGCGGGCTGGTACTTCGACTGGTTCCAGACCGAGCCCGGATCGTCGGCCAGCAGCCAGAGCGTCGAGCTGACGCCAGGTTTTGCGCCCGCGCCGATGCAGCCGATCGAGTCGCCGTCGATCCTGCCCGCACCCGTCGTGCCTGCGCCGCTCGGCCAGCCTGCGGCACCGGAGGGCGAGGCCGGCGCGGCACCCGAGTCCGCCGTGGCCGCTGCCGTGGGCGAGCCAGAGGCGCCCGCCGAGGCAGCCGAAGCGACAGCGGACGCGCCCGCGCCAACGACAGTTCCCACGGCGGAAGAGGGGGGCGCAATCGTCGACGCCGAGGTCGCGCCGGCGCCGGCCGCAGCGCCCCCGACCGAGCAGGCAGCCCCACTGGAGGGCAGCCAGCTGAGTTTTCGCTTTGCCGCCGACTCCTGGGTCGAGGTGCGCGATGGCGCAGGCAGCATCCTGCACTCCGGGACCAATCGCGCGGGAAGTTCGCGCACGGTCCAGGGTACGCCGCCCTTTGCGCTGGTGGTCGGCAATGCCGCCAGCGTCACGCTCGAATTCAACGGCCAGCCGGTCGATCTGGCTGCGCACATCCGCGGCTCGGTCGCCCGTCTGACCCTGCGCTGAAAGCACGTAACGCCATGAATCAGGACAAGAATCAACACCTCATCGAGGCCTGCCCGCTGTCGCGCCACCGCACCCGCCAGGTCCGCGTGGGCAAGGTCAGGGTCGGTGGCGACGCACCGGTGGTGGTGCAGTCGATGACCAACACCGACACCGCCGACGTGCTCGGCACCGCGATGCAGGTCACCGAACTCGCCCGCGCCGGCTCCGAGATCGTGCGCATCACGGTGAACAATGAGGCCGCCGCCGCGGCGGTGCCCAAGATCCGCGACCGCCTGCTCGCTCTCAACCTCGATGTGCCCCTGGTGGGGGACTTCCATTACAACGGCCACAAGCTGCTGACCGATTTCCCGGCCTGCGCCGAGGCGCTCGCCAAGTTCCGCATCAACCCCGGCAACGTCGGCGCCGGGGCGAAGCGCGATCCGCAGTTCGCCGCCATCGTCGAGCTCGCCTGCCGCTACGACAAGCCGGTGCGCATCGGCGTCAACTGGGGCAGTCTCGACCAGGCCGTGCTGGCGCGCATCATGGACGAGAACGCCAGCCGCGCCGAACCGCGCGACGCCGGCGCGGTGATGCGCGAGGCGCTCGTGGTGTCGGCGCTCGAGTCGGCGGCGAAGGCCGAGGAATACGGCCTCGGCAGAGAACGCATCATCCTGTCGGCGAAGGTGTCGAGCGTGCAGGACCTGATCGCGGTGTATCGCGATCTCGCCCGCCGCAGCGACTATGCGCTGCACCTGGGCCTCACCGAAGCCGGCATGGGCAGCAAGGGCATCGTCGGCTCGACGGCCGCGCTCGCCGTGCTGCTGCAGGAAGGCATCGGCGACACCATCCGCATCTCGCTCACCCCCGAGCCGGGCGGCAGCCGCACGCAGGAGGTGGTGGTCGCGCAGGAGATCCTGCAGACCATGGGTCTGCGCGCCTTCACGCCGATGGTCACCGCCTGCCCCGGCTGCGGGCGCACCACCAGCACCTTCTTCCAGGAGCTCGCCTCCGGCATCCAGGACTACGTGCGCGCGCAGATGCCGGTGTGGCGCGAGCAGTACGACGGTGTCGAGAACATGACGCTGGCGGTGATGGGCTGCGTCGTCAATGGCCCGGGCGAGAGCAAGCACGCCAACATCGGCATCTCGCTGCCCGGCACCGGCGAGACCCCGGCGGCGCCGGTGTTCGTCGATGGCGAGAAGGTCGTGACCTTGCGCGGCGACAACATCGCGGCCGAGTTCAAGGCCATCGTCGACAACTATGTGGCCACCCGGTACGTGAAGAAGGCCGGCTGAGCGCCGCGCCCGATGACAACAACAGCGCAGCGACGCATCAACGCAAAGACCAAGCACTCATGAGCCAGACCTTGCAGGCCGTGCGCGGGATGAACGACATCCTGCCCGACGAGGCCGAAACCTGGGAATACTTCGAAGACATCGTGCGCGACTGGCTGCAGAGCTACGGCTACCGCCCGATCCGCATGCCGCTGGTCGAGCCGACGCCGCTGTTCAAGCGCGCCATCGGCGAGGTCACCGACATTGTCGAGAAGGAGATGTACTCCTTCGAGGATGCCTTGAACGGCGAACACCTCACGCTACGCCCGGAAGGCACCGCGTCCTGCGTGCGTGCCGCGATCCAGCACAACCTGATCCCAGCCGGCGGGCCACAGCGGCTCTACTACTATGGGCCGATGTTCCGCCACGAGCGCCCGCAGAAGGGGCGCTACCGCCAGTTCCACCAGATCGGCGTCGAGGCCCTCGGCTTCGCTGGTGCGGACACCGACGCCGAGCTGATCCTGATGTGCGCCCGGCTGTGGGAAGACCTCGGGCTGGAGGACGTGTCGCTCGAGATCAACTCGCTCGGCGCCCCCGAGGAGCGCGCCCGGCACCGTGCGGCGCTGATCGCCTATCTCGAGCAGCATCAGGACAAGCTCGACGAGGACGGCAAGCGCCGCCTGTATACCAATCCGCTGCGCATCCTCGACACCAAGAACCCCGAGCTGCAGCCGATTGTCGAAGCGGCGCCCAGGCTGGCCGACTACCTCGGCGCGGAGTCGAAGGCGCATTTCGAGGCGGTGCAGGTCTTCCTCAAGGATGCCGGCATCCCGTACCGCATCAACCATCGCCTGGTGCGCGGCCTGGACTACTACAACCGCACCGTGTTCGAGTGGGTCACCACGCGGCTGGGCGCGCAGGGCACGATCTGCGCCGGCGGCCGTTACGACGGCCTGTTCGAGCAACTCGGCGGCAAGCCGCAGCCGGCGGCCGGCTTTGCGATCGGCATCGAGCGTCTGCTGTTGCTGTGGAAGGAATGCGGCGGCGAGGCCGAGCGCTCGGTGGCCGACGCCTACGTGGTGAGCGTGGGTGAGGCGGCCCAGCGCCTGGCCATGCGCGCCGCCGAGGCGCTGCGCGAGCACGGCTTCGCGGTGCTGATGCACTGCGGTGGCGGCAGCTTCAAGTCGCAGATGAAGAAGGCTGACGCCAGCGAGGCGCCGGTGGCGGTCGTGATCGGCGAGGACGAGGCCGCGGCCGGGGAGGTCGGCATCAAGCCGCTGCGCGGCGGCGGTGCGCAGCAGCGCGTCAGTCTCGATGCCTTGCCCGAGGCGATGGCGGGCCTGCTGTATTCCGAACAATCCGAACAAGAGGCTTGAAGATGGCGGTCTACGATCTCGAAGAGCAGGAACAGATATCCGAACTCAAGGCGTGGTGGGCGCAGTACGGCAACCTCGTCGTCGGTCTCGCGCTGGCTGCAGCCGTGGCTGCGGTCGGCTGGCAGGGCTGGCAGTGGTACCAGAACCGCAATGCGGCCGAGGCCGGCGTGCTGTATTACGCCGTCCAGCAGGCCGCCGAGCAGCAGGATGCGCAGAAGGCGCGCGAAGCGGCAGGGCGCCTGATCGGCGAGCATGGCGGCAGCGTCAGCGCCCAGCTCGGCGCGCTGCTGTCGGCGGCGATCCAGTTCGAGGCGGGCGACTTCGTCAATGCCCGGGCGCCGCTCGAATGGGCCGCGGACAAGGGCAAGGACCCGGCGCTGCGCGATCTTGCGCGTCTGCGCCTGGCGGCCGTGATGCTCCAGCAGGGCGAGCTCGATGCGGCGCTGGCGCGCCTGCAGGCCGCGCCTTCGGCCGCCTACAAGGCCCGTTTCGACGATCTGCGCGGCGACATCCTGGCGGCGCAGGGCAAGGCGGCCGAGGCGCGCGTTGCCTATCAGGCGGCGATCGATGCGCTCGCGGGTGATGGCGAGGAGGCGGCGACCCTGCGTGAAGTGGTGCGCGTCAAGCTCGAATCCCTTGGAGTCTGATCGATGATGCTGTCCTCGCTGCGTGTCGTCCCGCTTGTTGCCGCCGCGGTGCTCGCCGCGGGCTGCGCCTCACTCAATCCCTTCTCCAGCTCGGCGCCGAGGCCGGCGCCGCTGGTCGACATCCAGCCTCGTGCACAACTCGCCAGCCAGTGGCGGGCGGACATCGGTGACGCCGGCAGCTACCGCTTCCAGCCGGCAGTATGGAGCGACAGCGTGTATGCCGCCGCCCATCGCGGCGACGTGGCGCGCTTCGAGGGCGGCAACGCGGTATGGCGGGTGCAGGCGGACAAGCGCCTGTCTGCCGGCGTCGGCAGCGATGGCCGGCTGGTCGTCGTGGTCGCGACCGACGGCACGGTGATCGCCCTCGATGCCGCCAGCGGCGCAGAACGCTGGCGCACCCCGGTCGGCGCGGAGGTACTGGCGCAGCCCGCGGTGAGCCTGGAACTGGTCATCGTGCGTGCCTCGGACAATCGGCTCATCGCCCTCGATGCGCGTGATGGCAGCCGGCGTTGGATCTACCAGCGCAACAACCCACCGCTGGCGCTGCGCAGTTTCGCCGGCGTCCTCATCGAGGGGCCGGTGGTGCTCGCCGGCTTCCCCGGCGGCCGCCTGGCCGTCATCAATGCCGCCAACGGCGGTGCGATCACCGAGCTGAACGTGGCCGTGCCGCGCGGCGCCACCGAGCTCGAGCGCGTCGCCGATGTGGCCGGCCCGCCGGTGGTCGGTCGGCGCGAAGTGTGCGCGGTCAGCTACCAGGGGCGCGCAGCCTGCTTCGACACCTCGAACGGTAATGCGCTGTGGGCGCGCGACTTCTCCAGCAGTGTCGGCATGGACCGCGATGCCCGCTTTGCCATGATCACCGACGACCGCGATGCGGTGCATGCGCTCGATGCCTACAGCGGCGCCAGCGTGTGGAAGCAGGACGCCCTGGCCCGTCGCCAGGTGTCACGACCACTGATCGTCGGCGACTACGTCATCGTCGGTGATCTCGAGGGCTATGTGCACGCGCTCGAGCGCGAGACCGGCGCCTTTGCCGCCCGTGACCGTTCCGGCAGCCGCCCGATCGCCGCCGACCCGGTCGCCTTCGGCCGCGGCTTCGTCGTGCAGGGCAAGGGCGGCGACATTACCGCGTACGAAGTACGCTGAGGCATTACAGCAAGTGAAACCCACCATTGTCCTCGTCGGCCGGCCCAATGTCGGCAAGTCGACCCTGTTCAACCGCCTGACGCGCACCCGCGACGCCCTCGTCGCCGATCAGCCGGGCCTGACGCGCGACCGCCATTACGGCATCGGTCGCGTCGGTGAACGTGATTACCTGGTCGTCGACACCGCCGGCTTCGATCCCGTGGCCAAGGACGGCATCATGCACGAGATGGCGCGCCAGGCCGAACAGGCCATCGCCGAGGCTGACGTGCTGCTGTTCCTGGTCGATGGCCGGGCCGGCCGCACGCCCCACGACGAGAACATCGCCGCGCGCCTGCGGCGCGCCGGGCGCCCGGTGCATCTGGTCGTCAACAAGGCCGAAGGCCTCGACCGGGCGATGGTGGCGGCGGACTTCCATGCCCTTGGCCTGGGCGATCCGCTGCCGGTGTCGGCGGCGCACGGCGACGGCGTCAAGCAGCTCATCGACATCGTCCTCGCGCCTTTCCCGCTCGACGAGGAAGCTGCGTCGAGCGAGGACGAGGGGCCCAGGGTCGCGATCGTCGGTCGACCCAACGTCGGCAAGTCCACCCTGGTCAATACCCTGCTGGGCGAGGAGCGCGTCATCGCCTTCGATCTGCCGGGGACCACGCGTGACGCCATTTCCATCCCCTTCGAGCGGGGCGGGCGGCGCTACACGCTGATCGACACTGCCGGCCTGCGCCGCAAGGGCAGGGTGTTCGAGGCGGTCGAGAAGTTCTCGGTGATCAAGACCCTGCAGGCCATCCAGGAGGCCAACGTCATCGTGCTGGTGCTCGACGCAGCGCAGGACATCTCCGACCAGGATGCCCACATCGCCGGCTTCGCGCTCGAGGCCGGACGGGCGCTGGTGGTGGCGATCAACAAGTGGGACGCGGTCGACGACTATCGTCGCGACCGCCTGAAGGCGGACATCGCGCGCAAGCTCGCCTTCCTGTCCTTCGCCCGCTTCCACCAGATTTCGGCGCTCAAGGCCGAGGGCATCAACGGCTTGCTGAAGTCGGTCGATGCGGCCTACGCGGCGGCCACCGCCAACCTGGCCACGCCGCGCCTGACGCGTGCGCTGCAGCAGGCGGTGGCCCGCCAGGCGCCGCCACGCCACGGCATGGCGCGGCCGAAGATGCGCTATGCCCACCAGGGGGGCATGAACCCGCCGGTAATCGTGATCCATGGCAACGCTCTCGACGACATACCGGCGTCCTACGTGCGCTACCTGGAGCGCTGTTTCCTCGAGGCCTTCAAGCTGCAGGGCACGCCCTTGCGCATCCAGTTCAGGACCACGCACAATCCGTTCGCGACACGAAGCTGAACAAATTTCCGGTCAAGAACCCGTTTCCACACCTGGATTTGGTTGCATACTGTGATGCCGCAGTGCACCATAATGTCCACAACATTCTTATAAACACAATATAAAGAGGTTCAGCAATGAGCAATAAAGGGCAACTTCTACAAGACCCCTTCCTCAACACCCTTCGCCGCGAGCACATCCCGGTGTCGATCTACCTGGTCAACGGCATCAAGCTGCAGGGCCAGGTCGAATCCTTCGATCAGTACGTCGTGCTGCTCAAGAACACCGTGACGCAGATGGTCTACAAGCACGCGATCTCCACCGTCGTGCCCGCCCGCCCGGTCGTCATCCAGCAGGACGAGGGCAACAACTGAGGGCCGCACTGATCCGTCGCGGCCGCTCGCCGGCGGTCGCGGGAGGCCTGCATGTTTGAGCGTCCCGCGTCCGGCGAACGTGCCGTGCTGGTCCAGCTCGACCTGGGCCAGGGGGCGATCGACGAACGCCTGTCCGAGTTCAAGCTGCTTGTCGCCAGCGCCGGGGGCCGTGTCGAGGCGGTGGTGCAGGGCAGGCGTGCCGCGCCCGATTCCAAGCTCTTCGCCGGTAGCGGCAAGGTGCAGGAGATTGTCGAGGCGCTGCGCGCCCGTGCTGCCGACATCGTGATCTTCAATCACGCCCTGTCGCCCGGCCAGCAGCGCAACCTCGAGCGCGAGCTGCAGTGCATGGTGATCGATCGCACCGCGCTCATCCTCGACATCTTTGCCCAGCGTGCGCGCAGCCATGAAGGCAAGCTGCAGGTCGAGCTCGCCCAGCTCGAGCATCTTGCCACCCGCCTCGTTCGCGGCTGGACCCACCTCGAGCGCCAGAAAGGCGGCATCGGCCTGCGCGGTCCGGGCGAGAAGCAACTCGAAACCGACCGTCGCCTGCTCGGCAATCGGGTCAAGATGCTGAAGTCGCGTCTCGCCCAGATCGAGAAGCAGCGCAAGGTTCGTCGTCGCGCCAGGGAACGTCGCGACGTTCTGTCGGTCTCTCTGGTCGGTTACACCAATGCGGGCAAGTCGACACTGTTCAATGCGCTGACGAAGGCGGGCGCTTATGCCGCCGACCAGCTCTTCGCCACGCTGGACACCACCTCCCGGCGTCTTTACGTCGGCGGTGCCAATGTGGTGCTGTCGGATACGGTCGGCTTCATCCGCGACCTTCCGCATGCGCTGGTCGCGGCCTTCCAGGCGACACTCGAAGAGACGGCGCAGGCCGATCTGCTGCTGCACGTGGTGGATTCGGCCAGCGAGGATCGTGATGCCCAGATCGCGGCGGTCAACGAGGTGCTGGCCGAGATCGGCGCGGCCGAGGTGCCGCAGATCCTGGTCTGGAACAAGATCGACCTGACCCGGGCCGCGCCGGCGGTCGAGCGGGGTGACTGTGATAGAATCAGGCGCATTTTTTTGAGCGCCAGAACGGGTGAAGGTCTCGACCTGCTTCGCGATGCGCTCGCTGAAGTGGCCTCGCAGACCTTTGGTGACAATGCCGACCGGCTAACCGGCACGGCGGACGAACGGTCAGAACAATCGTGATAACAGGCATCCTCATGTCACTCAATGACCCACGTTGGGGTGGTCAGGGCGGTAGCGACGGCGACCGCAACGACGGCAATCGCAACGACGGCAATCGCAACGATGACAACCGTGGTGATCGCAACCGTGGCAACAACCAGGGCCCGCCCGACCTCGAGGAGGTGTGGCGCGACTTCAATCAGCGCCTGACCGGCATGTTCGGCGGCAAGCGTCCCGGCCGTGGCAGCGATGGCGGTGGCAATGGAGGCGGTGGTGGTGGCGGCGGTCCGCAGCTGCCCAATCTTTCCTTCAAGCAGTTCGGTGGCGGCATCGGCGTGCTGCTGGTGCTGGTCGGCCTCGTGTGGCTGGCAAGCGGTTTCTACACCGTCGATGCCAACCAGCGCGGCGTCGTGCTGCGCCTGGGCAAGTTCATCCAGACCACCGATCCTGGCCTGCGCTGGCGTCTGCCCGCACCCTTCGAATCGCACGAGATCGTCGACCTGACCGGTGTGCGCACGGTCGAAGTCGGCTATCGCGGCTCCGAGCGCAACAAGGTGCTGCGCGAGTCGCTGATGCTCACCGACGATGAGAACATCATCAACATCCAGTTCGCCGTGCAGTACATCCTGAACAGCCCGGAGAACTACGTCTTCAACAACCGCTTCCCGGACGAGGCGGTCGGCCAGGCCGCCGAGACCGCGATGCGCGAGATCGTTGGCAAGAGCCGCATGGACTTCGTGCTGTACGAAGGCCGCGAAGAGATCGCCGCCACGGCGCATGAGCTGATGCAGCGCATCCTCGATCGCTACGAGACCGGCATCCAGATCAGCCGGGTGACGATGCAGAACGCCCAGCCGCCCGAGCAGGTGCAGGCCGCGTTCGACGACGCGGTGAAGGCGGGTCAGGATCGCGAGCGGCAGAAGAACGAGGGCGAGGCCTACGCCAACGACGTCGTGCCGCGCGCCCGTGGTACCGCCTCGCGCCTGGTCGAAGAGGCCAATGCCTACCGCGACCGGGTCATCGCCAACGCTGAGGGTGAGTCGAGCCGCTTCAACCAGGTGTTCGCCGAGTACAGTCGCGCGCCGGTGGTGACGCGCGAGCGTCTGTACCTCGACACCATGCAGCAGGTGCTGTCCAACACCTCGAAGGTCATGATCGACGCCCAAGGCAACGGCAACCTGATGTTGTTGCCGCTCGACAAGCTGATGCAGTCCGCCGGTGGCAAATCCGCCACGGCTGCCGCGGCGCAGCCGGATTCCCAATCGGCAGCAGGTCTGGGGGCGAACGCGCCGATGCCCTCACTGGATCCGCGCAATCGTGAGTTGATGAGAAGTCGTGAGCGGGGAGAGCGTTGATGCGTGACAAGATGTCCCTGATTGGCGGCGTGCTGCTGCTTGCCGTCGTGATTGCCTCGATGTCGCTATTCACCGTGGATCAGCGCCAGTATGCAGTCGTGTTCCAGCTGGGTGAGGTCAAGGAGGTCATCTCCGAGCCGGGTCTCAACGTCAAGCTGCCGTTCATCCAGAACGTGCGCTATTTCGACAAGCGCATCCTGACCATGGATACGCCCGAGCCCGAGCGTTTCATCACCTCCGAAAAGAAGAACGTGCTGGTCGATCACTTCGTCAAGTGGCGCATCGTCGATCCGCGGCTGTACTACGAGTCGGTGGCCGGCGACGAGGCGCGGGCGCGTACCCGCCTGACGCAGACGGTCAATGCCGGTCTGCGCGAGGAATTCGGCCGCCGGACCGTGCATGACGTGGTGTCCGGCGAGCGCGACCGCATCATGGAGCAGATGCGCGAACGTGCCGACCGCGATGCGCGCACCATCGGCGTGCAGATCGTCGACGTGCGCCTGAAGCGGGTCGACCTGCCCAACGAGGTGTCCGAGTCGGTCTATCGCCGCATGGAAGCCGAGCGCAAGCGGGTGGCGAACGAGCTGCGTTCGCTCGGTGCGGCCGAAGCCGAACGCATCCGCGCCGACGCCGATCGCCAGCGCGAGGTCATCATCGCCGAGGCCTACCGTTCCGCCCAGGAAACCATGGGTGAGGGCGACGCCCGCGCGACCGCGATCTATGCCGAAGCCTATGGCAAGAGCCCGGAGTTCTACTCCTTCTATCGCAGCCTCGAGGCCTACCGCTCCAGCTTCGCCGGCAAGGACGACGTGATGGTGGTGGATCCGAGCTCCGACTTCTTCCGCTTCATGAAGGACTCCGGCGGCGCGCCGCGCAATTGATTCCTTCATGGGAAGTACGCTACTGATCGCCTTCGCCCTGATGCTCATCATCGAAGGCCTCCTTCCCTTCATCGCGCCAGCCGCCTGGCGCGATACTTTTTTGCGTCTCGCCAGCATGGCTGACGGTCAGATCCGCTTCATCGGCCTGACCTCCATGCTGGTGGGCGTCATCCTGCTTTTCATCTTGCTCTGACACGCTCATGCGCTGGCTACTGCCCGATCACATCCAGGACGCGCTGCCGTCCGAAGCACATCAGCTCGAGATGCTGCGGCGGCGCCTGCTCGACGCCTTTCGCACGCGCGGCTATCAGCTGGTGATGCCGCCCCTGCTCGAGTACCTCGACTCGCTCACCACCGGTGCCGGGCAGGACCTTGCCCTGCGTACCTTCAAGCTGGTCGATCAACTGACTGGACGCACGATGGGCGTGCGCGCCGACATGACGCCGCAGGTCACCCGCATCGACGCCCACCTGCTCAACCGCCGCGGTGTGTCGCGCCTGTGCTACTGCGCCAGCGTGCTCCACGCCCTGCCATCCACCCTCACCGCCACGCGCGAGCCGCTGCAGCTCGGTGCCGAACTCTACGGTCATGCCGGCATCGAGGCCGACCTCGAGATCCTGCGCCTGCTGGCCGAGGTGCTGCGCCTGGCCGAGGTGCCGGCGTCGCGCATCGATATCGGCCACGTCGGTATCTTCCATGCGCTGGCGGCGCGGGCCGGGCTGGTGCCCGGGCGTGAAGAGGAGCTGTTCGACCTGCTGCAGGCCAAGGATGTGCCCGAGCTGCAGAAGGTGCTCGCCGACGTCGCCGAACCGGTGCGTAGCGCCCTGCTGGCGCTGCCCGAGCTGTATGGTGGCCCCGAGGTACTCGCCGAGGCGGCCGCACGCCTGCCGCAGGATGGCGAGATCACCGCGCTGCTGGACGAGCTGCGCCGGCTGGCGGCCGCGCTCGCCGACCTGCCGGTCAGCTTCGACCTGTCCGACCTGCGCGGCTACCACTATCACAGCGGCATCGTGTTCGCGGCCTACGGTGCTGACTCGCCCGCCGCGCTCGCCCTCGGCGGGCGTTACGATCGCGTCTCCGAAGCCTTCGGTCGTGCCCGCCCGGCGACCGGCTTCAGTCTCGATCTGCGCGAACTGGTGTGGCGCCTGCCGGCGGCGGCCAGCATGGCCGGTGCCGTGCTCGCACCGCTGACCGAGGATGCGACGCTCGTCGAAGAGGTGGCGCGCCTGCGTGCCCACGGCGACATCGTCGTCACCGCGCTGCCCGGACATGATGGAACTTGGAACGAAGCCGGCTGTGACCGGCAACTGGTGAAGCGGGGCGATCGGTGGACGATCGTGCCGTTACAGGGAGATTAAGAAAATGGCAAAGAACGTCGTCGTCGTCGGTACCCAGTGGGGTGATGAAGGCAAGGGCAAGATCGTCGACTGGCTGACCGACCACGCGAAGGGCGTCGTACGCTTCCAGGGGGGGCACAACGCCGGTCACACGCTGGTCATCGGCCAGACCGAATACAAGCTCAACCTCGTGCCCTCGGGCATCGTGCGCGAGGGCGTGGCCTGTTTCATCGGCAACGGCGTGGTGCTCGATGCGCACCACCTGCTGTCCGAGATCCGCACGCTGGAGGCGGGCGGCATCAAGGTGCGCGAGCGCCTGCGCATCAGCCCGGGCTGCCCGCTGATCCTGGGCTACCACAGCGCGCTGGATCGCGCGCGCGAGGCCGCCAAGTCGGCCGACGACAAGATCGGCACCACCGGCAAGGGCATCGGGCCGACCTACGAGGACAAGGTCGCGCGCCGCGCGCTGCGCGTGTATGACCTGTTCGATCGCGAGCGCTTCGCCGCCAAGCTCGAGGCCAACCTCGAGTACCACAACTTCGTGCTGACCCAGCACCTGGGCGCCGACCCGGTCGATTTCCAGTCCGTGTTCGACCAGGCCATGGCCGATGCCGAAGAGCTGCTGCCGATGGTGGCGGACGTCTCGGCCGAGTTGTACTCGATCAACAAGTCGGGCGGCTCGCTGCTGTTCGAAGGCGCGCAGGGCACCCTGCTCGACATCGACCACGGCACCTATCCCTTCGTCACCTCCAGCAACTGCGTCGCCGGCCAGGCTGCGGCCGGCTCCGGCGTCGGTCCCAGCCGCCTGCACTACGTGCTCGGCATCACCAAGGCCTACTGCACCCGCGTCGGCGGCGGCCCCTTCCCGACCGAACTCGACATCGATACCAAGGGCGTGCCCGGCGAGCAGATGTCCACCAAGGGGCGTGAGTTCGGCACCGTCACCGGCCGCAAGCGCCGCTGCGGCTGGCTGGACCTGGCCGCGCTGAAGCGCTCGATCATCATCAACGGCGTCACCGGGCTGTGCATCACCAAGCTCGACGTGCTCGACGGCCTTGACGAGCTCAAGCTGTGCACCGGCTACATGCTCGACGGCAAGCGCATCGACTTGCTGCCGATGGGCTCGGAGGAGGTGACCCGCTGCGAGCCCATCTACGAGACCATGAAGGGCTGGAGCGGCACCACTTTCGGCGCGCAGAGCTGGGACGCGCTGCCGCAGGAGGCACGTGCCTACCTGCATCGCATCGAGGAGATCTGCGAGATCCCGATCGACGTCATCTCGACCGGACCCGAGCGCGACGAGACCATCCTGCGTCGTCACCCGTTTGGCGCCTGATCGGGCCTTGTCGGCACAGCGGGGCGCGGCAGGCGTCGTCGAAGATGCGGGAGCGGGACGGGCTGTGAATGTCTGCCGTCAAGGGGACATTTGCGGCCGGTTCCGCTCCCGCGGTTTTTTTGCCGCACCGCTCGCTCGCTGCCAGGTGAACGAAAAAAGCCGGCTTTCAGCCGGCTTTTCCCTGCAACTGGTGCCCAGAAGAGGACTCGAACCTCCACGCCTCGCAGCGCTAGTACCTGAAACTAGTGCGTCTACCAATTCCGCCATCTGGGCAGGGACGCGCATAATAGCAGACACTTCGCCGGCCGGAAAGGGTCGCCCGCATTTTTTTGCAGTGCGGCACCGCACAGGCCCGAGCGAGCGTCAGTGCAGTCGGGACTCAAAACAAAAAAGCCGCTCCGAAGAGCGGCTTTCCGTAAAACTGGTGCCCAGAAGAGGACTCGAACCTCCACGCCTCGCGGCGCTAGTACCTGAAACTAGTGCGTCTACCAATTCCGCCATCTGGGCAAGAAGACGCGCATTATAAGCACGAAAAGAAGATTGTCAATGACTCGCAAAACCAAAAAAACCGAAAATAACCAGGGCGGCAAGGCTGGCCATCACGGCGGATCGCCGAAGTCCGGCACCCGCCGCCCGGATGCCGCCGTGGTCTCCCGCCACAATGCCGGCAAGGCCGCCAGCCCGGTCAAGGGGCCGGGCCGCAGCCGGGCCGCACGCAAGGCCGCCGCCGCCCATGCAAGTGCCATCCGCCTGGCTGATCCCTTCCATGCCCGCGAGACGCTGCAGTACGAGAATCCGCTGCCCAGTCGGGAATACGTGCTGCAGGTTCTGGCCGAGCGCGGCGTGCCGATGCCCTTCTCGGACCTCGCCGCGGCACTCGACATCGCGCCGCACGAGCTCGACTTTTTCGACCGCCGCCTGCGCGCCATGGAACGCGACGGGCAGCTCATCCGCAACCGCCGCGACGCCTACCTGCTGCCGGCCAAGGCCGACCTCATCAAGGGCCGCGTCGAGGGCCACCCCGACGGCTTCGGATTCGTACGTCGCGACGACGGCCAGCCCGACATCTTCCTCGGCCCGAAGGAGATGCGCGAGCTGCTGCACGGCGACCGCGTCATCGTGCGCATCTCCGGGACCGACCGCCGCGGCCGCCCCGAAGGCAAGCTGGTCGAGGTGCTCGAGCGCGCCAACTCGCGCGTGGTCGGGCGCGTGATCAACGAGCACGGCGTGATGATCGTCGTGCCCGAGAACCGCCGCCTGGCGCAGGACATCCTGGTCGCCCCGGGTGGGCGCAAGAAACCCGAGCCGGGCCAGATCGTCACCGTCGAGCTGGTCGAGCAGCCGACCAAGTTCGCCCAGCCGATCGGTCGCATCGTCGAGGTGCTCGGCAACTACGCCGACCCCGGGATGGAGATCGAGATCGCGCTGCGCAAGCACGATCTGCCCTTCGAGTTTTCGTCCGAGGCCAAGGCGCAGACGCGCAAGCTGCCCGACAAGGTACGCAAGAAGGACTGGGCCGGCCGCGAGGACCTCACCAGGCTGCCGCTGGTCACCATCGACGGCGAGACCGCGAAGGACTTTGACGACGCCGTTTACTGTGAGCGCCAGGGCAAGGGCTACCGCCTGATCGTCGCCATCGCCGACGTCTCGCACTACGTCGACGCCGCCAGCGCGCTCGACAAGGACGCCTTCGACCGCGGCAACTCGGTGTACTTCCCGCGCCGCGTCATCCCGATGCTGCCCGAGAAACTCTCCAACGGCCTGTGTTCGCTCAACCCGCAGGTCGAGCGCCTGGCCATGGTCGCGGACATGGCCATCTCGGCCACCGGCGCGATCAAGAACTACCGCTTCTATCCCGCGGTGATCTGGTCGCACGCGCGCCTGACCTACACCAAGGTCGCGGCCGCGCTCTACGACAGGGATCCGGCGGTGCGCGCCGAACTCGCCGCGCTGCTGCCCCACCTCGAGAACCTCGACACCCTGTTCCGCGTGCTGCTCAAGGCGCGCGCCAAGCGTGGTGCGATCGACTTCGAGACCACCGAGACGCGCATGATCTTCGATGACAACGGCAAGATCGCGCAGATCGTGCCCGAGGTGCGCAACGACGCCCATCGCCTCATCGAGGAATGCATGCTCGCCGCCAACGTGTGCGCCTCCGACTTCCTCGCCAGCCGCGAGCATCCGGCCCTGTACCGCGTCCACGACAGCCCCTCCGAGGACAAGCTCGCCAAGCTGCGCGAGTTCCTCAAGGAGTTCGGCCTCGGCCTGGGCGGGGGGGACGAGCCGCGCGCGAGCGACTTCGCCAAACTGCTCGAGCAGGTCAAGGACCGCCCCGACGCGCAGCTGCTGCAGACCGTGATGCTGCGCTCGCTCAAGCAGGCGATGTACAGCCCGGACAATGTCGGCCACTTCGGGCTCGCCTACGAATCCTATACCCACTTCACCTCGCCGATCCGGCGCTATCCCGACCTGCTGATCCACCGCGGCATCAAGGCCGCGCTCGGCGGCGAGCAATACCGCCCCGGCGACTGGGAGCAGATCGGCCTGCACTGCTCGATGACCGAGCGCCGCGCCGACGAGGCCACCCGCGACGTGGTCGCCTTCCTCAAGTGCTACTTCATGCAGGACCGCGTCGGCGAGGAATTCACCGGCAGCGTGTCGGCGGTCGTGCCCTTCGGTCTGTTCGTCGCCCTCGACGACATCTTCATCGAGGGCCTGCTGCACATCTCGGATCTGGGCAGCGACTACTTCCACTTCGACGAGATGCGCCATGCGCTGCTGGGCGAGCGCACCGGCAAGCAGTTCCGCCTGTCGGATCGGGTCAAGGTGCAGCTCGTGCGGGTCGACATGGCGACCAACAAGATCGACTTCCGCCTCATCGAAGGGCCGCTGCCGCGCACGCCGAAGGCACCTGCGCAGCCCGCCGAAGTGCCAGCCGCGGCTGCGGCGCCGGCAGAGGGCAAGAAAGCGCGCAAGCCGCGCGCGAAGAAGGCCGCGGCCGAGCCGGTGGTCGACCCTGCGCCCGTGCTGCCCATCGAGGCCCCGACCGTGCAGTCGCCGGTCTCCGCTGCGGAGCCCGCCAAGGCGAAGTCGCGCAGCAAGCGCGCGCAGAAGCCGGTCGCCGACGCGGCCGTCGAGGCGGTGCCCGCGCCCGTCGTCGAGACGCCGCCTGCTGCAGCGGAAGTGGTGGCGCCCAAGGCGCCCCGCAAGCGTGCGAAGAAGGCTGCTGTCGAGCCCGTGACCGAGGTCGCGCCTGCGCCGGTCGTCGAGTTGCCGGTCCTTGTCCCCGAGTCGGTTGCGCCCAAGTCGCGCGCCGCACGCGCGAAGAAGTCTGCCGTCACGCCGGCCGTCGAGGTGCCCGCGGCCGTCTCCGAAGCCGCCGAACCCAAGCCCCGCAAGGCGCGTGCGAAGAAGCCCACGGCCGAACCGGTCGCCGCAGCCGCAGCCGAAGCGCTAGAATCCGCGCCCCCGACCGCGGCTCCGCGACCCGCACGCCGCAAGACCACCCCCAAGGGCTCCGACCGTGGCTAAAGCACCCGACCACACCCCCACCAAGCTGATCTACGGCTTCCATGCCGTCTCCGCCAAGCTGCGCCACGCGCCCGATTCGGTGCTGGAGATCTTCTTCTCCGCTGACCGCAAGGATGCGCGGGTGAAGAAGGTCCTCGCCCAGGCCGAGGCCGCCGGCGTGCGCATCAGCCAGGCCGAGGGCGACAAGCTCGACGGCCTGGTCGGCACCCGCCGCCACCAGGGCGTGGTCGCCAAGGTCGACGCCACCCGGCGCGACATCAAGCTCGCCGACGTGCTCGACAGCCTGGACGAGAACGCGCTGATCCTGGTGCTCGACGGCGTGCAGGACCCGCACAACCTCGGCGCCTGCCTGCGCGTGGCCGACGCCGCCGGCGCGCATGCGGTGGTCGCGCCCAAGGACCGCGCGGTGGGCCTCAACGCCACCGCGGTCAAGGTTGCCAGCGGCGCCGCCGACACCGTGCCCTACATCACCGTCACCAACCTCGCGCGCGCGCTGCGCGAATTGCAGGAAGCCGGCGTGTGGGTGGTCGGCGCCGCCGGCGAGGCCGCCAAGACGCTCTACGACATCGACCAGAAGGTGCCGGTCGCCTGGGTGCTCGGCGCCGAAGGCGACGGCCTGCGCCGGCTCACCCGCGACACCTGCGACGAGCTCGCGCGCATCCCGATGCACGGCAGCGTCGAGAGCCTCAACGTCTCGGTGGCGAGCGGCATCTGTCTGTTCGAGGCCCGCCGCCAGCGCGGCTGAGGCCGCGTCAGGCCAGCGCGACCCACACCTCGTCGCCGCGCAGCTTGGCCCGGTGCGCGCGCACCGAATGCTCCGGCGCCTCGAGGCAGGCCCCGGTGCGCAGGTCGAAGTGGTTCTTGTACAGCGGCGAGGCGACGACCAGATGCTCGCCGAGGTTGCCGACCAGGCCACGCGACAGCACGCTGGCGCCCGAGCGCGGGTCGATGTTGTCGATGGCATGGACGCTGCTGTCGCCGATGCGGAACACGGCGACGTGGCGGTCCTCCACCAGCGCGCACACGCCGGTGCCGGGCAGGATGTCGCCGAGCTTGCACACGGCGGTCCACTTCAGTTCTTCGCTGCTCATGGGGGCTCTCCTCGCGGGGCTCATGCTTCCACCTCGGCGCTCTCGACGGCCGGGTGCTCTTCGGCGCGTGCCGGGCGGATCTGTCCGCGCTCCTCGACGAAGACGATACGCTGGTCGGCGCGCGGGTCGTTGATGAAGGTGCGGAAGCGCTTGCGCACCTCGGGGTCGGTGATCGCGGTCTTCCATTCGCACTGGTAGGTGTCGACCACGTGCTGCATCTGCTGCTCGAGCTCGCTGCAGATGCCCAGCGAATCGTCGATCAGCACGGCCTTCAGGTAGTCGAGGCCGCCTTCCAGGTTGTCGCGCCAGGTGCTGGTGCGCTGCAGGCGGTCGGCGGTGCGCACGTAGAACATCAGGAAGCGGTCGATCAGGCGCACCAGGGCGGCCTTGTCGAGGTCGGCGGCGATCAGCTCGGCATGGCGCGGCTTCATGCCGCCGTTGCCGCACACGTAGAGGTTCCAGCCGCGCTCGGTGGCGATGATGCCGACGTCCTTGCCCTGGGCCTCGGCGCATTCGCGCGTGCAGCCGGAGACGCCGAACTTGATCTTGTGCGGCGCGCGCAGGCCCTTGTAGCGGTTCTCGAGTTCGATCGCCAGGCCCACCGAGTCATCCACGCCGTAGCGGCACCAGGTGCTGCCGACGCAGCTCTTGACCGTGCGCAGCGCCTTGCCGTAGGCATGGCCGGACTCGAAGCCGGCGGCGATCAGCTCTTCCCAGATCGCAGGGAGCTGCTCGACGCGGGCGCCGAACAGGTCCACCCGCTGGCCGCCGGTGATCTTGGTGTACAGGCCGTACTTCTTCGCCACCTGGCCGACCGCGATCAGCCCCTCCGGGGTCACTTCGCCGCCGGGCATGCGCGGCACCACCGAGTAGGTGCCGTCCTTCTGGATGTTGCCGAGGAAGTAGTCGTTGCTGTCCTGCAGGCTGGCAAGCTCGCCCTTGAGCACGAAGTCGTTCCAGCACGAGGCGAAGATCGAGGCCGCCGTCGGCTTGCAGATGTCGCAGCCCAGGCCCTGGCCGTGGCGCGCGAGCAGGTCCTCAAAAGTCTTGATCTCGCCGACACGGACCAGGTGGTAGAGCTCCTGGCGCGAGTAGGGGAAGTGCTCGCACAGGTGGCGGGTGACCGTCATGCCGAGGCGGGCCAGCTCGGCGTTCATGATCTGCGTCACCAGCGGCACGCAGCCGCCACAGCTGGCACCGGCCTTGGTGCAGGCCTTGAGCGCGCCGATGGTGGTGGCGCCGTCGCCCACCGCGGCGCAGATCTGGCCCTTGCTGACGTTGTTGCACGAGCAGATCTGGGCGGACTCGGGCAGGGCGTCGGCACCGAGGCCGGGCCTGGCCTTGCCGTCGCCGGCGGGCAGGATCAGGAACTCGGGGTCGGCCGGCAGCGCGAGGCCGTTGAGCGCCATCTGCAGCAGCGTGCCGTACTCGTCGGCATTGCCGACCAGCACCGCGCCGAGCAGGCGCTTGCCGTCCGCGCTGACGACGATCTTCTTGTAGATCTGCTTGCACTCGTCGGCGTAGCGGAAGCTGCGGCAGCCCGGCGTCCTGCCGTGGGCGTCGCCGATGCTGGCCACATCGACGCCCATCAGCTTGAGCTTGGTGCTCATGTCGGCGCCGCCAAACGCGGCCTGGGCATCACCGGCCAGCTGGCGGGCGGCGATGCGCGCCATGTCGTAGCCGGGCGCCACCAGGCCGAAGGTCTGGTCGCGCCAGGCCGCGCACTCGCCGATCGCGAGGATGGCCGGATCGCTGGTGCGGCAGTGGTCGTCGACCGCGATGCCGCCGCGGGCGCCGACCGCCAGCGCGTTCTGGCGCGCCAGCTCGTCGCGCGGACGGATGCCGGCGGAGAACACGATCATGTCGGTTTCCAGGTGGGTGCCGTCGGCAAACACCATGCGGTGGCGGGCGCTGCGGCCGTCGGTGATCTCGACCGTGTTGCGCTCGGTGTGCACCTGCACACCCAGAGCCTCGATCTTGCTGCGCAGGATGCGGCCGCCTTCGTCGTCCACCTGCACCGCCATCAGGCGCGGGGCGAACTCGACGACATGGGTCTCGAGGCCGAGGTCGCGCAGCGCCTTGGCGCACTCCAGGCCGAGCAGCCCGCCGCCGACGACGACGCCCTTGCGCGAGGTCGCGCCGGCCGCCTTCATCGCCTCGAGGTCCTCGATGGTGCGATAGACGAAGCAGTGTTCGCGCTCGCTGCCCTTGACCGGCGGCACGAAGGGGTAGGAGCCGGTGGCCAGCACCAGCTTGTCGTAGGGCAGGGTGACGCCGTCCTGCGTCGTCACCGTGCGCGCACGGCGGTCAATGGCCGCCGCGCGGCTGCCGAGGCGCAGCGTGAAGCCTGCTTCGTCGAAGAAGCCGGGCGCGACCAGCGAGAGGTCTTCCGCCGTCTTGCCGGCGAAGAATTCGGACAGGTGCACACGGTCGTAGGCCATCCGTGGCTCCTCGCACAGGACGGTGACCTCCGCAGCGGGGATCTGCAGCTGGCGGAGCTCCTCGAGGAACTTGTGGCCGACCATGCCATGGCCAACGAGAACGATCTTCATGCTGGTATCACTCATTCGGCCCTGCGTACGGCCTGGTGACACCTGGGCACGGGCTTGCCCGGCTCAAGCATGACGGCCCCCGCAGGACGCGGTTCGACATCGGTTGGAATTGGCCGGCGGATCGCGCATCGCGAGCCACCGGCCCCCACCGGCGTTGGCGGAGGCTGCCCTGCGTCGCGTCGTCGCTGGCGCAGGTATGGGTCAGTAAAGCAGGGACCGTGCCAGGGTGCAGATGCCCTGGATCAGGCCGTTCTCGCCCTGGCGGCGCGCACTCGGGGGCAAATGATGCACCGCAACGGTGCCGCTGCTCACCAGGGTGGTGCGAATGCAGGCCGCCGCGCACGTGGGCTATGCTTCCAGTCCTCGCCTTCGGCCCTGGGAGGCCCGCATGGAAACCCCGGATACGATCCACGCCTTCTGGTTCGGTACCGCCGCCGATGACGATGCGGTGATTGCGCAACAGTCGGCGCTGTGGTGGCGCAAGCAGGCCGACGTCGATGCGCAGATCAGGCAGCGCTTCGCGCCCTGGGTCGCGCGCGCGGCGGGTGGCGAACTCGACGCCTGGCTCAGGGATGCGCGCGGGCGGCTGGCGTTGATCCTGCTGACCGACCAGTTTCCGCGCAACATCTGGCGCGGCGAGGCGGCGGCCTTCGCCTTCGACGTGCTGGCCCTGCGCTGGGCGAAGGAGAGCTTGCGTCTCGGGCTGGACACGGCGCTGCGCGCGGTCGAGCGGGTCTTCATCTACCTGCCGCTGGAACATTCCGAGGACCTGGGCGACCAGCGTGAAGCCGTGCGCCTGTTCGACCAGCTCGCCGCCAGCGTGCCGGCGCACGCCAAGGCCAGCTTCGACGGCTATGTCGACTACGCCCGCCGCCACCTGGCCGTCATCGAGCGCTTCGGACGCTTTCCGCACCGCAATGCCGCGCTGGGGCGCGAGACGAGCCCGGACGAAGCCGCCTTCCTGCAGCAGCCCGGCTCGTCCTTCTGAGCCCGCACCGGCAGGCGTCGGCCACGCGCGGCAAGGGGCGGTGTGGGGTGGAGCGTGGGGTGGGCACTGCGCCACGAATCCGACCCGCCGGGCGGCGCTCCCGCTAGAATCCGCCCTGTATTGCTTCGGGGTGCCCGCGATCAGCGCGGGAGAATCGGGAAGGCGGTGCCAATCCGCCGCGCGCCCAGCGCCGTGAAGGGGATTGTCCGGGCAAGGTTCGCCCAGCCACTGGTCCGCAAGGACCGGGAAGGCGCCCGGACGAGAGGATCCGTAGCCGGAAGACCGGCCTCGAAGTGTTCTGCACAGCCGCCTGGTCGGCGGCTGTCTCCTGCTCGACGACAAGGGGAATACTTCATGAGCAGCCCGACGCAGGCGCATTTCGCGCCGCTGTGCGACAACGCGCGTGAGCGTTTCGAGAACGACGCGCCTACCCGTTTCCAGACCGACCCGCAGTTCAGTGCCGCCGAGCGCGACGCGGTGCACCGCGCCATCCACACCCGCCGCGACGTGCGCGGCGAATTCCGCCCCGACCCGATTCCCGACGCGGTGCTTGCGCGCGTGCTCACCGCCGCCCATCACGCGCCCTCGGTCGGCTTCATGCAGCCGTGGGACTTCATCCTCGTGCGTTCGCGCGAGGTGCGCGCGCGGATCCACGCCGATTTCCTCGCCGCCCATGCCGAAGCCGAGCAGATGTTCGACGCGGGCAAGCGCGCCACCTACCGCAATCTCAAGCTCGAGGGCATCCTCGAGTCGCCGCTCAACCTGTGCATCACCTGCGACCGCCGCCGCCACGGCCCGGTGGTGATCGGCCGCACCCATATCGGCGCGATGGACATCTATAGCGCGGTGTGCGCGGTGCAGAACCTGTGGCTCGCCGCGCGCGCCGAGAACCTCGGCGTGGGCTGGGTCAGCATCCTGCATGAGCAGGCGCTGCGCGAGGCGCTTGGCATCCCGCCCGAGATCATCCCGATCGCCTACCTGTGCATCGGCTACGTGAAGGACTTTCACGCCCGCCCGGAGCTGGAGAGCGCCGGCTGGTTGAAGCGCATGCCGCTGACCGAGCTGCTGCACTTCGATGGCTGGCGCGGGCCGGCCGACGCTGCCGGCGAGCAACTGGCCGAGGCGATCCGCCAGGTGCAGCCTATCGCGCGTTGACCCAGGTCAACGCCGGTGCAGCTTGCTGAAGAATCATGATTTCCGCGAGCGCGGGCTCGCGATCCTGCCGATGGCCCAACCCCGATTCTGCGGATCCCGCTGCGCGGCTCGCAGGCGATGATGGCCACGAACCGGCCGCCGCGCCGGTTCGCCCACCATCATTCCAGAGGAGACCCATCATGCAGTGGACCGACCCCGCGTATTGCGACATCCGTCTCGGCTTCGAAGTCACCGCCTACGTCTACGTGCGCTGACGCCTGCGAGCCCGGCCGCCCGCGGGCGGACCGGGGCCTGCCAACCCGCAGCCGAGGCCCGCATGACCGCCACCGCGACCCCGAACCCGCCCGACGCGGACGAGCGCTACGCGCTCAACCCGATGTACCTGTTCCGCTGGGAGCCGACGCAGGACTCGCACGTCCTGCTCTACCCCGAGGGCATCGTCAAGCTCAACCAGACCGCTGGCGACATCATCGAGCGCTGCGACGGCAATCGCACCGTCGCCGAGCTGATTGCCGACCTGCAGCAGCGCTACCCGGGCGACGACGCGCGCGTCGCCGAGGGCGTATACAAATTCCTGGAGGTGTTCCGTGCCAAAGGATGGATCCGTCGTCAGGCTTGACGGGCAGGGCAAGCCGCTGTGGCTGGTGCTCGAGCTCACCTATCGCTGCCCGCTCAAGTGCCCGTGGTGCAGCAATCCGGTCGACTATGCCCGCGATGGCAAGGCCGAGTTGTCCACCGACGAGTGGAAGCGCGTGCTGCGCGAGGGACGCGCGCTCGGCGCGCTGCAGCTCGGCTTCACCGGCGGCGAGCCGCTGCTGCGCGACGACCTCGAGGAGCTCGTCGCCGAGGCCAGCGCGCTCGGCTACTACACCAACCTGATCACCTCCGGGGTGGGCCTCAACGAAGAGCGCCTGCTCGCGCTCAAGGCCGCCGGCCTCAAGCAGATCCAGCTCTCGCTGCAGTCGAGCGAGCGCGAACTCACCGACACCCTGGTCGGCGCGCGCGCCTTCGACCTCAAGATCCGGGTCGCGCACCTGATCAAGGCCCACGGTTTCCCGATGGTGCTCAACGTGCCGGTGTTCCGCCACAACATCGGCCAAGTCGAGGACATCCTCGCGCTCGCGGCGGACATCGGCGTCGATTACCTCGAGTTTGCCAACATCCAGTACTACAACTGGGCGCTGTTGAACCGCGACGAACTGCTGCCGACCCGCGCGCAGCTGCAGGCGGCCGAGCGCGCGGTGCAGGCCGCACGCGAACGGCTCGGCGAGCGCATGACGATCTACTTCGTCATTCCCGACTACTACGAGGGCCGGCCCAAGGCCTGCATGAACGGCTGGGGCGCGATCCACCTCACCATCGCCCCCGACGGCGCCGCCATGCCCTGCCAGGAGGCGCGCATCATCGACGGGCTGGATTTCCCCTCGGTGCGCGACCACAGCCTGGCCTGGCTGTGGAACGCATCGCCCACCTTCCAGAAATTCCGCGGCGACGAATGGATGAGCCCGACCTGCCGCAGCTGCGACGAGAAGGACAAGGACTTCGGCGGTTGCCGCTGCCAGGCCTTCCTGCTCACCGGCGATGCCGCCAACACCGACCCCGCCTGCTCGCGCTCGCCGCATCACCACCTGATCACCGCGGCGATCGAGAAGGCGCAGTCCCCCGCGCGCAGGATCCAGCCGCTGGTGCTGCGCAACGAGGGCAACTCGCGCCTGCTCGGCGCCGCTGGCGGCTGCGGCAGCGCGGCGGGTTGCGCCACACCGGCGCCGGCGCGCGAGGATCTGGCCCTTGCCACCGTGGAGTGCGGCCATGTCTGACTGGCTACTGCACGTGTTCGATTCCGCTGCCGTGACGGTGGGCCTTGGCGTCGCCCTCACCGCGGCCCTGGCGCTGTTGCTGCGCCTCGTGATGTGAGGCGGCGCCGACCATGGACATGCTGTTCGAAGTCGCCGCGCGCTGGCTGCACTTTCTCGCTGCGCTGGTGTGGGTGGGGCACAACTATGCCACCGCCGTCACCCGTTCGCGCTATGTGCCCCTGACCGCGGCCGACCTGTCCGACCCCGACAGCCCGCGCCAGCGTGCGCTGATGCAGCGCGAGCATGGCGCCTTCCGTTATGCCTCGCTGGTGGTGCTGGGCAGCGGGCTGGCGATGCTGTCGGAGCGCGGCTGGCTGGCCGAGGCGCTCAGCCTGCAGGGCAGCCTGGTGCCGCTGGGCGTCGGCATCTGGCTGGCGCTGATCATGGTGTGCAACCTGTGGTTCGTGCTGTGGCCGCACCAGAAGCGGGTGCTCGGCTTCGTGCCGGCGCCGCTCGAGGAGCGCCTGCGCTGCTCGCGCATCACCTTCCTGTCGGCGCGGGTGAACACCATGCTGTCGATCCCGGTGCTGTTCTTCATGGCCAGCGGCGCGCATGGGCTGGCGCTCTATGTCTGAGGCCTTTGCCGCCTGGCGGGCGCAGGCCGGCTTCAGCTTCTCGGCCGCCGCCGGCCCGCTGCCGCGCGAGGTCGCGCACGAAGTGGCCGCGGCCTGCCGGCCCGGACCGGGCTCGATCCTGAGCCTGCCCTTCACCTCGTTCGCCTACCGCAGCCTGCAGGCCGAGACCGAGGCCTGCCTGCGCCGCCTGCTGGCGATCCCGGACGACTTCGCGGTGCTGTTCATGGCCGGCGGCGCCAGTGCGCAGTTCGCGCTGCTGCCGATGAACCTGCTCGACGAGGGCGACGAGGCCCGTGCGCCAGCACCCGGTCGCGGTGGTGTCGCCGCCGGCGCGCGCCAGGCGCTCTACATCGACAGCGGGCACTGGTCGCGCCGCGCGCTCGCCGAGGCGCAGCGCCTGGGGCGGGTGAAGGTGCTCGGCGTGGAAGCGCTGGTGAGCGATCCGCAGCACGGTCTGTCGCTCCCGCCACCGGCGGCGACGGAGGGCGAGGCCGGCTACGCCTATGTCCATGTCACCCCCAACGAGACCGCCGACGGCCTGCAGTTCCCGGTCTTGCCACGCAGTGCCGCGCCGCTGGTCGCCGACCTGACGTCCGAATTGCTGACGCGCCCGCTCGATTGGCGCGCGCTCGGCCTGATCTATGCCGGTACGCAGAAGACGATCGGCACCCCCGGGCTCACCCTGGTGGTCGTTCGCCGCGCGCTGCTCGGTCGCGCCCGCGCCGACACGCCACGGGTGATGGATTACGCCGCGCAGGCCGCGGCGGACTCGCGCCTGTGCACGCCGCCGGTGCTGGCGGTGTTCGTCGCCCATCGCATGCTGCACTGGATCGAGGCCGCCGGCGGCGTGGCGGCGATGGCGGCGCGGCTCGAAGCCCGCGATGCGCTGTTGGCGGCGGCCATGGCCAGCGGCGAGGCGACAGGGCTCTACCGTCCGCTGGCGCCGGCGGGCTGGCGCTCACGCGTCAATCCCTGCTTTCAGCTTGCGGATACGCCGCTGTGCGCGCGCTTCCTGGCCGAGGCGGAGGCCGCCGGCCTGCGCGACCTGGGCGGTCATCCGGCGCGTGGCGGCGTGCGCCTGAGCGTCTACAACGGCCTGGCGGATGCAGCGGTCGAGGCGCTCGCCGCCTTCCTCGAGGCCTTCGCCCGCCGCCGGCCGCTGGGGGGCGCGCGGCGCGCGGCGTCAGCGGCCGTGCCCTCATGACGCCGCGGCCGCTGACGCCGCTGACGCCGCGCGCGCTGCGCACGCGCTGGGCGGTGCAGCGCCTGGCACGCCTGGGCGCCGCCGCCACGCCTGCCGCCGCCGCTGCGGCCCGCTCCGGCATGCCGCGCGGGGCCGCGCCCGCGCCAGCGCGCCCCGCGCTCGAGGCCATGGGGCTCAGCTTCGCCTCCCCGCTGCTGCTTGCTGCCGGCTTCGATCGGCGCGGCTGCCTGCTCGCCGATGCGGCCGCGCTCGGCATCGGCGGCATCGAGCGCGGCAGCTTCGGCGCGGCGCTCGCCGGCTGCAGGCCGCTGTTCCCGCCCGCCGCGTCACGGCGGGACGAGGCAGGGGGTGGGCGTGTCGCGCCGCCGCCTCGTCGTGGGCTGAGCCTGCTCGTGCCGCCGTACGGGGAAGCGAACGGCGCCGAGGCGCTTGGCCGCGCGCTGGCGGCATGGCATGCGGGCACCGACTATGTGGTGCTCAACCCGGCCCGTGCTCCGGTGGGGCCGCCCGAGCTGGTCGAGCTGCTCGCCGGTCTGGGTGCCTTGCGCGAGCGCCTCGTGCGGCCGCGCCGCCTTGCCCTGGTGGCGAAGCTGCCGGCGGCGTGGATGGAAGGCGATGATCGCCTGGCCTGGGCGCATCGGCTGGTCGAGGCCGGTGCCGATGGCCTGCTCGTTTGCGCCGAAGGGGCGGCGGAGCGTGCCTGCGCGCGCCTGGCCGAGCTGTCGGCCGCGCTCGGACCGCGCGTGTGCCTGATCAGCGTCGGCGGCATCGACTCGGCTCGCGTGGCGCGCGCGCGGCTGCAGGCGGGGGCGCGGCTGCTGCAGGTGCACCGGGCACTGCTCGCCGCCCCGGCCGTGGTCGCGGGGCTGCTGGCCGGCATCGGCGCCCTGCCGCGGACGCGCGGCGACTAACCGCAGGTCGTCGCGGGTAGCGTTCCTCGCCCACCTGCTCGTCCGCTGCTCGCCACGTCCTCGCGCGCCTCTGCACGACTCTTGCTTGAAATCGATGGCGGTCGACCCGGCCGCAGCCTCAGGCAGGATCATGGAGAACCCCGCATGACATCGGCGCTCAGCTTTCTGGTCGCGGCACGCCGCTGCGAAATCGACGAACTCGAGCAGCTCGCGCGCACCTGCGAACTGGTGCAGGAACTCAGCGAACTCGTCCATCGGCTGCAGCGCGAGCGCGGCGCGTGCAACGTCCATCTGGCCTCGGCCGGCCAGCGCTTCGGCGCCGAGCTTGACGAGCGCATCGCCGCCAGCGCTGCGGCCGAAGTGGGGGTGCGCGACTGGCTCGACGGCCTCGAGCAGCGCGAAGGCGCGCTCGCCGGGGGCGTGCGCCTGTTCACCCGCATCGCCGTCGCCGTCCATGCCCTTGACCAGCTGCCCGCACTGCGCGAGGCCGTGCGTGCGCAGGCCTGCAGCGCGCAGGAGGCCACGCGACGCTACAACAGGGCAGTCGCGGCGCTGCTCGCCCTGGTTTTCGAGGCGGCCGATGTCGCCGTGGACCCGGCCGTGTCGCGGCCGCTGGTCGGCCTCTTCAACCTGATGCAGGGCAAGGAATTCGCCGGGCAGGAGCGCGCCGCCGGTGCGGCGGCCTTTGCCGCGGGGCGCATCGGCAGCGAGGAGATGCAGCAGCTGGTGCACCTGATCGAGAGCCAGGAGCAATGCTTCGAGCGCTTCGAGGCCTTCTGTGCGGACGAGGTCCTGACGCAGTGGCGCGCGCTGCAGGCCACGATGCCGCTGAGCGAGCTCGAGCGCCTGCGCCGCAAGCTGGTGGCCGCCGCGCCCGCCGCCGCACTCGACGGCGCGCTGGCCGACGTCTGGTTCGACTGCTGCTCGCAGCGCCTGGACCAGATCCATGAGGTCGAGGCCCATCTCGCCACCAGTCTGCAGCAGGCCTGCGAGCGCAAGATTGCCGCCACCCGGGCCGAGCTCGAGGACCAGCAGGCGATGCTCGAGGCGCTGCGCGCCCAGCCCGATGCACCCGCGCCGCTGACGGTGCTGGTCGGCGGCGACCCCGCCGCGCCCGGCGGCGAGGCGGGCTGGGAGGGCGGCGAGGGCGTGCTGCGGGGGGGCGACGGCCTCGGCCCCCGTCTGACGCGCTCCATCCTCGACACCTTGCAGGCGCAGTCGCGCCGGTTGCAGGCGATGGGCGATGAGCTCGCGACGGTGCGCGCGACGCTCGACGAGCGCAAGCTCATCGAGCGCGCCAAGGGCCTGCTGATGGCGCACCAGGGCCTGAGCGAGGAGGAGGCCTACCGTCTGCTGCGGCAGACGGCGATGAACCAGGGCCGCCGCCTCGTCGACGTGGCCCAGGCCGTACTGGCGATGGCCGAGTTGCTCCCCGGGGCGGTCGTGAAGCGTCCCTGAAGCGCACCGGGGCTGTGCGCGCCCTGCTTGTGTTGCACTGCAGCAGTGCATTGCCCGGAGGCGGTGCCAGCCCCGCCTTGCGGCCGAAACCCGCCGGCGGCAAGGGATCAGGCGGCCTTTCATGCCCTGGCACGAGTTCTGCATAGTCGGAAGCGAGGCGAAACCAAAGGCGGTTCGAGACTCACGGCGCAGCCCAAGGCTGTCGCATCCCGGACAAAGGCGTCCATCCATGGCCAGCGCACGCGCAGGCGGGGATGGGCGCCTTGTTGCTTTCAGCGGTTCATATTCAGGAGTCGATCATGGGCAGCAAGGTCATCAAGCAGTCGGAATTCAGCCGTCGTGACTTCATCCGTAGCGCCGCCGCGCTGACTGGCGCGGCGATGGTGGGCGGATTCTGGTCCGCACGGGCGCGGGCCGCCGGCGGCGCGCTGGAGACGACGAAGGCCAAGCTCGGCTTCATCGCGCTCACCGACGCCGCACCGCTCTTCGTCGCCGACGAGAAGGGCTTCTTCGCCAAGCACGGCATGACCGAGGTCGAGGTGCTCAAGCAGTCGTCCTGGGGCACCACCCGCGACAACCTGGTGCTGGGCTCGGCGCGCAACGGCATCGACGGCGCCCACATCCTCACCCCGATGCCCTACCTGATCAGCAGCGGGGCGATGACGGCCAACAACGTGCAGGTGCCGATGTACATCCTCGCCCGCCTGAACCTGGCCGGGCAGTGCATCTCGGTGGGCAACGAGTACAAGGACCTCAAGGTCGGTGTGGACACCCGCGCGTTCAAGGATGCGCTCGCCGCCAAACGCGCCGGCGGCAAGGCGGTGAACGCGGCGATGACCTTCCCCGGCGGCACCCACGACATGTGGATCCGCTACTGGCTGGCCGCCGGCGGCATCGACCCCACGCGCGACATCGCCACCATCGTCGTGCCGCCGGCGCAGATGGTGGCCAACATGAAGGTCGGCAGCATGGACACCTTCTGCGTCTGCGAGCCGTGGAACCGCCAGCTCATCAACCAGGGCATCGGCTACACCGCCAACACCACCGGCGAGCTGTGGCACAACCACCCGGAAAAGGCCTTCGCCATGCGCGCCGACTACGTCGATGCCAACCCCAACGCGACCAAGGCGCTGCTCAAGGCGGTGATGGAGGCGCAGATGTTCTGCGAGGACCCGGCCAACCGCGAGGAAGTGGCGCGCATCTGCGCCAAGCGGCGCTGGATCAACGCCCCCTTCGAGGACATCGTCGATCGCATGCGCGGCGACTTCGACTACGGCACCGGCCGCGTGGTCGAGAACAGCCCGGCGCAGATGCGCTACTGGAAGGACCAGGCCTCCTATCCCTTCCAGAGCCACGACCTGTGGTTCCTCACCGAGAACATCCGCTGGGGCTACCTGCCACGCGACTTCGACATGAAGGGCTGGGTGGCCAAGGTCAATCGCGAGGACCTGTGGCGCCAGGCGGCGCAGGAACTGGGCGTGGCGGCGAGCGACATCCCGGCCTCGACCTCGCGCGGGCTGGAGACCTTCTTCGACGGCAAGGTCTTCGACCCCGAGAACCCGATGGCCTACCTCGACAGCCTCGCCATCAAGGCCGTGCGCGGCTGAGACCGGATCAACCGGGCCTGGCCCCCAGGTCCGACCTATACAGGAGCCCGTCATGGACAACACCCATTCCATCGCTGCACCCGCGCCGGCCAGCGCGCCGCCCTCCCTGCTGCTCGCGCGCGCCAGCACGGCCCATGCCTACTTCATGAACCACGTGCTGCCGCCGCTGGTCGTCATCGGCCTGCTGCTCGCGGTGTGGGAACTGCTATGCGGGCGCCCGGGCGCGGCGCTGCCGCCGCCCAGCCAGGTGGTCACCGACACCTGGGAGCTGATTACCCAGCCCTTCTTCGACAACGGCGGCAACGACGTCGGCCTCGCCTGGCAGATCCTCGCCAGCCTCGAGCGGGTCGCCTACGGCTACCTGCTGGCGGTGGTGGCCGGGGTCAGCCTGGGCGTGCTGGTGGGCCAATCCACCTGGGCGCTGCGCGGGCTCGATCCGCTCTTTCAGGTACTGCGCACGGTGCCGCCGCTGGCCTGGCTGCCGATCTCGCTGGCCGGCTTCCAGGACAGCAACCCGTCGGCCATCTTCGTCATCTTCATCACCGCGATCTGGCCGATCATCATCAATACCTCGGTCGGCATCCGCAACATCCCCGACGACTACCGCAATGTCGCCCGCGTCATCCGCCTCAACGGCGTCGAGTACTTCTGGAAGATCATGCTGCCGGCGGCCGCGCCCTACATCTTCTCCGGGCTGCGCATCGGCGTCGGCCTGTCCTGGCTGGCGATCATCGCCGCCGAGATGCTGATCGGCGGCGTGGGCATCGGCTTCTTCATCTGGGATGCGTGGAACTCGTCGCTGGTCAGCGACATCATCCTCGCCCTCGTCTATGTCGGCGTCGTCGGCTTCCTGCTCGACCGCCTGGTCGCCTGGGTCGGCAAGCGCGTCACCCGTGGCACCACCCCCGCCTGAGGAGTCCCTGATCATGAGCCAGCCCTATCTCAGCATCTCCCGCGTCGACATGGCGTTCAGCCGTGGCGGCCTCACCAACCCGGTGCTCGCGGATGTGAACCTCGACATCCAGCGCGGCGAGTACATCTCGCTGATCGGCCATTCGGGATGCGGCAAGTCGACCGTGCTCAACATCGTCGCCGGCCTGCTGCGCGCCACCTCGGGCGGGGTCATCGTCGATGGCCGCGAGGTCAATGCGCCCGGCCCGGACCGCGCCCTGGTGTTCCAGAACCACTCGCTGCTGCCCTGGCTGACCGTCTACCAGAACGTCGAGATCGCGGTGCAGAAGATCTTCAAGGGCCGGCGCAGCGCGGCCGAACAGCGCGACTGGATCCTGCACAACCTCGACATGGTGAGCATGAGCCACGCCCTCGACCGCCTGCCGGCGGAGATCTCCGGCGGCATGAAGCAGCGCGTGGGCATCGCCCGCGCGCTGGCGATGGAGCCCAAGGTGCTGCTGCTCGACGAGCCCTTCGGCGCGCTCGACGCGCTCACCCGCGCCCACCTGCAGGACGAGGTCATGCGCATCCAGGCAGAGCTGCAGAACACGGTGATGATGATCACCCACGACGTGGACGAGGCGGTGCTGCTGTCCGACCGCATCGTGATGATGACCAACGGCCCCTCGGCCACCATCGGCCAGGTGCTCGACATCGAGCTGCCGCGCCCGCGTGACCGCCTCGCGCTCGCCGACGACGCGCGCTACACCCATTACCGCCACGAGGTGTTGAGCTTCCTCTACGAGAAGCAGCGCAAGGTCGAGCCGATCGCCAACGCGCGCGCGCGCGCCGCGGCGGGTGCCAGCCAGACGGCCGCGGTGCGGCGGGCGTGAGCGGAGAACAGGCATGAAGAAGATGAAACTCGTCCTCGTCGGCAACGGCATGGCCGGCGTGCGCACCATCGAGGAGCTGCTCAAGCTCGCTCCCGACCTGTACGACATCACCGTGTTCGGTGCCGAGCCGCATGGCAACTACAACCGCATCCTGCTGTCGCCGGTGCTGGCGGGCGAGATGACGCTGCCCGAGATCATGCTGAACGATCTCGCCTGGTATCGCGACAACCACATCACCTTGCACGCCGGCAGCACGGTCACCCGCATCGACCGTCTCCGGCGCAAGGTGATCGCCGAGGGCGAGGACGGCCGCCTCATCGAGGCCGACTACGACCGCCTGCTGCTCGCCACCGGCTCCACCCCCTTCATCCCGCCCATCCCCGGCAAGGACCTGCCCGGCGTGCTTGGCTACCGCGACATCGCCGACACCGAGGCGATGATCGCGGCGGCTGGCCAGTACCGCCACGCGGTGGTGATCGGTGCCGGCCTGCTCGGCCTCGAGGCGGCCAACGGCCTGATGCTGCGCGGCATGGACGTCACCGTGGTGCACCTCGGCGAATGGATCATGGAGCGCCAGCTCGACAAGGTGGCGGCCGACATGCTGCAGGCCTCGCTCGAGGCCAGGGGCATGAAGTTCCTGCTCGCGCGCCAGACCGAGGCGCTGCTGCCGGCACGCGGTACGCAGGCCGAGTCTGGCGGCGGAGCGCAGGGAGGGCGTGTGGGTGTGGTGCGCTTGAAGGACGGCATGGAGATCGCCGCCGATCTGGTCGTGGTCGCGGCCGGAGTCAGGCCCAACTGTGTGCTGGCCGAGTCCGCCGGGCTGTACTGCGGCAGGGGCCGGATGCGCGGCATCCATGTCTCCGACACGCTGCAGACCGTCACCGACCCGCGCATCTACGCGGTCGGCGAGTGCGTCGCCCATCGTGGCATCGCCTACGGCCTGGTGGCGCCGCTGTTCGAGCAGGGCAAGGTGTGCGCCAACCACCTCGCCAATGTCGGCATCGGCCGCTACACCGGCTCGCTGACCTCGACCAAGCTCAAGGTCACCGGCATCGACGTGTTCTCCGCGGGCGACTTCAGCGGCGGTGCCGACACCGAGGAGATCGTGCTGCAGGACAGGCAGGGCGGCGTGTACAAGCGCCTCGTGCTGCGCGATGGCCGCATCGTCGGCTCGGTGCTGTACGGCGACACCGCGGACGGCGCCTGGTACTTCCAGCTGATGAAGGACGGTCAGGACGTCAGTCCGATCCGCGACCAGCTGATGTTCGGGCCGGCCTGAGGGCGCGGGCGCTGCACGGCACCGGCGCGGCGTCCGCCCCCTCACTCCTGCCCGTCCTCGCCGTCGGGGGGGAGGCCGTGGCGGGCGCGCCGTCAATTTTGCCGTGACGACTGACACCATTCTGCAGAGCTCGCTGCCCAACTCTCGGGGCGGCCCAATTGGCGCCTGATGCCTATACTAGTGTAGTGCTGCATTTTGTTTGGAACTTAAGCGGCTGTTTGCGCGGATGACCTTCTGCAGGATGTCGCGAGCGCTCTTGGTCCAGATGAAGGGCTTGGGGTCAGTGTTGTGGTGAGCGATGTA